>NZ_JBFRDL010000020.1:0-117381 GCF_052113525.1 Rhodococcus sp. TAF43
GTGGTGTGATCCGGTGGTGTGATCCGCATGCAGCAGCAGATCCCCCGCAAGATCGCCCTCGAACTCGCGCTCACCGGCGCACCCATCACCGCGGTCGACGGCCTGAACCTGGGTCTGGTCAACCGCGTCGCACCGGCCGGCACCGCGCTCGAGGTCGCCCTCGAACTCGCCGCGAAGATCGCCGCGAACGCACCGCTCGCGGTGCGGGAATCGAAGGCCATGATCCACCACACCGCCGCCTACTCCGACTGGGAACAGGACGTGTGGGACCAGAACGCCAAGGCCATGGAAATCGTGTTCACCAGCGCCGACGCGCAGGAAGGACCGAAGGCCTTCGCCGAGAAGCGCCCACCGGTCTGGCAGGGCCGCTGACCTCACGCAACCCGTATCGGCGACCTTCTCCCCACCTCGCCGGTCACCACTGATTTCGAAAGGAACACCCATGACGAACGCAGTCATCGTCGACGCSGTCCGCCTCGCATCCGGCAAGGGAAAGAAGGGCGGCGCCCTCGCCRGCACCCACCCCGTCGAACTCCTCGCCGAAGTCCTACGCTCGATCATCGACCGTAACGACCTCGACCCCGTCCTCGTCGACGACGTCATCGGCGGCTGCGTCCAGCAGGTCGGCGARCAGGCMCTCAACATCACCCGCACCGCGCTGCTCTCCGCCGGGTTCCCCGARTCGGTGCCCGCCACCACCATCGACCGCCAGTGCGGATCGAGCCAGCAGGCCGCGCACTTCGCCGCACAGGGCGTCATCGCCGGCGCCTACGACATCGTCATCGCCTGCGGTGTCGAATCGATGAGCCGCATCCCCATGGGAACCTCYCCCATCGGCCAGGACACCGCCGGCCCCGGCATCGCCGCCCGGTACCCGGAAGGGCTGATCCACCAGGGCATTTCGGCCGAACTGATCGCCGCGAAGTGGAAGCTCGACCGCGAGACCCTCGACGCGTACTCCGCCGAATCCCACCGACGCGCCGCCGCAGCGGCCGCGAACGGCCTGTTCGACAAGGAGATCGTCCCCATCGACGTGCAGAACGCCGCCGGTGAGACCGTCTCCCACACCGTCGACGAGACCGTGCGCGCCTCCACCACCGCCGACGGACTGGGCGCCCTGAAGTCCGCGTTCCGCAGCGACGAGTTCTCGCAGCGGTTCCCGGAAGCGCAGTGGCACATCACTCCCGGCAACTCCTCGCCGTTCACCGACGGCGCCTCCGCSGTSCTGATCATGAGCGAGGAGATGGCATCCAAGCTGGGMCTSACCCCGCGCGCCCGGTTCCACTCGTTCTCCGTCGCCGGCGACGACCCGATGTTCATGCTCACCGCCCCGATCCCGGCCACCCACAAGGTCCTCGCCAAGTCGGGCCTGAGCATCGACGACATCGACGCCTACGAGGTCAACGAGGCCTTCGCCCCCGTCCCRCTGATGTGGGCACACGAATTCGGCGCCGACCCCGCCAAGCTCAACCCCCGCGGCGGCGCCATCGCCCTCGGCCACGCCCTCGGCTCCTCCGGCACCCGCCTGCTCACCACCCTCGTCAACCACCTCGAAGCCACCGGCGGACGCTACGGCCTGCARACCATGTGCGAAGGCGCCGGCATGGCCAACGCCACCATCATCGAACGCCTCTGACACACAGAACAACTCACCTGCGCACTCGGGCACACCCGGGTGTGCAGGTGTCTGTCCGCCCATGAACCCGCCAAGGAGACGGAATGCAGCGTAGACACTTCGAGGCCGACCACCAGGCTTACCGCGAATCGGTCCGCGAGTTTCTCGCTCGCGAGATCGAGCCACACTACGAACGCTGGGAGACCGACAAGCTGATCGATCGTTCTGCGTGGACCGCGGCGGGCAGGTCCGGAATGGTCGGCCTCGGCGTTCCCGAAGAGTTCGGTGGGTCGGGTGTCACCGACTACCGATTCCGA
Organism: Rhodococcus sp. TAF43; assembly: GCF_052113525.1. Taxonomy (NCBI): domain Bacteria; kingdom Bacillati; phylum Actinomycetota; class Actinomycetes; order Mycobacteriales; family Nocardiaceae; genus Rhodococcus; species Rhodococcus sp. TAF43. The sequence goes on from NZ_JBFRDL010000020.1 coordinate 1,933, forward strand.
CACGTCGTTGCGGAGGAGATCGCCCGGACGGCGGTCACCTCGTTCGGCTCCGGCCTGAGTGTTCACGACGACATCGTGATCCCCTACATCGTGCATCTCGGTACCGAGGAGCAGAAGCGGCGATGGCTGCCGGGCATGGCCGCCGGTGACCTGATCGGCGCGATCGCGATGACCGAGCCGGGGGCAGGCAGCGACCTGCAGGGTGTCAAGACCAGCGCGGTGCGGGATGGCGACGAATGGGTGATCAACGGACAGAAGACGTTCATCACCAACGGAATCCACGCCGATATCGTGATCGTGGTGTGCCGCACCGACCCCGAGGCAGGATCCCGGGGCTTCTCACTGATCGTCGTCGAACGTGATGCTCCCGGTTTCAGCCGCGGACGAAAGCTCCACAAGGTCGGGCTGGCCGCCCAGGACACCGCCGAGTTGGTGTTCGAGGACGTGCGCGTGCCCGCCGACAACCTGCTGGGCACCGAGGGGCGGGGTTTCATCCACCTGATGGAGAACCTACCGCTCGAGCGGATCTCCATCGCGGTGAACGCGATCGCAGCGGCGCGGGCAGCATACGAGTGGACGAAGTCGTATGTCTTCGAACGCAAGGCCTTCGGACGGCCGATCGGCGATCTGCAGAACACCCGCTTCGCCCTGGCCGAGATGCGCACCGAAATCGAGGTCACCGAGTCGCACATCGACCGTTGCGTTCTCGCACTCGGCGACGGCGAGCTCACTGCCGTCGACGCGTCGATGAGCAAGTGGTGGGCGACCGAACTCCAGACCCGCGTAGTCGACCGCTGCGTACAGCTTCACGGCGGTTACGGCTACATGATGGAGTATCCGATCGGACGCGCCTATGTCGACTCGAGAATCCAGACCATCTACGGCGGTACCACCGAGATCATGAAGGAGATCGTCGGACGGGACATTGCCTCCGAGTTCCGGTGACACGGACGCCCCGAACCGATCGACGAGGTCCTAGAGCAGTCGGACCGACCTGTCTGCGAATCGCAGACACATCATTCGCCCCACTACCGAGGAGTTGACATGGAATTGATCGCAGTACTGGAGTTGACCTTCAAGCCGGAATCCCTGGACAAGGCGCGCGAGGTGATGGCACGGGTACTCGGCGAGACTCGTGGATTCCCCGGCTGCGTGAGTGTGAAGTCGGTTATCGACGGTAGAGATCCCAATACCTGGCGTTTCGTCGAGACCTGGGAATCAGCCGAGCACGATGCCGCGTATCGCAAGTTTCGGGCCGGCGAGGGGGCCATCACCGATCTCGGTCCGCTCCTCGCCGCTTCGCCGTCACTCATGACGGGAACTGTCGACCCGCTCATGTGAGCGAACAGACCTGAACCGGCCTCTCTCCGTCGGGCGGTAGCGCAGCGCCGCTGTCGCCTCAGCAGTACCCGATGTGGGCACGGATGGCTCCGTCAGCTCGGAGCCATCCGTGCCCACACGTGTATTCCGACATCGCCTCGAAGCCGACCCGCCAGCCCTCCCCGACTCCGTCCGCGCCGGCAAGTAGCGTGACCGCAGCGGCGGATGTCCAGGCGGGCTCACCTTCGCGCCCGCCGCCCACCGCGGCTCCGAGAGCCTTTCCAACACCCGCGTCGAACCGGATCGCGGCGACCGGGCACGACGGCGAGAGGGAGTCGTCACAGTCGATGCGCGGCACTATAGGTCTCCTTGGGTGGCCTGCTCTGCTTCGGCACTGTTGGCGCCCGCCGTTCGAGCGGCAACCGCGAGGACTGCCACAAGCGCGGCGATGATCGCTGCGACCATGATCGCGACCCTGTATCCCTGGACGAGGCGCTCCAACGAGTCCGAGGCGTTCGAGTGCGCGGTCACCGTGGCGGCGGTGGACACCAAAACCGCGAGTCCGACCGCACCGCCAGTTCCTCGCGCAGTGTTGACCAGTCCCGAGGCGAGGCCCGCGTGCTCGGCGTCGATGCCGGTGGTAGCCAGGGCGACGCACGGCATGATGACGATGCTCGCCCCAGCAGCCCACACGAGCGTCGGTCCGAGAATGTGCAGCACGTAGCCGCTGTGCGTGGTGATGGTCGCGAGCCAGAAGAGCCCGGCCGCCATCAGAAGACCTCCCGCGGTGATGAGACGGCGTACCCCGAATGCGGCAAGCAGCGACCTCGAGGCGAGCGCACCGAGCGTGAGCACGATGCTCATCGGTACCAGCGCGAGACCGGTCCGCAGTGGACTATTTCCGAGGACTTGCTGCAGGTAGAGCGACAAGAAGTACATCGTGGCGGTCATGATCGCGCCGAGTCCCGCAATAACGGTGTTCCCGACCACGATATTGCGTCGGCGCAGAATCGACAAGGGCACAAGCGGTTTCGAGCTGCGCCGCTCGACGAGAACGAACAGCCCGAGAAGGGCGACCGCGGCAACAAGGGCCACTACGACGTACGGTGATGCCCAGCCGTGTGCTCCGGCTTGGGAGATGCCATAGGTCAGCACCCCGACGCCGAGAGTGACCGTCACCGCACCGGGCACGTCGAGCGCCCACCTCGCGCGCACCTGCGCCGGCGCGAGGGTCGCCGTCGCCAAGATCCACAGCAGCACGCCGATCGGCACGTTGATGAGCAGTACCCAGCGCCAACCCAGGGCCCCGGTGATCACACCGCCCAGCACCAGGCCGAGTGCACCGGCCGCGCTGGAGGTGGCGCTCCAGATCGCCAACGCGCGAGCGCGGTGTTCGCCGGTGTGGGTCGCGGTGAGCAGGCTCAGGCTGCTCGGCGCCAACGCCGCCGCACCGACACCCTGCACCAGGCGCGCCGCGATCAGCACAATCGGGTCGTGAGCGAGGCCGCCCGCGAGGCTGGCGAGGGTGAACACCGCGACCCCTGCGAGGAAGACTCGCCGATGGCCGATGAAGTCGGCGGCACGGGCGGCCAGCAGCAACAAGCCGCCGAAGGTGACCAGATACCCATTGACGACCCACTGTAGCGCCGATGGCGACATGCCCAGATCAAGGCGTATCTGGGGCAGAGCCACGTTCACCACCAGCCCGTCCAGGACCACCATCAGCTGCGCTCCGCACGCCAGGACCAGCACCACGGCCAATGGGACACGGGGCTTCATCACCGAGGACGGTTGGTAAACAATGTTCACCTTGGTGACGGTAGAGTGCGCCCGAGGCGGTGGTCAACCCTCCGCCGTAGGCTCGACAGCCATGGCTGCACGTGGACTGACCCGGGACCGACTCGTGGCGATCGCCCACCACTACGTGACTGAGCACGGCCTCGACGCCCTGACGATGCGGCGCCTGGCCGGCGCCGCCGGCGTCTCCCCAGGCGCCATCTACAAGCACTTCCGCGACCAACGGGACCTGCGCCGCGCGATGGCCGACGCTGTCTACGCCACCATCGACCTGTCCGACATCGACACCGACCAGCCGACTGCCGAACAAGTAATCACCTGCTGCATGCGCATGCGGTCCGCGATGCTGAAATTTCGAGACGGCGGCCGCATCGTCGCCGGCTCCTACTCGCCGTTCGCCGCGGCGGCGGCTCTCGGTGCAACACTGCGCACGCTCCTGCACGCGATCGCCCTTCCGTCCTTCGACGCGGGGAATCTCGCATATGTGTTGCGCAACTTCACCGTCGGATTCGTCATCGAGGAACAGGCCTACCTCGGTCTGGTCGCCAGCGGCGAATGGGACAATCTCATTCAGATGCCTCCCGGCCGCGAACCAGCCGAACCTGACGGAGCCTCCGACGCCATCACCATCCTCGGCGACAACCGCGATCAACGGTTTCGCGCAGGCATCGAAGCGGTCCTCGCCGGAACTGTCGCCTAGCCCTGACCTGGCACTAGTCGCTCGGGAGTCACACATCCCCCGGCCTGCGGCCCTGCCACCGTGCCATTCGATGATCCCGTAGCGACCCGGCCAGCCACGAGCGGTCTTCACCTGCCAGGTGAAGTCGAAGAATGACTCGGGCGCACCCGAATCATCTGAGCGGAAACATATTCCGAACGAAGAACGTTTACGTATCCCACAGGATCGGTGGATTCAGGCTTAGCTCTCAGCGCACCGCTCCGGCGCGGTCGATACGATTTGTGCCAGCAAGACTCGAACTGGAGGAGATCCGCGTGGCGCAGACGAACCGAACCGACCGCCAACGCATCGGGGCCAAGGGGCGGCAGACCGAGCAGACGATCAAGGATGCTGCACGCAAGGTCTTCGCGCGCGATGGCTACCTCAATGCCAGGATCACCGACATCGCTGACGAGGCCGGGAAGTCTCCGGCCGCGCTGTACAACTACTTCGACAACAAGCGCGAGATCCTCGAAGTGTTGTTGCAGGACTTCATGGATCTTGTCGTCGACCCGAGCGACGACGCCACACCCGTCAGCAGGTACACCAGGGCTACCCTTAGATCGGATGTCGCCGGCTTCTGGCGTGCATACACAGAATTCCTGCCCGAGTTGGTCGGCGTCCATCACGCGGCGGCAGTGGATTCCGAGTTCGTGCAGGTATGGATGAGTATGCGCGAAGTGGGTGTGCGGAAGATCGCTCGACTCGTCTCGGCGATGCAGGCCAAAGGCTCTGTGGACCAGGATCTGGACCCCTACGTCGCCGCTTCCGCGCTCTCGTCGATGCTCGAGCACAGCTGCTACTTGTGGCTCGGGATGAGCGCACAGGGATCCGGACGGCCGGCTTCCGACGACCAAGCGATCGACACCATCAGTTATCTGTGGTCGCGGTCCCTCGGGATCGGTGACGAAGTGCTCTGATACCGACCCGGTACCGGCCCTCCAACTATGCGAACAGCGACGCCCCCTGGGGACCTCGGGGGCCTTCCGGGCGCGCGGCGTTCCCGGAGGGCGTCGCACTTCGTAATCAATCACATTTCAATCAGTTTCTGCCAGAGGTATTTTCATGACGTAGACTCGAGATTCGTCGATCACCCCTGAGGTAAGCACCGACCCTGTTGTTCGGGACGGAGGTCGCGCCTTGCGGGATGATCTCGGGCACTTCACGTCGGGTGTGCTGATCGTGACAGGTGCCGTCGGCGGGCAACCGGTGAGCCTCACCTGTCAGTCGTTCTCATCCCTTTCGATCAATCCCCCGATCGTAATGTTCTGCCCCTCGAAGGCATCGACGAGCCGGCAGCAGATCAGGACATCGGGTGCCTGCTGCATCAATGCGCTCGCGGGAGCCAGCTCGAGCTGAGTAACCTCATCGCGCAACGGCGCGATGACTAATTCGGCGATGTCTTCTAGCGCACAGGAAGAACAGGGTCACCACTGATCGAGGGCTCCCTCGCGCATATCGAGTGCATTATCGATTCGGTTGTCCCGGGCAGGGACCGCAACATCGTCCCGGGCCTGGTCATGGAAGCCGCCTGGCAGCCGTCGGGTCGCCCGCCGGTATACAACCGCGGCCGGTACAAGCCCCTGACCGATCGTTGTTTGCGCACGAAAGAAACTCTTACGCAATTTGTTTCGCTCAATGCTCGACCCGACCAGGACCTTCGATATCCGACGCGGCAGGTTCCGCCTCACATTCGGGAGGCCCCGTCGAGATCACCGACGCTACGGCACGAACTGCACGCGCAGCGCCTTCTTGTCGATCTTGCCCACTGACGCCTTGGGGATCATCGTGGCCTCCGCAACTGCCGGACGGCGCGACCGCACCGGGACGACCGGCCATCGTCGGCGCACACGCCGGGTCACCACACCAGCGCGTTGCAAGAATCCATCTCTGTCAAACAGAAACGAATGGACAAAGAAGGCGCTGTACAGGCACTATATTGACTTACCGATCGATAGATCGGTCTTGACATCAGCGGCGTCGCAGCGGTTCAATCAGTCCTGGCTCATACCCGGTGAGTCCGGTCACACACTCGAAGGGATGTTCAGCCGATGCTGAGGAAGCCCGAACCGACTCAGGCAATCCACATGGCGACCGAGCATGCCTTCGGCCCACCCGGCGCCCACCGAACTGACTCGCAGCCGGCGCGCGCATGCGGCACGCACATGCGGCACGCAGTCCAGACCAGAGGAGGGCTGTGACCGCCGCGCTCAGAGTGTGCGGCATAGCGGGCAGTCTGCGTCGCCGACGTCATCACCGACTACGTCAAGCAACGATTCCCCCTGAGCTAGGCACCCCGGTATCGCCGACCACCGCCGCGAACACCGCGAGTCCGGCTTGCTCTAAGACTTCAGCCCTGCAAATCGATGACGTTGCGCATCAACCGATTCCGTAGAGCGAAGCTCATGGCGGGGAATCGGTGGTCTTGCACTCCATCAACAGCCGGGCGTCTGTGCACCTTCAGCCCAGTCCCGATAGGACGCCATCGCATCCACCCGAATCAATTGTTTGTTCGATAGGACACTCATCGCTATTGTCTGTGATGCGGGACTCCCCGCATCGCCTCTTCCACTCGCACCCGGGCACAACCACGCACCTTCGGAGTGGTCGACTGCCGCCCATACCCGAGTGGATCACTCTCTTGCGCAACGTAATAACAAATCATCCCCATCCAGAGCTTCAGCCCACGAGGGTCGAGAGCATCAGCCCGAAGGAATGACTGAATGACCGCAGAGCAGACTGCTGTTCCGATAGTCGCCCAAAGCCGACCCGACAACCGGCGCCGCGCCTGGAGCATGACGGGCCTCGTCGTGTTTCTCTACATCATCAACTATGCCGACAAAGCCGTCCTGGGCATCATCGCCCAGCCGATGGCCCGTGAACTGGGCCTCACCTCCGCCCAGATCGGCATGGTCGGCTCGCTGTTCTTCCTCACCTTCACGATCGGCGGCTTCTTCGCTGGTCCCCTGAACAAGTACCTGACGCTGCGCTGGGCGCTGCTCATCCTCGCCGCAGCATGGTCGGTGGTGATGCTGCCGCTGCTGATCTCGGCATCCCTGGTGACCCTCATCGTGGGTCGGATGCTCTTGGGACTCGCCGAAGGTCCGAGTTCTGCGCTCATGCACACTGCGACCTACTCCTGGCATCCACCGAACAAGCGTGGCCTGCCGGGCGCCTTCCTCATGGCATCGGGATCCATCGCGAAGATCCTGCTCGCCCCGGTCCTCACGTTCATCACCATCAACTACGGCTGGAAAACCACCGTCGCAGTCTTGACCGTCCTCGGCGTCACATGGATGGTGTGCTGGCTCATCGGTTGGACCGAGGGCCCCTACACGGGGAAGGCACCGAAGGCCGAGGCCGGCGATGCTGACGACGCCGTGGCGAGCGTTCCGTGGCGGAAGATCCTCCTCTCCCGTACATTCGTCAGTTGCGGCGCGCTCACGATCGTCGTCTACGGCCTGTCTACTGTGGTATTGACCTGGCTCCCTTCATACTTCGAACGTGGCCTCGGGTACAGCGCGCTGCAGGCCGGATCGATGCTCGCGATACCCGCCATCGTCACACTCATCCTGTTGATCACCTCGGGATTCGTGACAGACCGACTGATGGGACGTGGCGCGAGCTCCCGCACGGTACGGATCATCGTTCCGTGCATCGGCGTGCTGGTCTGCGGGATTGTTCTGGCGGCGCTGCCCCTCGTCGACGTACCGATGCTGGCGGTTATTGCGTTGTCGATCGGCTACGGTGCCGCCAGCATGGCGTTTCCTCTCATCAACGCGGCCATCTCGGAGCTGTGCCCACCTCAGCAGACGGCCGGCACCATGGGCGCCTTCCTCGCGACCATGGCCATCGGTGGGCTCATTGCGCCGTATGCGACGGGCGTGATCATCGACAACGCCGCCACCCCGACGGCCGGCTACACCCTGGTGTTCCAGGTGATCGGCATCCTCGCCGCCATCGCTGCCGTCGCGGCACTGCTGCTCGCGAATCCGGACCGCGACCGCCGCGCCATCCTGGGCTGATCGTCACCCGTCTGTTGATCCGGGAACCTCTCGCCGACGGAGTTCGCGGTCGACATCTCGACTCTGCCGCCGTGAGCGGATCGGCACATGCGTGGGGCCGGTAGTCGTACGACTACCGGCCCCACGCATGTGCGGCGGATAATCCCGGCAGACCTAGCCCGCCGTGACGACCTCGCGCGCCCAGCGGTAGTCGGCCTTGCCACTGGGGGACCGCCGGATCGACGGAACCACCACCACGGCACGCGGAATCTTGTAGCCCGCAACGTGAACGCGGCAGTGTTCGGCGATCTGGCCGGGGTCGGCGTCGTCGAAGCCGGGCCGCAACTGCACCACCGCTGCGACTCGCTCCCCGTACCGGACGTCGGGGGCACCGGCCACCAGCGCATCCATCACGGCGGGGTGGGTCTTGAGTGCCTGCTCCACCTCTTCGGGGTACACCTTCTCGCCACCGGTGTTGATGCACGTGGATCCCCGACCGAGCAGCAGGATGGTGCCGTCCTCCTCCATCCGACCCATGTCGCCCAGGATCGCCATCCGCACGCCGTCGACCACCGGGAACGTGGCGGCCGTCTTCGCCTCGTCCTTGTAGTACTCGAGCGGCACGTGTCCCCTGCGCGCGATGAAGCCCACGTCGTCGGAGCCCGGCGACATCGGCCGGAACTTCTCGTCGACGAGGATCATGTTGGGGTTGGAGCGGATTCGCTTCGTGCCGTCCTCGCCGAACTCGACGATGCCGTCGTGACCGGTCTCGGACGCGCCGAATGCGTCCTTGATCGTCAGGCCCGGGATCATCTCGCGCAGTTCGTCCTTGAGCTTCGGGGAGAACAGCGCACCACCCGAGCCCATCATCTTCAACGAACTCAGGTCGTGGCCCGCCCCGTGTTCGCGGATGGCGTCGGCGATCGGGCGCGCGATGGCGTCGCCGACGACCGTGATGCCCGCGAGCTGCTCGGCCTCGACCAGACGCGGCACGTCGGCCGGGTCGAACGTACGGGTGAGGACGCGCCGCTCGCCCATGAGGAAGGCGATGAGGAGCGAATAGATGGCCGCCCCGTGCATCAGCGGCGGAATCAACAGGTACGCAGAGGGTTCGGTGTTGGCGGTGGCGCCGGCCACCACCTCCTCGAGCGAACGTCGGGGGGCGCCGCCGACGTTTCCACCACACAGCGCCGCGAAGTAGAAGTCCTCGTGCCGCCACACCACGCCCTTCGGCATCCCCGTGGTGCCGCCCGTGTAGATCACGAAGTGGTCGTCCGAACTGCGCGGTCCGAAGCCGCGGGTGTCGGGCTGCGCGGCGAGGGCGTCCTCGTAGTCGACCACCGTCACGGACTCGAAACCGGCCGGCAGCCCGTCGTGCTCGCCGACCACGACGACGTGCCCGATGCCCGGGCACTGCGGCAGAGCCACGCCCGCGGTCGCGAGGTACTCGTTCTCGACGATGAGCGCGACACTGTCGGAGTTGCTGTACAGGTACACCAGTTCGGCGTCGGTGTACCGGAAGTTGACGTTGATCGGCACCGCGCGGATCTTCATGCAGGCCAGCAGGGCCTCCACGTATTCCATCCGGTTCCGCATATGGACCGCCACGTGCTGCCCGGGCTGCACTCCCACCGACTCGAGGTGGTGCGCGAGCCGGTTGGCCCGGCGGTCGAGCTCGGCGTAGGTCCGGCGTTCGTCCCCACACACCACCGGCACCCGGTCCGGAATCGCATCCGCGACCGCTTCGTACAGGTCGGCGATGTTCAGCGTCACGTAAGTCCATCCTCACTTCGGCAGGCCCGGATCGCGGGTCAATTGTTCGCGAAGCTAACACAATCGGGTGTTTGTTGGGACCAAAATCGTTGTGCCGGTTTCGCGTCAAGATCCTGTCAGGAACGCGGCCGTCCCCTTGCGGGGGTTGAACAGGCGAGTAAGACTTTGAACATGTGTTCAGCCATGGCTGTTCCGTCCGACCGGGACCTCAACACCCGCGCCCGGATCCGCGATGCCGCGATCCGCGTGTTCGGTGAACAGGGGTTCGACGCCGGGATCCGCACCGTCGCGACCGCGGCGGGGGTCTCGCCCGGCCTGGTGAACCACCATTTCGGCTCCAAACAGGGCCTACGGGCGGTGTGCGACGAGGAGGTCCTCGGCATCATCATCGCCGAGAAGACGGATGTGCTGACGGCGTCCAGTCCGGCGCGCATGCTCTCCTCGTTGTCGGAGCTCGAGCGGTACGCGCCCCTGGTGGCGTACCTCGTACGCAGCTTCCAGGCCGGGGGGCGGCTCGCGACGTCACTGTTCGAGCACATGGTTGCGGGCGTCGAGGCGTATCTCGAGGCGGCGGTCGCCGAGGGGCGGGTGCGCGCAAGTCGCGACCCGACCGCACGCGCACGCTACCTCACCATGAACAGTCTCGGGTCGACCCTGCTCTACCTGCAGATGCGGTCCGACGATGACCGGTCCACGGACTACGCCCGCGCGATCCGCGACATGACGGACGAGATCATGCTGCCGGGCCTCGAGGTCTACACCGAGGGACTGTTCGTCGATTCGTCGATGCTCGACGCCTACACCGGCGTCCACCCCGACCCCGACCCGGGCTGAAGGGACCCCTCGTGCGCCCGCAGCGCGTAAAGGGACCCTTCAGCCGATCCGTTGCCCCACATTCCGTCTCCCGAGGAGAAGGCATGACCAACATCATCGAAATCGACAAGCTCGTGAAGACGTTCGGCGCCACCCGCGCCCTCGACGGGTTCGATCTCACGGTCAGCGAGGGCGAGGTGCACGGTTTCCTCGGCCCCAACGGCGCCGGGAAGTCCACCACCATCCGGGTTCTCCTCGGACTCCTCCGCGCCGACGGCGGGACGACGAGACTGCTGGGCCGCGACCCGTGGCGGGACGCGGTGGAACTGCACCGCGAGATCGCCTACGTACCCGGCGATGTCACGCTCTGGCCGTCGTTGACGGGCGGCGAGATCATCGACCTGCTCGCGCGGATGCGCGGTGGCCTCGACACCGCACGCCGGGCCGACCTGATCGAACGGTTCGACCTGGACCCGCGGAAGAAGGCGCGCACCTACTCCAAGGGCAACCGGCAGAAGGTCGCCGTGATCTCGGCATTCTCGTCACACGCCCGGCTGCTGCTGCTGGACGAGCCCACGTCGGGCCTGGATCCGTTGATGGAGAAGATCTTCCGTGACTGCATCGCCGAGGCAGGCGCGCGCGGCGTGACCGTACTGTTGTCGAGCCACATCCTGTCGGAGGTGGAGGCGCTGTGCCAGAAGGTCACCATCATCCGGTCCGGCAGGACGGTCGAGAGCGGCACGATCGACTCGATGCGTCATCTCAGCCGCACGTCGATCACCGCCGAACTCACCGCCGATCCGGGCGACCTGGCCGCCATTCCCGGGGTCGCGGACATTCGATTCGACGGCCGCACCCTGCACTGTCAGGTGGATGCGGACGCCCTGGGGACGCTGATTCGCACGCTCGGCGACATCGGGGTGCGGAGTCTGGTCAGCACGCCCCCGACGCTCGAGGAACTGTTCCTGCGGCACTACGAGCTGACGGAGGAGGTGCGGGTATGACCACCACCGCCGCGCCGGTCGCGTCGGTCCGGACGGATCGACGGTCGCCCGCCCATTTTGCCGGGACCGGCGCACTGCTACGCCTGTGCCTGCGACGTGACCGGCTGATCCTGCCGGCGTGGTCGATCACGATCGGTCTGCTGCCGATCGTGTACGGCAAGGCCATCGCCGGGCTGTACACCACCGACGCCGCCCGCACCGCGTTCGCGGAGTCGACCGCGGCCCTGAAGTCCGAAATCGCCTTGGTAGGACCGATCTTCGGCTCGAGCGTGGGGGCCCTGACCACGTGGCGCGCCGGTTACCTGTTCACGTTCCTGGCCGTCGCCGTGATCCTCACCGTCGTCCGGCACACCCGCACGGAGGAAGAGACCGGCCGTACCGAACTACTCGACTCCACGTCCATCGGCCGGTACGCGGGCCTCACCGCCGCGCTGCTCGTCGCGGGTATCGGCGCCACGATCAGCGCGCTCGTCGGCACCCTCGGTCTGATCGGTATCGGTACCGGCGCAACGGGTTCCATCGCATTCGGCGCCGCGGTGCTCGGCGCCGGTGCGGTGTTCGCCGGGGTCGCCGGTGTGGCCGCCCAGGTGAGCACCGGGGCACGGCTCGCGCGCGGCATCGCCTTCGCCGTCCTCGCGCTCGCCTTCCTGCTCCGCGCGGTGGGCGACGCCACCTCCGGGACGCTGTCGTGGCTGTCCCCCATCGGCTGGGCCCAGCAGGTGCGGCCGTACGCCGACGAACGCTGGTGGGTGCTGCTGCTACCGGCGGTCACGACCGTCGTACTCGTCGCCGTCGCGTACCGCCTCCTGTCCCGACGCGACCTCGGCGCCGGTCTGATCGCCGAACGGCCCGGGCCTGCGGCATCACCGCCGTCGCTGGCCGGCCCCGTCGGGCTCGCGTGGCGCACGCAGCGCGGGTCGATGATCGCCTGGACGGTGGGCCTGACCGTGTTCGCACTCGTGATCGGCGGCGCCGCACACGGTGTCAGCGATCAGCTGGGCGACAGCGAGCTCATCACCCAGGTCCTGGCGCGGCTCGGTGGGCCGTCGGCGCTCGAGGACTCGTTCATCGCGATGGCCTTCACGATCCTGGGGCTGGTATCCAGCGCCTACACCGTCTCCGCGACACTGCAACTGCACGACGAGGAGGAGTCGGGCCGGGCAGAGTCGATCCTCGCCGCGTCGATCGGGCGGGACCGGTGGGCGATGAGCCACATCCTGTTCGCGCTGATCGGCCCCGCCGTCGCGCTCACCGTCGCCGGACTGGCGGCCGGTTTCGCGTACGGCGCGTCGGTGGACGACATCGGTGGCGAGGTTCCCCGGATCCTGGGCGCCGCTCTGGTGCAGCTGCCCGCCGTCTGGCTGGTCACCGGCATCACCGTCGCACTGTTCGGGGTGCTGCCGCGCTTCGCACCCGCGGCCTGGGCGGTGTTCGGGACGTTGATGGCGCTGTACGTGTTCGGGATGGTCGCCGATCTGCCACAGCCCCTGCTCGACGTCGTCCCGTTCACCCACCTCCCCAAGCTGCCTGGCGGCGAGTTCCAGGCCGCCCCGATCGTCTGGTTGCTGCTGATTGCCGCGGCACTCCTGTTCGCCGGACTGGCCGCGTTACGCCGCCGGGACCTCCGCTGATCAACCCCTGAACGGGAATGCACGGCGCACTTTCGAGACCGAACCGTGCCGTGAATTCCCGTTCAGGGGTTCGCAGGGGGTTTCTAGACTCGGGTTATGACAGCTTCGCGCGCGTCAGACGAGGTCGTGGACTGGTCCAAGATCGAGGAGCGGGCGCCGTCGGTCGCCCGGATGTTCATCGATCGGGTGGCCGCATCCCCGCAGGCGGAGGCCTTCCGATTCCCCGGTCCGGGCGGTGCGGGCTGGACGAGCGTGACGTGGGCCGACGTCGGCAAGCGGGTGCGCGCGCTGGCGGCCGGGCTGATCGCGCTGGGCGTCGAGTCGGAGCAGCGCGTCGCGTTGGCGTCGATGACCCGGTACGAGTGGGTGCTCGCCGACCTGGCGGTGATGTGCGCGGGCGCCGCGACCACCACCGTGTACCCGACGACCACGGCGTCCGACGTCGCCTTCATCATCGCGAACTCGGGCAGCCGGGTCGTGGTCGCCGAGGACGAGGCCCAGCTCGCGAAGCTGCGCGAGCACCGCGCCGAGATCCCCGACGTGCAGCGCGTGGTGCTCGTCGACGGCACCGCACCCGCGGACGACGAGTGGGTGGTCGGGTTCGACGACCTCGCCGCCCTCGGCGAGCGCCTGCTGGCCGAGCGGCCCGACGCCGTCGACGAGCGGATCGCCGGGATCTCGCCGGACAGCCTCGCGACACTGATCTACACCTCCGGCACCACCGGTCGACCGAAGGGCGTGCGGTTGCCGCACTCGGCGTGGACGTACGAGGCCGCCGCGATCGACGCGGTCGGGATCCTCGACGCCGACGACCTGCAGTACCTGTGGCTGCCGCTGTCGCACGTGTTCGGCAAGATCCTGCTGACGCTGCCGCTGCAGATCGGATTCGCGACCGCCGTGGACGGACACGTCGACAAGATCGTCGACAACCTCGCCGTGGTCCGGCCGACGTTCATGGGCGCCGCGCCACGCATCTTCGAGAAGGCATACGCGCGCATCGTCGGCACGGTGAAAGCCGAAGGCGGCGTGAAGGAGAAGATCTTCGACTGGGCGATCGGCGTGGGGCTGGCGATGTCGAAGACACGGCAGGCCGGCAAGACACCGTCGACGATGCAGAAGGCGCAGTACGCCCTCGCCGACCGGCTGGTGTTCCAGAAGATCCGGGACCGGTTCGGCGGACGCTTGAAGTTCTTCATCTCCGGCTCGGCGGCGCTGGATCACGATGTGGCGCAATGGTTCGACGCCGTCGGCATCGTCGTCCTCGAGGGCTACGGGCTGTCCGAGACCAGTGCCGCGTCGCTCGTGGCCCGGCCGACGGCGTACCGGTTCGGCACGGTGGGTTGGCCCATCCCGGGCACCGACGTGAAGATCGCGGAGGACGGCGAGATCCTGATCAAGGGTCCGGGAGTGATGAGCGGCTACCACGACAATCCGGACGCCACCGCCGAGTCCCTCAGCAGCGACGGATGGTTCCACACCGGTGATATCGGCACGATCGACGCCGACGGGTTCCTGCGGATCACCGACCGCAAGAAGGACATGTTCAAGACGTCCAACGGCAAGTACGTCGCACCGTCCGCGATCGCGGCCACGTTCAAGGGCATCTGCCCGTATGTCGGGGAGATCATCGTCCACGGGGAGGGCAAGTCGTACTGCGTCGCCCTCATCAGTCTCGACGGCGAGGCGATCGCCGAATGGGCCCAGGAGAACGGCATGGGCGATCGGCCGATGCGCGAGGTCGCCGCGGCGGCACCGACCATCGCGATGATGAGTGCCTACATCGACCAACTCAACACCGGGCTCAACCGGTGGGAGCAGATCAAGCGGTTCACCATCCTCGAACGCGAACTGACCATCGAGAACGGCGAGATCACGCCCAGCATGAAGCTCAAGCGCAAGAAGGTCGTCGACAACTTCGCCGACCGGATCACCGACCTGTACGCCTGAGCCCGTCGATCAGATCCCGGCCGGAACGGGGACGTGCGTTCGCATCCAGTCCAACCCGCGCCCCAGCGCCGACTCCGGGCCCTCGTCGTCGATCGCCGGACCCAGCAGCTCGAGATCCACCAGCCCCGCGTAACCCAACTCGCGCACCTCCCGCACCAGCCGATCCAGCGGGATGTGCCCGTCGCCGGGCACCCAGCGGTTCGGCACCGACGTGACCTCGACCCGGTGGTCGCCGAGCTGGACGAGGTGAATCGCATCGAGGTTGTCGGCGAGGGTCCGCATCAGACCCCGTTCCTGCCAGGCCGAGTGGAGCCGTGTCCCAGCCCTGGGCGCCCAGGGTGGCGGCCAGGACGCCGAAACGCCGGGCGCCGATCCGATCGAGCATCGCGAGCGAATCGCCGAGTGGCCACCCGGCCGTCGCGGCGAGGCAGACGCTCAGTGCGGGCCCACCGGCAGTCGTCGTGTGGTCCACGTATTCTCCTGTTGCCGTGCAGATGTCGAGTTCATCGTCTGCCCGTTCGCGACGGTAGCAAATGTTCGGTACGAGACCTAGGTTCGTTCCCGTCGCGGGCCGCTCTAGTCTGGACCCATGTCCGCACCACAGCGCCCCACGTTCGGGCAGTACGTCGGGTACCTCTTCGGCCGGACGCTGCCCGACGAGTTGCAGGACTGGGTGCGCCAGGACCTGGTCGGTCCGGGCGCGTCGGTGCGCTACCTCATCCGGTTCACGCTGCCGATCCTGCCGATCCTCGCGCTGTTCCTGCTGATCCCCGGCCCCGTGTGGGTGCCGCTGGCGATGATGGCGCTGCTGTTCCTGCCGCTGGTCTACTTCGCGATCGCATTGATGCAGGTGTACCGCCGGCATCGCCTGCACAGCCACGGCCTGGACCCCGAGCTGGTCGCCGAGAAGGCGCAGCGCCGCGCCGACCGGGTCCGTGACGACTACGAGCGCCGCCACGGGCGCGGCTGACCTCCACAAGTTACCGACCGGTCAATTATGGTGGACGCGCGAACCGACGAAGGGAAGAAACCATGAGTGAGCAGGTAGCGACCGCCGATCTGGCCGACGAGATCGGACCGGACATTCGCAGCTGCGACACCCAGTTCATCCAGTTCGGTGCCCGGGCCGCGTTCTCCGGCCCGATCACCACCATCAAGTGCTTCCAGGACAACCTGCTGGTGAAGCAGACCCTGAGCGAGCCCGGCAACGGCGGCGTCCTGGTGGTCGACGGCGACGCGAGCGTGCACACCGCCCTCGTCGGCGACATCATCGCCGGGCGCGGCGTCTCCAACGGCTGGGCCGGCGTCATCGTCAACGGCGCAGTCCGCGACTCCGCGATCCTGCGCACCCTCGACATCGGCATCAAGGCCCTCGGCACCAATCCGCGCAAGAGCACCCAGACCGGCTCCGGCGAGAAGAACGTTCCCGTCTCCTTCGGCGGCGTCACCTTCAACCCGGGCGAGACGGTCTACAGCGACGACGACGGCGTCGTCGTCCGGTAAGTCCGTCAGACGCGTCGCAGGTGGCCGGCCGTCCAGTCGGCCACCAGCGACAGCACCTCGGGATCCACCGGTTGCCGCACCAGTTTCCGGTAGACCCGCAGCGACGGCGGCGCCGGATCGCGGCGCAGCAGGTGGGTCAGGTCCGGCATCCGGACGGTGTCGACCCCGTCCGGTACGAGCGCCGCTATCGACGCCAGATCGTCGGGATCCACCTGTAAGTCCTTCGCGCCGGTGATCGCGAGCACCGGCGAATGATTCTTCTGCAGTAGCGGTTTCGGATCGAAGTCGAGGAACTCCCGGAACCAGCGGGCATTGACCTTGCGGCCGCCCATCCGCGCGACGTCGCCGGTCGATCGATACAGCTTGTCGAGTGCCTTGCGCTGTCTGGCCTTCACGTCCACCCGCAGCACGCGCAGGATCGCACGGGTAGGGACAGGCAACCCGTCGACGGCCTTCCCCGACTGCCAGAGCAGCACTTCCCGGCCGGTCACCGCCGGTCCGGCGAGCAACACCACCGCCGACGGATCCACCGTCCGGTCCGCACCGAGCGCCATCGCCAGGCACGCACCCTCGCTGTGGCCGATCACCCCGACCGCGTCGCGCGCGAAACCCGCTGAGCTGCGCAGCCATTCGATCGCCGCCGCCGCGTCGGCACGGTTGTCGGTCAACCCCGTCGCATAGTAGTCGCCACCCGACTTCGCGACACCGCGCTTGTCGTAGCGCAGCGACGCGATCCCGTTGCGGGCCAATGCTTCCGCAAGCGCCCGGCTGACACCGATCGGAAGCTTCGCATGGTCGCCGTCGCGGTTCATCTCACCCGAGCCGGTGAGGATCAACGCCACCGGTCCGGCCTCGGCGCCCGCGGGGACGGTGAGGGTGCCGGCGAGGCGAGTGCCGTCCGACGACGCGAACGCCACGTCCCGCTCGGCCGTCCCCGGCCGGTCGGCGTCGAGGGCGTCGCGGATCCGCGCCACGACATCCGCCGCGTCGGCCGCAGTCACGATCAGTTCGTCGAACTCCGCGCCCGCCGCACGGCCGACGGTGCGCACGCGCACGGCCGGCACGCCGGCACGCGCGGCAACGTAGGTGCGCACTCCCCCACCCCGCCAGGTCCCGATGCGCAGGCGTCGTGGAACACCGAGGCCCGGCGCTCGCAGGCCGCGGATGTTGGCGAACGCATCGGCGACCACGTCGGCTTCGCGGATCTGCTCGACGGGAACGGTGACATCACCGTGCACTCCGGCGATCCGTTCGAAACGCGACAGCCTCAGGACAATCCGGTCATCCTGCACACTGAACTCGGCCACGGCAGCACCTCCTCGCACGAGTATCCCGCGCGGCGCAGGCTTCGCGGGCTGGATCATCGCCACTGATCGGGCAGAACGGTCGACCGGGCCACGAGATGTAGCGGGCGCAGGGGGCCCGACGACAGTCGAGGCCCCCTGCATCCGCCCTCTAGCTACGAGACGACGCCGCGGTGATGCCGTGGCGCCGCAGCAGCACGCGGGTCGACCGCCGGTAGGACGCCGGGCGCGCCGGCAGGAACCACTGCGCCAGCCGCGTCAGGGGTCCCACATTCGCGTCGATCTCGTCGAGCACCTCGTCGACCTGCCGCAACGAGAACGGGATGATGTTCGTTCCGCGAGCCGGTTTACCCTCGCTGCGCTCGACCATCCAGTCCAGCCGAGTGCGGACGAAGGCGCGCCGGTCCTCGAGTGACGGCAACCGGGCACCACCGAGCATGTGATCGGCCGTCCAGAGAGCGGCGGCCTCGGCACTGAGTGGACTGAACAGCGACGAGCCGTAGCCGACGAAGTAGAGATTGGGGACGTCGAGCGGCAGGATCTGCCGGTAGAGCTGGAAGTTACCCGCGTCGTCGGTGAGCCGTGACTGAAGCTCATCGGCCAGGAAGGGCACCCGCTGCTCGAATCCGGTGGCGCATACGATGACGTCCGCGGGCACCACTGCGCCGTCGCCAAGTTCGGCGACCGGCTTGCCGTCCTTCTCGTGCAGCGAGGAGATGACCGCTCCTCGCCGTACTCCGATCGTGCCGTCGGCCACCTTCTCGTAGAACTGTTCCGTCGCGAGGCTCACCGCGTGCCGCACGATCCGCTCGAACGACCCCTCGGGAACCAATCCGACGCGATCGAGAAGGAGTTGCCGCTGGGTGATCGCCTGGACGGCGCCGAGCAGACCGTTGCGGAGAAACCTGCCCGGGCCGGTGAGAAACCGGCCGAATCCGCGCTGCTCGATGTGCTCGAACATCCCCTCACTGAGTCGAGTGAGGAGGATGTACTTGTAGTTCAGCACATTTCCCAGCTTTCGGGGCATCTTCCACGTGACCTCGCGGGCCACCACCGTCATGGAGGACGTGACCTCGCTGAGGGCCTCGGCGACGTCACACGCGGACTTTCCGTACCCCACGACCAGGACATCCTTGCCGGCCGCGTCCTCGAGACGGTGGAAGTCGGAGGCGGCACACAGCCGGCCGCCTGCCCGCTCGTACTCCGCCGCACCGGAATACGGGGGAACGAACGGATCACAGAAGATGCCGTTCGCGATCACGAGTCGGTCGTACTGCTGCTCCACTGTTCGGCCGCTCTCGACCTCACGGGTCGTCACCGACCAGTTCCCGGAGCCCTCGTCCTGAGTCGCCGACGTCACCTCTGTGCCCAGGCGCAGGTGCGGGCGCAACCCGAAGCTCTCGGCGTATCCGGCCAGATACCTTTGCACCTGCTCCCCCGTCGGCCACTCGGGGTAGTCCCGCGGCATCGGGTAGTCGGAGAAGGCATAGGTGCCCTTGTTGTTCTGGGTCGTCACCCCCGGATATCGACGCGTCACACTCCACACGCCGCCGACGTCCGGGGTCCGGTCGAACACGGTGACGTCGAACCCGAACTGTTTCAGCACCTTCGCCGAGGACAGGCCGGCGACGCCGGCTCCGATGATCGCGACCCTCACCGGACCACACCACCCGCGACGACTACCGGCCGCGGGCAATCGGCTCGACGCGGACTCACGCCGACGCCTCCTCACGCCCGAGCGACTCACCGAGGAACTGGCCCACCAGCTGCTGGAACCGGGACGCATGCTCGATCTGGGTCCAGTGACCACACTTTCCGAACACGTGCAGCTGCGCGTTGGGGATCGTTTCGAACATGTGCCGCGACGCCTCCACCGGAACCACTCGGTCCTCGCGGCCGTGGAGGATCAGCACCTCGTGCTCGATCTTCGCCAGGTCGGCGTCGGGCACGATCTGCGCATCGAGCCACCGCTGCCGCGGCGGCGGGAACACCTTCTCGAAGGCCTCCTGCGCCCCCGGACGCAACGTCGCCCGGTACCGCAGCTCGGCGAGTTCGTCGGTCACGAGCGACCGGTCGTACGCCATGATGTCCATGATCTTCTTCATGTTCGCGACCGACGGGGTATAGCCCCACAGCGCGTCGAGTTCCGGCGTGAAGTCGAACTGCACACCGCCGGCGCCCATAAGCACGATGCGATCGAGACGGTCCGGATATCGCGTCGCAAGGTGCAGCGCCAGGCCGCCACCGAACGAGTTCCCCACCACGTGCACCTTCGGGATGTCCAGCGCGTCGAGCAGCGCCAGGATCTGATCGATCCAGGTGTCGAAGATCTCGAACTGTGCCGGTTCGGGCAGCGACGTGTAGCCGAAGCCGACGAGGTCGGGGGCGATCACTCGAAAGTTCTGTGCCAGAACGGGAATCAGCCCACGCCAGTTCGCCCAGGCCGAGACTCCGGCGCCGGACCCGTGCAGCAGGAGTACCGGGGCGCCGGTACCGACATCGTGGTAGTTCGTGTCGAAGGATCCGGTGCGCAGGCGCTGTCCGATCTCCGGATTGGATTCAGTCGTCATTGTCAGTCCTTACTCGGGAAGACGGAGGCCACTGCCGACAGGAGATCGTCCTGCAGTCGCTCCGGGGACGGGTAGGCGCGCTTGCTGTGCGCGAGGCCGGTCTGCACCAGCAGCTCGCACAGCTTGTACGCGACGACTCCGGGGTTGAGGACGGGCACATCGAGCACAGACGAGAGATACGCATGACTCTGGTGCATCGTGGTCGAACCCAGGATGATGACGTCAGCACCGTCCTCTTCGACGGCGGCACGCGCCTCCCGCTCGACGGCGGCGAACACGAACTCCTCCTTGCCGGCCAGCAGCTCCGCCGCGTCGGGCCGGACA
Organism: Rhodococcus sp. TAF43; assembly: GCF_052113525.1. Taxonomy (NCBI): domain Bacteria; kingdom Bacillati; phylum Actinomycetota; class Actinomycetes; order Mycobacteriales; family Nocardiaceae; genus Rhodococcus; species Rhodococcus sp. TAF43. The sequence continues at coordinate 22,641 of NZ_JBFRDL010000020.1, forward strand.
CCGATGTCACGCACTGACGCCAGGCGTCCGGTCAGCCCGTTCTCGCGGGCGGCTTTGTGGTAGAGCTCGTGCCACTGCGGCCACATCGTCACGACCGAGAAACGCTTGCCCAGTAGACATGCGAGCAGCATGGTGGCCTGGCTCGGGGCGACGACCGGGATCGTCAACCGCGAGCGAAGTGCGGCGAGCGCCGAGTCGCTCATCGAGTTCACGCACACCGCGGCGTAGCCCTGTTCCTCGGCGCGGCACCCCGCGTCGAGCACGAAGGCATCGGCCAATGTCGTCTCGTACGCGCTGTCGAGCGTGCCACCGCCCGCGCGTGCCGACACGAACACGTTCTCGAAGTCGGGGTGGACCAAGTCGGCGGAGAGCTGGGAGGCGAAGGCGTCCAAGGATTCCGGTGGGACCGGAACCGGAACGATGTTGAGTACACGCTTCACAGGTCGAGTTCCTCTCTGGTACGGGTGAGGGTGTCGACGACGGCGTACGCGACAGCACGCGTCGCCATCATGACGTCGGTGACCGAGGCGACGCCCATGCCACCGAGCCCCTCATTGAGTTCTGCCGGCGCGGCGGCCGGCGGCCATGGGTAACCAATTCGGGCACAGGGAATTCCGAGTCTACGAATGAGCGTGCCGTCGGTCTGGCCGCCGAGCAGGGGCGTCGTCTCGTACGGTGTGCCCTCGACTTCCTCCCAACCGCGGCGGCACGACTGGACGATCCAGTTGTCCGGGTCTGTCATGCCGCCGGGCAGCGAACCGTACATCTCCCAGTCCATGTCGACCCCGGGGTGCCGGCGGCAGATGTCGGCGATCATCTGCGCGAACTGGTGGCGGACGTCGCCGGGGGTCACCCGCGGGTTGACCCGGAGGTCGAGGTAGATCTCCGTCGTGGCCGACGGGAACGCCGGCTTGTCCGGGCTCCCCGACCGCACCGCGGAGATCCAGCCCTCCGGGATGGTGGAGCCCGAGGTGTTGCGTGCGGTGTACTCGGGCAGCCACGCCTCGATCTCCTGGATCACCGTCGCCGCTGGAACGATCGACGAACGGAAACCCTCGGTGCCCCTGGATATTCCCGCGTACCCGTACGTGCCCCGCACGGACACCTTGAACCAGCACATTCCCGGTTCCTCGGGGTAGACCGCCCACCACGGCTTGAGCACGACGGCGTGGTCGGGCACCATACCGTGCGTGAGCATGTGAAACACGCCGCTGCTCATCCCGACGTGGTCACGACCACTCATCGTCACGGGCATGCCACCGCCCGCGAATCCGATCGCGAGGTCGCCGACCAGAGGAAGATCCGCGTCGACGACGGCGTGCATCACTTCGGTAAGACCGGCGACCATGCACTTCGGATTGGAGGCGCCGAGCCCGACGACCAGATCACCGTCCACCTTGGCTTCGGGAATCATGTCGGGGCGCAACGACTTTCCTACCCACGGCACATCCGAATCGGGATCGATGTGGGTGTCGATGGGCGCGTACAACAGGAGCCGGCTGCCGCCACCGGTGCCGTGCAATCCCCCGACCGCGTTCCCGGTGTGCTCGGAGATCGGCTGGTACCGAGCGTCGATGCCGACCCGATCCCGCAGGTGGGTAGCCATGAACTCGGACGCGGCCCGCTCGCGGCCCGTCGGACTGTGGATGCCGATCAGGTCGACGAGCAGGTCGCGGAAGCGGTCCGCGTCCAGCTTCGCGCACACGGCCTCGTACATCTCGCGACGAGTGTCGTCGAGCGGTAGTGGCGTGGTGGTCGATACGTCAGTCACCGTTCGTCTCCTCCTCCGATACACCGGGCCGCCATGCCAGGCCCACACGATCCGTAAGACAGGTCGCCACCCGCACCAGCGCCTGGTCGGCATGCGCTGGTGCCACGAGCTGGATACCGAGCGGCAGGCCGTGCACGCCGCGTCCGGCGGGAAGCCCGACGGCGGGACATCCGCTGACGCTCGCCAGCTTGTTGAAAACGGGGTCACCCGTTCCGTCGGCGATCGCCGGCGCCTCGCCGGGTGCGGCCAACGTCACCAGCAGGTCCACCTCATCGAACGCGCGATCCACGAAGGAACGCGTTCGCCTCAGAACTGTTCGCGCATACTGGATCTCACTCGCAGGGGCCTGCCGTCCGGCCTGCAGGAACCTGTGTAACTGGTCGCTTATCCGGTCAGGGTGCGACCGGTGGATGCGCCCGGCGAGGGCGGCGGAGGCCTCGGCAGCCATGAGCAGCGTGTGTGCCTCGTCGAGTGCGATCAGGTCACTCGGGACCTCCACATCGACGACGTCCGCGACCACGTCGCGCAGACGGGAGACAAACTCCTCGAGCAGCGCGGCGGCCGCCGGCGTCGCACGGTCCGCCCACGGCGGACGCAGCACACCGACCCGCAACTCCCGCATCGGCGCCAGCACCGTGACCGCCGGCGTCTCTGATCCGTCGGTGGCGAGGGATTCATCGACCGCCCCCAACCACGCAGGATGACGCGCGAACGCCCCGACCGTGTCGAAGGTGAGCGCGACGGGAAGAACGCCGTCGAACGGCCAGCGCCCGTATGTGGGTTTGAGGGTGAACACGCCACAGAACGACCCCGGCCGGAGTACCGACCCGGCGGTCTGGGTGCCCAGCGCCAACGGCACCTGACCGTCCGCGACTGCAGCGGCCGAACCGCTCGACGATCCGCCGGGCGTATGTCCCTGCCCGTGGGGATTGCGGGTGTCCGTCGGCCGGTAGGTGGCGAACTCGGTAGTGGTCGTCTTGCCGAGGACCACCCCGCCGTCACGGCGGAGTCGACGGACCACCTCCGCGTCCTGCTCCGGCCGCCACCCCGCCCACAACTCGGAGCCGTAACCGGTGGGCTGATCGCCGGTCTCGATGATGTCCTTGAGACCGAACGGGATACCGTGCAACGCCGAGCGACGCGGCTCGGCATCGCGCAGCGCGGCCTGCTCCAGTGCGAGATCGGGATCGAGGTGGGCCCACGCCTTGATCGCGCTGTCGCGCTGTTCGATTCGTTCCAGACAGCCCTCGACCGCGGAGACACTGAGGTTCTCGTCGGTCAGGATGTCCGAGAAGGGGGAAGCGACGCCGGACAACGTGGTCACCCCGCCTTCTGCGGTTCGTGACCCCACCGGGAAGGCGAGCGGAAGGTCTTGACCTCCCACTCGTCCGAGTCGACGAGGTCGCCGCCGTACCCGATCTCGATCGCGAATCCGGAGGGCGTGCGCAGGTAGAAGGACGTCACACCGTCATTGGTGTGACGGCCGAATGTCATCTGCAGGTCGATGCAGGCCTCGTTGATGAGGTCGTACGCACGGCCGACGTCGTCGATCGATTCCACCTCCAGCATCAGGTGGTTGAAGTCCCCACCCTTGAAGCTGAAGCACTCGTTCATCAGCGCCAGGCTGTGGTGACGCGGATTGCAGTGCAGGAAGGTCGCATCCGCGCCGTCCCACACGATGTAGTCCGTCAACCGGAATCCGAGGACGCGGGTGTAGAAGTCGACGGCCGCCGGGTAGTCCTTGCACATGAGGACGACATGGCCGAGACCGAGCTCGCCGGTCACGAAGCCACTGATGACACCGCCCTGAGCGAGCGGGAGGTGATCGACGGTCGGGCCGAAGCGGACCTCGTTCGGAAATCCGTCGCCATCGACGAACCGGAAGGACGCCAGCGTCATTCGCTCCTCCGGCGGGCCAGCGGGGACCCATTCGACGGCAATACCCTCGGCCGTAACACGGTCCGCGATGGCTTGGAGTTCTTCGAGGCTGTCCACGTCCCACGTGATGGTCCGGATCCGGTCCTCGGTCGCGGGGTACAGCGCTATTCGATGATGGTGGTCGTCGATTCGGATCAACAGCGGGTCCTGATCGGATGCGCGAGGTCGGGCGTGGAGCCCCAGGAGGTCGACCAGTACGTGGCGCCAAGCCTCGAGGTCCGTGACGTCGACGCTCAGAGCGCCCAGACGGGAAATACTCATCTCTTGCCTCTGTTCGGAAGTCGAACCGCGGCGCGGCGCAGTCCGATCGCGATCTAGCTGGGGAGGAACTGCTCGGCGTGGATTCGCTCTGCCGGCATTCCTAGTTCGAGCAGGCGTACCTCGGCTCCCTGGAGCATCGCCGGGGGGCCGCACAGGTATGCGGAGGTCTGCGGATGCGCGACGTCCTCGGGGGTCAGGACGCTGACGGGATTGCCCGTCAGTACATCGGGGACGGGTGCGAGTTCGTTGCCGGGTTCGTCGACGACGACTCGGACCCCCAGATTGCGCATGAAGCTCCGGCGCGCATCGAGTTCGTCGAGGTGGAACAGATCGGCCGCGCGGGTGCACCCGAAGACGAGCCGAATCGGGAAGTCCGTGCGTGCAGTCTGCAGCGTCTCGAGCATCGAGAGCATCGGGGCCAGGCCGGTGCCGCCGGCGATCATCAGGCTCGGTCCCGGATCGTCCGCCAGCCCGAATCCCCCGATCGGCCCTTCCAGGTCGATCTGGTCGCCGACCGCTGCGGCGGTGCGCAGGTAGTCCGACATCGCACCGGACGGGAGCACTCGAATCGTGAAGGCCAACTTCTTGCGCTCACGCTCGCCGGACGCCATCGAGTAGGAGCGCCACTCGTCGGTGCCGGGAACGCGCATCCGCACGTACTGACCGGCCCGGAACGAGAAGCGCACCGACTTGGGAAGTTTGAGCTGCAGCTCCACCACCGACTCACCGAGCCAGGTGACCGCACCGACCTTCGCGGCGGTGACGATCACCGGGTACTCGTCCAGCATCGCTGCCGGATAGTCGAGTTCCACCTCGGACTCCGCGAAGGCGTGAGACTGACACAGCAGGCGGTGGCCGGCGGCCATCTCGTCCTGCCGCAGCGAGTACACCCGCCCCTCGGGCATCACGAGGTCACCACACGCGACCCGACCGACGCAGGTTCCGCACGTGCCGATCGTGCACTGACTGACCAGTCGGACACCGGCCGCGTTCGCCGCTTCGAGAATGGTGGTACCGGCCGGCACCGAAATGGTCTTGGTTCCGTCCGTGAACTTCAGGTGGACGTTGTTCTCAGTGGTCACTGCGCACTCCGGAATTGCGTCGGTCGGGGCGATCGACATGGTCAGTCCTCGTCCTGGAAGGGCGATTCGAAGAAGCCGCGCGGATGACGCGCCGCCATCTTTCGCCAAGCGATGATGGAATAGTCCATGTCGCAGAGCATTTCGTTGTTCCAACCGTCGAAACGTGTGTAGTGCTCCTCGGTGGCCTCACGGGCGAAGACGTCGCTGTTGTTGAAGCCCTCGAGTGCCAGCGGCAGCATGAAGTTGTCGTACTTGAAATTGAACTCGGCGATGTCCTCGTCGGTGGTGGCGCGAGTGGCGATGATCTCCCAGTACTCGTGGTGATGATCGTCGATCGGCACGTAGAACTCGTACTGGACGACGTCGGTGATGGGCCAGTGCTCCACCATGAGGACGCCCGGAACCCAGAGCGAGGTACGGAAGTAGTGCGGCACCGTACCGCGCGCCTTCATGTTGACCTTGGGGTTGTCCAGCACAGGCTGGTAGAGGTCCGGGCGGTCGTACCGGTTCATCACACCCTTCGGCCCGTCCGGAATGTCGATCTCCTCGGTCGCGGAGTCGGTCAGCGCGTTGACACCCAACGGCAGCGCACGGTCGAGCGCGACCAGGATCTGGTTGTCCCAGTGCACGAGGAGGTGGCCCGGGTCGAGACCGTTCTCCGCGGCGAGACGCCAGTTGCCGACGAGCTTGCGGTGGATACCCCGGATGACGATTCCCTCGTCCAGCAGGTGCGGAACCGGAGTGTCGTTGGGGTCGTTGGTGACTCGGGCCGGTAGATCGCTGCTGAGCGGCGGCGGGGTTCCGTAGTCCTCGTCCCCGACGAACACGTAGATGATCCCGTTGACCTCTTCGACGGGATACGTGCGGATGCCGGCGTTGCCGATCAGCGAGTCGTCGGGATTGCCGACGATCGTGGTGAGGCTGCCGTCCTCGAGACCGTAGGTGAAGCCGTGGTACCAGCACGTGATGGTGCCCTCCGACAAGCACATCGGCTTGGCGGACAGCTTCACACCACGATGGATGCAACGATCCGAGACCGCGTAGGCCTTGCCGGCGGACCGGCGCACGGCGATGTCGTTGCCGCCGATCGTGATGCCCTTGACGGTGCCGTCCTCGAGCTCGTCGGACAACAGCGCGGGATACCAGTGGTTGGAGTAGCCCCAATCGGCTTTGACGTAGGGCGCGTACTGCCGGGTGACGCCGGCGGACGAGCCGCTGTGGGACGAAGCAGTCATCGAAGAGACCTCCGTGTGCTCTGGATGGATTGGCTGATCAGCTGCCTGGATGTGCCAGCTGTGCGATGGCCCGGGCTGGGAGCCGCAAGTGCTGTAGAAGTCGAAACACCTCTGGTGTTGCGAGTCACAGTATCAGTTATCCGTGGATCGTCAATAGATTTTTTATGGATCATCTACGAATTAGTGCAATGCTTGCCCCTGTTACCGTTGCAACGCAGCGCGAATCACTCATCCGCTGCACCCCACAGGTCGACCGTCGAGCGAACAGCGAAAGAGAAGATGAGCATCACCGACCCCCAGTCGCCCGGAGAGCCCGAATCACTGGCACCAGGACGGCGCTGGCACCTCGCCGAGAATGCCTACGAGGAAGCGCTGACAGCGTTCGAGTTCGCAATTCTCCAGGTGGAGGGCAGCTTCCAGCGGTTCGCGGTCCAGTCGATTCGTGTCGCGGCCGACCTCGATCTGGGATTCAACGAGGTGGTCGCGCTGCACGTCGTGCGCATGCAGGAACGGTCGAAGGACACCGCCACGATCGCCCAGCTGACCAATCGCGACGACCTACCGAACCTGCAGTACAACCTGCGCAAACTCGTGAGCATGGGGCTTCTCGAACGCACCAAGTCCGGAACCTCGTCGGTCTTCACCGTCACCGCGAAGGGCCGCGAGATCACCGATCGGTACGCGCAGCTGCGTCGCCAGACCCTTGTGTCCAACCTCGAAGAACTGAGCGACATCACCACCAAGATGCACCATGCAGTGCGGTCGATGCAGGTGCTCACCGGCCTCTACGAGGCGGCCAGTCGCGAGCTGGCCACCATCAACACCGCGATGTTCTTCGAGCCGCTGCCTGACGAAGCGCCTGCGGCCGAGACCGAACCGCCGAAGAAGGTGGCCGGCAAGACACGCGCGCGGAGCAAGCGCACTCAGTCCTGACTCCCCGTCAGGACAGGAACCGCTCGATCGCAGCCCGTGCGGCCAGCGCCTTCTCGCCGTACTCCTGATAGAGGTCCGGGGTCAGGCGAGATGCCGGACCGGAGACGCTGAAACAACCCCGCACGGCGCCTCCCCGCCCCCGCAAGGCGACCGCGACTGCCGCGATCCCGTCGTGCAGTCCCTGATCGGTCACTGCATACCCACGACGGCGGATCTCCGCAATCTCGCTGCGCAACGCTTCCGGATCGGTCACCGTGCGGCCGGTCACCGGGGCGAGCTCGGCCGACAGGAACTGCTCGACCTGGGCGTCGGGAAGCGACGCGAGGTAGGCCTTGCCGTTCGACGCCGCATGCAGGGGCAGCCGCGTCCCCAACGGCAGGAAGGCTCGTAGCTGGTGAGCGCTGTCGAGGCGCTCGACCAGCACCAGTTCGTCGCCGTCCGGAACCGCCAGGTGAACGGTCTCTCCCGTCTCAACCTGCAGCCGACTCAGCTCCGGAAGCGCCACGTCCCGCAGGTCGTCTCCCGCCGAGAGGGCACTGCCCAGGCTGAAGGCCTTGCCGGTGATCACCCACCGACCCGCATCGTTGGTCGCGGGCCGCAACCATCCTGCGTCGGCCAGGGTCTTGAGGCATCGCTGAACCGTGCTCTTCGGAACGTCGAGCCGCTTACTGAGTTCCGACAGGCCGACCGGCTGCGCCGCCGCTACCTCCTCGAACACCCGGAGCGCGGTGAGAACGCTGTTCATTCAAGACCTTTCACACACGTCGGTTGACGTCGAGCATCGCGGGCTATAGATTAGCCGGACCACATCGTAGCACGGTGGTCCACCATGTGGACCGATGCCGTCCGGTAGGGACTTCGAGAAAGGACCCTTCACCGATGACCACCCTCACGCCTCGGCCGCTGCTGAAGTCGCTCGTCGATCCGGGCACCGGCATCGACGGCCGACCCGCGGTCCGCGTCGGAGACGACACCCTCACCCGATCCGAGCTGATCGCTGCGGCGGCTGCCGTGGCCGATGAGATCGGCGGCGCCACAAGCGTTGCCATCGATGCGACGGCAACGATCGAGACGGTGATCGCGGTGACGGGATGCCTCATGGCCGGCGTGGCAGCGGTACCGGTACCACCCGATTCGGGTCCGGCCGAACGGCACCACATCCTGAAGGACTCGGACGCGCAACTCTGGCTAGGCGGTCAGCGAGGGGACGTCACACTCCCCCACGTCCCGATCGACGCACGAGCGCGATCGGGATCGACGCACCGCGAGCCCGATCCCGCCACCCCCGCGATGATCATGTACACCTCGGGTACGACCGGCGCCCCGAAGGGCGTCGTGCTATCCCGTTCCGCCGTCGCGGCAGGGCTGGACGGGTTGGCCGACGCGTGGGACTGGAGTCCGGACGACACCCTCGTTCACGGACTTCCGTTGTTCCACGTGCACGGGCTCATTCTCGGAGTCGTGGGGGCACTTCGGCACGGCTCACCGCTGGTGCACACGGTGCGCCCCACTCCGGAATCGTATGCAGCGGCCCGTGGTTCGCTCTACTTCGGCGTCCCCACCGTGTGGTCCCGCATGTGCGCCGACGAGTCCGCTGCCCGAGCGCTCGGCTCCGCACGGCTCCTCGTCTCGGGCAGCGCCCCACTGCCGGTTCCCGTCTTCGAACGCATGACGGCACTCACCGGATCCGCGCCGATCGAGCGCTACGGAATGAGCGAGACCCTCATCACGCTGAGCACGCGGTTCGACGGTGAACGACGCCCCGGTTGGGTGGGGTTGCCGATCCGGGGAGTCGCGGCCCGGCTGCGGGACCAGTCCGGTGACCCGGTGGCACAYGACGGAGAATCCCTCGGTCAGTTGGAGATCGCGGGCGCGACCCTCTTCGACGGATACCTGGGCAACTTCGACAAGACCGCCGAATCGATGACCGACGACGGGTGGTTCAAGACCGGCGACATCGCCGTCGTCGACGAACAGGGCTTCCACCGTATCGTCGGGCGAGAATCGATCGACATGATCAAATCGGGTGGCTACCGGATCGGCGCCGGCGAGGTGGAACAGGCGCTGCTGAACCACCCCGGTGTCCAGGAGGCGGCGGTCGTGGGCGTGCCGGACGACGATCTCGGACAACGGATCGTCGCGTACATCGTCGGCGACTGCCACGACCATCGCGAACTGTCGAACTTCGTTGCGCAGACACTGTCGATCCACAAGCGTCCGCGCGAGATTCGCGTCGTGGACGTCCTGCCCCGAAATGCGATGGGCAAGGTGCAGAAGAAACTGCTCGTGGATGCCTTCCAGGCGGGTGGATGAATACACCGGAAGGACCGGGCCGGGTCCTGACCACGGTCGAACAGCGTGTAGCGGTCATCACGATCGACCATCGGCGCCGCCACAACGCCCTGACCGGAGCGATGCTCGACGAATTGACGGCCACGCTCACCCGGCTGGCGGACGATCCCGCCGTCTCCGTGGTTCTGGTGACCGGCGCCGGGTCGCACTTCTGCGCCGGGATGGATATCCGCGAGCTACGGTCGGCGCGGGCGTCCGGCATCCGCATGGAAGACCGGGTGACCGATGCGGAGGAGGCGCTGGCGGCGTTCCCCAAACCGGCGATCGCGGCGATCGCGGGATACTGCATCGGCGGTGGCGCACAGCTCGCGCTGGCATGTGACCTCCGTGTGGCCGCCGAGAACGCCGAGTTCGCGGTGACGCCCGCGAAGCTCGGCGTGATCTACCCGGCCCGGACGATCACTCGGTTGGTCCGCACGCTCGGGCCCGCGACCGCAAAACGCCTGGTGATTACCGGCGACCGGATGGATGCCGAGACGGCACTACGCGTGGGGCTCGTCGCGGAAGTCGTTCCCGCAGAAAGTCTGTGGTCCCGGGCCGCCGACTTGGCGGCAACGATCGCCACTCGGTCCTCGATCACACAACAGGCCGCCAAACAGATGATCGACGCGGCAGCGGGGCAGGGAATCGGCAGTAGACTCGAGGACCGCTGGATCGAGACGCCCAACCCGGATCTGGAAGTCGGCCTCGACGCGTTCCTCTCCGGCACAGTTCCGAGGTTCAGCGGTCCGGTGCCCTGAAGGATGTATCGAACAGCGCAGTTGCCGAGTCACAGTCGCGCGATCCGCGGCCGGAAAGTTCGGTTCCGTCAGAACCCGCGACCCGGGTTGAGGATGCCGGTGGGGTCGAAGACGGACTTGATGCCCGCCATCAGTTCGCGCTCGGCGGCACCCACCATGGACTCCATGTAGGGCTCCTCGAGGACGCCGACACCCGCCGGTGATCGAACCGCCGAGCGCGAGGCAGGCGGCGACGAGGTCGTCGAACGCGGCCCGCGCCCGCGCGGTCACGTCGGGGTCGGCGGCGTCGAACACGATGGTGGGGTGCAGGTTTCCGTCGGCGGCGTGCCCGAAGGTGCCGATGAGCACGTCGTGGCGGGCGGCGATCTCCTCGATCGCGAGAACCGCGTCGATGGCCTGCGCGGTCTCGGGGAAGCTCGCGACGACGGTGGACGCCGCCGACGGCTGGGTCCGCAGCCGCATCGTTGCCTCGGCGAGGGGCTGCTCCAGCGGGGCGCGCACAAGACCGCCCGGGTGCTGCACCTGGGCCCGGACGACGTGCGCGGCGTCTACCGCACCGGCGCCCGGGTCGAGTCCCAGGTGCTGCGCGAACTCGCGGCCTCCCGGATCGTGCCCGAGCAGGCGGTGACCGCGAACGCCGAGATCGCCGTGCTCACCGATGGTGCGCCGCTGTCGGTGGTGGACCCCGACATGCGGTTCCACACCGCGCTCGTGGACGCCGTCGGGAGCGCGCGCACCAGCCGGATCTTCCGGACCCTCGTCTCCGAGGTACGGCTGTGCATGGTCCAGGTGCAGGGCAAACACCTGCTCACCACGTCGAGCATCGCGGCCGAGCACCAGCAGATCCTCGACGCGATCGGCGACGGCGACGCCGACCGCGCGGTGGACTTCCTCACCGACCACCTCGGCCGCGCCCGCGAACGCCTCGCCGCCGTGCTGGGCGGGGTGTCCGGACCCGAGGCCGCACTGCCCGAACCCGACTAGGTCGGATCAGGGCCGCGGCCTACGCTGGGGTTATGTACCCGCCTGGAACGAGGTACGTCGAGCGTGACGGGCACGCGCTGGCATATCAGGTCGTGGGCGAGGGCGGCGAGAACAGCACGGACGTGGTCCTGTTTCTCGAGATCGGCCTGCATCCCGATCTCATGTGGACCGATCCCCACATCCACTACGTCTTCGAGCGGGCCGCGACCTTCTGCCGGATGGTGTACTTCCAGCGCCGCGGCTTCGGCCTGTCCGATCCGGTCGACCACGTCCCCACCCTCGAACAGCAGGCCGACGACGTGCTCGCGGTCATGGACGCGGTCGGGATGCACCGCGCCACCCTGGTCGGCATCGGCAGCACCTGCGGGGCCCTCGCGTTGATCGCGGCCCGCGCCCCGGACCGGGTCACCGGAATGGTCTTCCAGCAGCCCTTCGTCGAGGGCGCCCTCCGCGAGGGCGTGGACCTGCCGCGGGGGTGGACCGGCCAGTCGCGGGACCGCTTCGTCGACGGATGGCGGGCCGTCTACGACGACTGGGGTTCCGGCCAGGTCATCGCCATGTGGGATCCGACCCAGGACTCGCCGTTCAATCGGCGGCTGATGGCGCTGCTCGAGCGCTGTTCGGCGACCCCCGCCACCGCCCGCGCACACCTCGAATGGTTGTTCCGGGTCGACTACTTCGACACACTGGCCTCCGTCCAGTGCCCCACCCGTGTCCTGCACTCCGCGCGGAGCGCGGTCCCGTTGGAAGCCTCCCGGCAGATCGCCGCAGCGATTCCGCACGGCACGCTGCACGTGCTGCCCCCGCTGCCGCCCGGCACCTCGATGGGTGAGGCCTGGATACCGGTCCTCGACCACATCGAGGAGGTCGCGACCGGGGTCCGTCGGCTCGTCGACGCCGAACGCTATCTCGCGTCGGTGCTGTTCACCGATGTGGTCGCGTCCACCGAGACGCTCGCCCGGATCGGTGACAGCCGCTACCGCGATCTTCGCGCCGCGCACGAGCGCCAGGTGCGCAACGAGGTCGAGGAGACGGGCGGACGCCTGGTGAACGTCGCCGGCGACGGCACGCTGAGCGTGTTCGACGGTCCGGTCGCCGCGGTCCGGTGTGCACGCACCGTGTGCCGCCAGGCCCACCAACTGGGGCTCGGCGTACGAGCGGGCGTGCACACCGGCGAACTCGAGGGAATCGGAACCGAACTGACCGGGATGACCGTGCACGTCGGCGCGCGCATCGCGGCGGCCGCCGGCCCCGACGAGGTGCTGGTCTCACGGACGGTGCGCGACCTCGTCGTCGGCTCCGGACTGGTCTTCACCGACCGTGGTGACCACGACCTCAAGGGCGTCCCCGGGCACTGGCGGTTGTACGCACTCACCGAAACCTGCGACAGTTCCCGGGCGATGTCCCGAAACCCGTTGAGTCTGAACATGATCGATCGTCTGATTCTGGGTACCGCGCGCCACGCACCGCACCTGCTGCGGGCGGCCGGGCGGATCGCCGTCTCGCGCCAGCACCGTCGGGCCCACTGACACCCCGGGACCGCGGTCAGGACACCGTGACCGTGCACGAGTGCCATCCGCTGGCACCGTCGGGGATCGGCGCCGTCCGCTTCTCGGTCTGGGTGTTGCCGTCGAGGTCGGTGGCCCGCACCTGCAGGTTGTGCACCCCGGGCGGGGCGTCCCACTGCCACGTCCACTGCCGCCACGTGTCGATCGAGTACAGCGGCGCGAGCGTCGCGGTCTGCCACTCGCCGCCGTCGACGCGGACCTCGACCCTCGCGATGCCGCGGTGCTGCGCCCACGCGGTCCCCGCGACGACCCTCGGACCGGCGGTGATCCTCCCGAACGCCGCGGGCACGTCGATGCGCGACGCCGTCTTGATCGGCGCCTGCTCCGCCCACCCGCGCCGCGTCCAGTACGCCTCCGCGCGGTCGAAGCGTGTCAGTTCCCAGTCCACCACCCACTTCGTCGCCGAGACGAACCCGTACAGACCGGGCACCACCTGACGGACCGGGTAGCCGTGCTCGAACGGCAGCGGTCGACCGTTCATCGCGACCGCGAGGATCGCGTCGCGGCCGTCGCGCAGCACCGCGACCGGTGTCCCGACGGTGAACCCGTCGGAGCTGGTGGACAGCAGCATGTCCGCGGTGGGCGAGACGCCGACCTCGTCGAGCAAATCCGCGATCCGGTAGCCGATCCAGGTGGCGTTGCCCGCGAGGTGGCCACCGACCTCGTTGGAGACGCAGGTGAGCGTGACGGCCCGTTCGATCGGTTTCCGCGCGGTCAGGTCGTCCCACGTGAGCGTGACCTCGCGATCGACCATGCCGTGGATGCGCAGGCGCCAGTTCTCGGTGGTGAGCATGGGGACCTGCAGCGCGGTGTCGATGCGGTAGAAGTCGTCGTCGGCGGTGATGAAGGGGGTGACGTCGGGCACCGCGATGTCGGTGCCGGGCGCGATCGGAGCCGCGCGGTCGGCTGCGGCGACGCCGGGCAGGGTGAGGTTGCTGYGGTTCCGGATCGCCCCGGAGACGGTGCCCGCCAGGTAGCGGCCGGTGGCCGCGGCGGCGGCAGCCGCGGCGGCCACCGATGCAGCCAGGATCAGGAAGGTGCGCCGTGGCATGCCCGAGACCTCGACGGCAGCTCCCTCCGGAACCCGTGCCCGCGCGGTGAGCACCCGCAGCGTGAGGATGCCGGCGGCCACACCGGCGATCGTCGGCAGCGCGTGGACAGCGGTGGCGCCGGGACGGTGGGTCGCGGCGTACACCCCGACGATGCCGAGCGCGAGCAGGATCGCGCTGCCGTACGGGCGCCGCGGCTGTTCGATCATCCCGGCCACCGCGGTGAGCAGCACGATCAGGATGCTCATGCCGACGAACAGGGCCGGCTTGTCGCCGGTGCCGAACGTGGTGATCGCGAACTCCCGCGCCYACGCGGGACTCCGATCGACGGTGGTGGAGCCGACCGCGAAGAACGGTGAGGACTCCGCGCCGATCGGCACCGACAGCAACTCCCCCACACCCAGCACCATCGCGGCGGCCAGCACGCCGGACAACGCTCGCGACAGCAGGTGCCGACGCGGTACCGTCGTGGTCCCCGAACCCTCACTCGCCGTCATGCCGTCCCGCTCCCTCCCGGCGTCCGTCGGGGAGTGGGCGCCGACGCGCCGTGCGGGTGGATCGGACCGAGCGTTACTGCGCCTCGGGACCGCTCACCCGTGCCGACATCCCACCGATCTCCACGACGTCGCCGTCGCGCAACTGTCGACCGCGACGGATCTCGACCTCGCCGTTGACGCTCACGAGCCCGTCGGCGATGACGCCCTTCGCCTCGGCGCCCGAATCGATGAGATTGGCGAGCTTGAGGAACTGACCCAGGCGGATCGACTCGTCACGGATCGGCACAGCGTCCACAGCGTCAGACATGCCACCATCATCCTCCTTCGCCCCAAACAGCCCTTCGACGCCTCACACTGGAGACAGACACCACACCGTGACGGGAAGGACCTCGATGGCCACGAGCACCGGCACCCCTGCCGATGCGGCGGAGAACCCGGAACAACACCGGTCCTCCCTCGCGCCGAAACGCGGACACCTGAGCGAAGTTCCACACATCGCGGGACTCGTCCTCGGGGTGTTCTCCGTCCTGGTCTTCCTGTGGAGCCTGTCGCCGGCGCTGCGGTACCTCGTCCACACCCCGCGCGTGTACGTCGAGAACTACTATTTCGACGCCCCGGACACGAGCTTCGCGTGGGCACTGGTCCTCGGGCTCGTCGCCGCCGCGCTCGCGAGCCGCAAGCGGATCGCGTGGTGGCTGCTCACGATCTACCTGACGGTGTTCGCGGTGTTGAACGCCGTGACGGCCGTGGTCGACAAGAACATCAACTCCGCCGTCGCGTTCGTCGTGCAGCTGGCGGTCATCGGGATCCTGATCGCCGCGCACAAGGAGTTCTACACCCGGGTCCGACGCGGCGCCGGCTGGAAAGCCCTCGGGGTGCTGGTGGCCGGTCTCGCGGTCGGCACGCTCCTCGGCTGGGCGCTGGTGGAGATGTTCCCCGGCACCCTGCCGTCGGGCCAACGGTTCTTCTGGGCCCTCAACCGCGTCACCGCGCTCGTGGTGATCGAGAACGAGCAGTTCGACGGCCACCCGCACGCGTTCGTCAACACCCTGCTCGGACTGTTCGGCGCACTCGCGCTGCTCGCCGCGGTGATCACGCTGTTCCGATCGCAGCGGGCATCGAACGCGTTGACCGGCAACGACGAATCGGCGCTGCGCGGGCTGCTCGACGCGTACGGCGGAGGCGATTCCCTCGGCTACTTCGCCACCCGACGCGACAAGGCCGTCGTCTTCGCTCCGAGCGGCAAGGCCGCGGTGACCTACCGAGTCGAGGCCGGGGTGTGCCTCGCCAGCGGCGACCCGATCGGCAACCCGGAGGCGTGGTCGCACGCGATCGACGCGTGGCTCGAGCTCGCGTCGAAGTACGGCTGGGCTCCGGCGGTGATGGGCGCGAGCGAGGCCGGCGCCACCGCCTACAAGCGGGGCGGACTGTCCGTCCTCCAACTCGGCGACGAGGCGATCCTCGAGACCCGCGATTTCAGCCTGAACGGCCGCGAGATGCGGCAGGTGCGCCAGGCCGTGCACCGCGTCCGCAGGCAGGGCGTCACCGTCCGGATCCGACGCCACCGCGACATCCCGCCCGCCGAGATGGCCGACGTGATCTCCCGCGCCGACAGCTGGCGCGACACCGAGTCCGAGCGCGGCTTCTCGATGGCCCTCGGACGGCTCGGCGACCCCCTCGACGGTGACTGCCTGCTGGTCGAGGCGATCGGACCCGACGGTGGCGTGCTGGGCATGCTCTCGCTCGTGCCGTGGGGTTCCAACGGGGCCTCGCTCGACCTGATGCGCCGCAACCCGCTCGCCCCGAACGGCGTCAACGAACTGATGATCACCGAGCTCGCGACCCGCGCGGACGAGTTCGGGGTGATCCGGACATCGCTGAACTTCGCGGTGTTCCGGTCGGCGTTCGAGGAGGGTGCCCGCATCGGCGCCGGCCCGATCCTGCGCGTGTGGCGCTCGATGCTGCTGTTCTTCTCCCGGTGGTGGCAGCTCGAGGCGCTGTACCGCTCCAACGTGAAGTACCTGCCGGAGTGGGCGCCGCGCTACCTGTGCTTCGACGACAACCGGCAGCTGCCCCGCGTCGCGATCGCGTCGGCCATCGCCGAGGGCTTCCTGACGCTGCCGAGTTTCGGTCACCGCACCGACGCCCTCGCCCACACCGGCCGTCACACCGCGGTACCGGAAGCGTTGGCGCACTCCGGGATCCTGCACGCGGACGGCAGCGCACCGGACGCCGCCCCGATTGCCGCGGAGATCGTCCCCGCCAAGGTCGATCCGACCGGGCCCCGCCGCCCCGAGCAGGTCCGGGTACGGATGGACAAGCTCGAGCGCCTGGCCGACGAGGGCATCGACCCCTACCCCGTCGCCTATCCCCCGACCCACACGGTCGCCGCGGCCGCCGCCTCGCCCGAGGGCACGCGGGTGCGGATCGCGGGCCGACTGCTGCGAATTCGCACGTACGGCGGTGTCGCGTTCGCGGTGCTGCGGGACTGGTCCGGCGACATCCAGGTGCTGATCGAACGAACCGCCGTCGGTGACCGCCTCGACGAGTTCTCCGCCGACTTCGACCTCGGGGACCTCATGGAGGTCAGCGGGACCATCGGCCGCAGCCGCAAGGGCGAGCTGTCGCTGCTGGCGACGGACTGGCGGATGAACGGCAAGTGCCTGCACCCGCTGCCCGACAAGTGGAAGGGCCTGACCGACGCCGAGACCCGGGTGCGGCAGCGGTACGTGGACCTCGCGATCAACCCCGAGTCGCGGCGGCTGCTGGCCGCACGCACCGCGATCGTGAAGTCGCTGCGCGACACGCTGTCCGGTCGCGACTACCTCGAGGTGGAGACGCCGATCCTGCAGCGCATCCACGGCGGCGCCAACGCGGCCCCGTTCGTCACCCACATCAACGCGTACGACCTGGACCTGTACCTGCGGATCGCGCCGGAGCTGTTCCTCAAGCGACTGTGCGTGGCCGGAATGGAGAAGGTGTTCGAGATCGGGCGCGTGTTCCGCAACGAGGGCGTGGACTTCAAGCACAACCCGGAGTTCACGATCCTCGAGGCGTACGAGGCGCACAGCGACTACGAACGCATGATGGTGTTGTGCCGCGAGCTGATCCAGGCAGCGGCCGTCGCCGCGCACGGCAGCCAGACGATCATGCGGCCCGGACCGGACGGCGAACTGGTCGCCGTCGACATCTCGGGCGAATGGCCGGTCAAGACGATGCACGGTGCGGTCGCCGAGAAGGTCGGCGTCGAGGTGACCCCCGAGACGCCGCTGGAGATCCTGCAGAAGCTGTGCGACGAGAACGAGATCGAGTACCAGAAGAGCTGGGACGCGGGTGCCGTCGCGCAGGAGATGTACGAACACCTGGTGGAGGGGCAGACCGAGTTCCCGACGTTCTACACCAACTTCCCGACGTCGATGTCGCCGCTGACCCGGCCGCACCCCACCATTGCGGGCGTGGCCGCGAAGTGGGACCTGGTGGCGTGGGGCATGGAACTGGGCACCGCATACAGCGAGCTGACCGACCCGATCGACCAGCGGCAGCGGCTCACCGAGCAGTCACTGCTCGCGGCCGGCGGCGACGCCGAGGCGATGGAACTGGACGAGGACTTCCTGCAGGCCCTCGAGCACGCGATGCCGCCCACCGGTGGCCTCGGCATGGGCGTCGACCGGATCGTCATGCTCATCACCGGCGGCAGCATCCGCGAGTCGCTCGCCTTCCCGTTCGCCAAGCCGCGGAACTGAGGACGCGGTGACGATGACCGTCCGGCGGTACCTGCTCGCCGCGCTGCTGATCGCGGGCGCGATCCTGTACTCGTCGTGGGTACTCGCGTTCGTCCTGAACACCGGGGAGGGCCCGTTCGAGGGGTTCGCCAGCCAACTGGCGGCGACCGATCAGGAACACGGGATCCTCTACCGCAGCGGTGACCTGCTGACCGGGATCGTGCTGACGATCGCCGCGCTGGTGGGGCTGACCATCCGTCCGTGGCGATTCCTCACCGTCGTCGGCTGGATCGCGCTCGGTGTGTTCGCCGTCGGCACGATCGCCGATTCCCGGCTGCCGCTGCGGTGTTCGAAGCCCGCGTGCGAGGCGGCGCAGGTGCCACTCACCCACCAGTGGCACGCACTCACGAGCACGCTGTCGGTGACGGCGGCGGTGGTCTCGGCGCTCGCGTTCATCATCGCGATCTACGTCTACCGCGCACCGCAGGCGATGTGGTGGGCCGGGCTCACCGTCGTGGTGCTGTTCCTCGTCGGCACGCTGTGGATGCTCGTCGGCGTCGACGACCCGTCGGGCAGCCACAGCTGGCTCGGCTTCGCCCAGCGCGTCGAACTGCTGTCGATGAGCGGGTGGATGGTCCTGGTCGCGGCGACGGTCCTGAACGACCGGACATGGCGGGACGTGCACGGGGTGTCCGGTTCTGCCGGTTCCACGTGAAACCCCGCTCCCCCGCGTTTTGCGCACGTGCTCGGCCCAGGCCCCCAGTTTGTCGGGGTTCATGATGATCGCGATCTCGTGGACACGTCCGTCCGCGACGGCGAGATCCAGGACCGCGGCCACCTGATCGTCGAACGAGATGACCACTCCCGGTGCGGTTGTTCACCGACGCGAACCGCGCACCCAGCGTGAGTCCACGCGCCTCACTGAGTCCGACGATGCCCAGCAGATATCGCGCGACCCGCTCGACACCCACCACCGGCACCCGCGCGATGCCCGGCATTCCGCCGCCGTCGGCGCGGGACACCACCTCCGGCGCGAGAACGGTCGTCAGAGCGTCGATGTCGCCGGTGGCGCAGGCCGCCGTGAACGCGGCCACCACCTGCCTCCGCTGCTCGTCCTCCGGCTGGAACCTCGGCGCGGACCGCAGGTGACGCCGCGCCGTGGACGCGAGCTGACGGCACGCGTCCGGTGTCCGGCCGACGACGTCCCCGATCTCCGCGAACGGCATACCGAACACGTCGTGCAGGATCAGCGCGACCCGCTCGCCCGGCGTCAGCGACTCCATCGCCCGCATCAACGCCACCGACACCGACTCGTCGAGCGTCACCGCATCGGCGGGATCCGGTGGCCGTCCGCTCACGGTCGCCGGGCCGATGGTGCCGGGCACCGGTTCCGGCAGCCAGATGCCCGCGTACGACTCCCGCCGGGCACGGGCAGACCCCAACTGATCCAGGCAGATCCGGCTGACCACCGTCGTCATCCACGCGAGCGGCTCGCGAATCGACGCCCGCTCGCCGTCCCCGAGTGCCTGCCACCGGACGACAGCGTCCTGCACGGCGTCCTCGGCGTCGTGGGCCGAGCCGAGCATCCGATACGCCACACCGAAAAGCTGTTTGTAATCGGAGGATTCGGGAACGAGATTCATCGGATCTCCTCCACCACCCGGGACGCCGCGCGCGGGCGCGGCCCCTTGGGGGTCTTGTAGGCGCCGGGCCGGGTCCGCTCGGCGCGCATCTTGTCGACGGTCATCCGGCAGGATCGACTCCTTGATCATGGCACCGAGCCGCCCGGACGCCGCGACCGGGCGCGGACGGTCGTCGGGGTGGACCAGTTGGAGGTACCCGGCCTTGCGCCCCAGGCTCATGCACTGGGCCACCAGGCCGAGGGACAGCGTCGGGGGCCGCGCGCCCCGTACCCGTGCCAGCACGGTGTGGGCGGCGTGCCCACCGAGCGGCATCGCCACCGCGCACGCCATGCGCAGGTGCGCACCCACCTCGGGCGGCGCGACGACGGCATCACCGGCGCCGACGATCGCGGGGCTGTCGATGCTGGTCAGCGTCGAGTCGACGCGGAGGCGTCCGGCGGCGTCCGTCGCCAGTCCGCTGCGCGCGGCGAGGTCCGGCACGGTGAACGAGGCGGCCCACACGCACACGTCGAACCCGAGGACGGTCCCGTCGGCGGTGAGCAGTTCGCGGTCGCGTACCTCGGTCACGCGGGTGTCGTCCCGCCACGCGACACCGAGCCGGCGGAGGGTGGCGAGCACCCGGCTGCGGGCGGCATCGCGCATGAAGCCGGCCACGCCACCCGCCGACACCATCTCGACGGCGAGATCCGGTCGGGCGGCACCGATCTCACCGGCGATCTCGATCGCCGTCGAACCACCGCCGACGACCCGCACCATCGAACCCGGCGCGAGCGCGGCCACCGCTGCGCGCAGGGCCTCCGTCGAATCGGCGTCACCGGCGTGGTGGGCGTGCTCACCCACGCCCGGGACGGACCGGTCGGTGTTGCTGCCGACCGCGTACACGAGGGTGTCGTATCCGACGGATTCGACGCCGTCACCGACGGCCACGTCCACGCGGCGCCGGGCCGCGTCGATCGCCGTCGCCGACCCCACGACGATCTCCGCATCGCCGTGCAGCAGGTCCCGTAGCGGCACCGCCGCCGTCGAACGGGTGCCCGCCGCGACCTCGTGCAGGCGGATGCGCTCGACGAAGTCGGCGCGGGGATTGACCACGACCACAGAACAGTTCCGGGCCGGGTCCTCGCCCGGCATACCGCCCCGGCTCGACAGGATCCGGTTGGCGGCGAGCACCCCGGCATACCCTGCGCCCAGGACCACCACGCGGTGAACCGGCGCCGACGGACGGTCGGAATACAGCTTCGTCATGACGGTCTCCTGCCTCGCGCCCGCCGGGTGCGGGCTCCTGCACTACTGACGACAGAGGACGCGAAAACGTGAGATCGGTCGGCGTGGTGTCGGACACCTGTCACGGCGATCGGAACCCCCCGATACCGCGTTTTGCGCACTTATCGCTGATCCGCGGGCCCGAACAGGGCCGGTAAGTGCGCAAAACGCGGGCAAGATCAGGAAACGGGGCGCAGCGGGTGGATGCCGGGGGCGGCCGAGAGGTGCGAACCGAAGGCACCGGCCGCCTCACGCATGTGCGGGGACTTCATGTGCGCGTCGAGCGCGTCCTGACCCGCCCACACCTCGACCACGACGAACGTGCCCGGCGCCGACGCCGACTCGTACAGGTCGTACGACACGCAGCCATCCTCCTTGCGGGTGGCCTCCGCGAGCGTGGTGAGCGCGGCACGCACCACGTTCTCGGATCCGGACTTGGCCGGAATGGTCGCTACGACATGCAGATTCGACATCAGATCCTCTTTCTGTGAGCGCCGCCACAGCGTGCGGCTTCCCGACGGTACCCTGGTCAGCCCACCAAACGGCGCAGATAGGCCTGTGCCCGTTCGGAATTCCAACCGAACACCTCGCGAAGTCCCGTCGTCATCGTGGCGAGATACGGGGCCGACGGCTCGGTCGGGGCGACGTCACCGCGGCCCACGACGGACGTGAACGTGCGCAGTGGCGCGCCGTCGCGGTCCCCGAGATCGACGATGCGGTCGTAGCAGGGCGGTTCCTGCGCATGGATGTCGTCGAACTGCTCGGCGGTCACCAGATACGCGCAGGCGGCGGTATCACCGGGCACCTCCGGGTCGTAGAACGCGCGCCCGCCACCCCACACGAGGGATTCGCCCGCGAAGTGCACCGTGCCGGGCAGTCGGACGGCGACGCGGTCGGCGGGCGCGCCCGGATCTCGGGCCCCGGTGTACGTGCGCCCTCCCCCGGCCGGACATCCGCCGCGCAGGTAGCAGTCCAGGCGGGCCCGCGACATGTTGGACCCGTAGCTCACGTACCAGACCTGCACAATTCCGACGGTACGCGCCCCGTTCATCGGATACAGTTTTGTATCGAAAGGGTTCTCCGATCCCGAAACCGGGGGTGACCAGTGCAGACGTCCGAATCCACGACCGGCGCCGCGGGCGCCGACACCAAGCCCCGGCGGGTCACGAAGCGACGCGCGGAGACCCGCCAGCGCCTGCTCGACGCCGCCGGCGAGGTGTTCGCGGCGGAGGGGTTCGGACGCTCCACCGTCGAGC
Organism: Rhodococcus sp. TAF43; assembly: GCF_052113525.1. Taxonomy (NCBI): domain Bacteria; kingdom Bacillati; phylum Actinomycetota; class Actinomycetes; order Mycobacteriales; family Nocardiaceae; genus Rhodococcus; species Rhodococcus sp. TAF43. The sequence goes on from NZ_JBFRDL010000020.1 coordinate 44,935, forward strand.
AGGTCTGCGATCGGGCCGGCTACACCCGGGGCGCGTTCTACTCGAACTTCACCTCGCTCGACGAGTTGTTCCTCGCCATGTGGGAGCAGCGCTCCGCACAGATGCTCGACGGCATCCGCACCGCCCTCGCCGACGCGGCCTCACGGCCGTCGACCATGACACTCGAGCCGGCCGTCGCGCTCGTCCTCGCGGCCATCCCCGTCGACGACGCGTGGTACCGCATCACCGCCGAGTTCACCGCACACGCACTGCGCAACCCGGCACTCACCCGCGTGATGGTGGCACGGGAGGACGCGATCCTGCAGACGATCATGCCGATCATCGAGGACGCCCTCGCCGCCGCGGGCCGCCGGGTCACCGATCGGGAGGCGCTCGGCCACGCGCTCGTCGCCCTCCACGACGGCACCAGCATCCAGGTCCTCATGGAACCCCACAACGAGGCGGTGCGGCAGGCGCGCGAACGCCTGTTCGTCACCGTCGTGAGCAGTTACAGCAGCAGTACCGATACGGACAGGAGATAGGCCGTGGCAACAGAAGCCGACGTCATCGTGGTCGGAGCGGGACTGGCAGGTCTGGTCGCGACACACGAACTCGTCAAGGCCGGGCGCAGGGTGCTGGTCGTCGACCAGGAGAACGTGGAAAACCTGGGCGGGCAGGCTTTCTGGTCGCTCGGCGGGCTCTTCTTCGTCGACAGCCCCGAGCAGCGCCGGATGGGCATCAAGGACTCACGTGAACTGGCCCTGCAGGACTGGATGGGCAGCGCCGGCTTCGACCGTGACCGTGAGGATCACTGGCCCCGGCAGTGGGCCGAGGCGTACGTCGACTTCGCGGCCGGCGAGAAGCGTTCGTACCTGAACGATCTGGGGCTGCGGCTGATGCCGAACGTCGGCTGGGCCGAGCGCGGCGCCGGACTCGCGTACGGTCACGGCAACTCGGTGCCGCGGTTCCACATCACGTGGGGCACCGGCCCCGAGGTGGTGCGGGTCTTCCGCGAGCCCGTCCTCGACGCCGCGAGCCGCGGCCAGGTCACCTTCCGCTACCGGCACCAGGTGGACGAGCTGATCGTCGAGTCCGGCGCCGTGGTCGGCGTGCGCGGCACCGTTCTGGAACCGTCCACCGAGCCGCGGGGCGTGAAGTCGTCGCGCACTCCCGCAGGCGAATTCGAGTTGCGCGCCCAGGCGGTCGTCGTCACGTCCGGCGGCATCGGCGGCAACTTCGAACTGGTGAAGAAGAATTGGCCCGTCGACCGCCTGGGCCGTGCGCCCGAGCGGATGATCACCGGGGTCCCCGCGCACGTCGACGGCCGCATGCTCGGGATCACCGAGGACGCCGGCGGCAACATCGTCAACCGGGACCGCATGTGGCACTACACCGAAGGCATCGTCAACTGGGATCCGATCTGGCCCAACCACGCGATCCGCATCATTCCCGGCCCGTCCTCGCTGTGGTTGGACGCGACCGGCAAGCGCCTGCCGGTGCCGCTGTTCCCCGGCTTCGACACCCTCGCCACGCTGAAGCACATCCTGAGCACCGGGCAGGACCACTCCTGGTACATCCTCACGCAGTCGATCATCGAGAAGGAGTTCGCGTTGTCGGGGTCCGAACAGAACCCCGACATGACCGGCAAGGACCTCAAGCTGCTGCTGGGGCGCGTCAAGAAGGGGGCGCCGGGCCCCGTCGAGGCCTTCAAGCAGCACGGCGAGGACTTCGTGGTCCGCGACAACCTGCGCGACCTCGTCGACGGCATGAACGCGATCAACCCCGGTCCCCCGCTCGATTACGCGCAGGTGGAGCGGGAGGTGACCGCCCGCGACCGCGAGGTGGACAACTCCTACTCCAAGGACATGCAGATGATGGCGATCAACAACGCGCGTTCCTACCTGCCGGACAAGGTGATTCGCGTCGCCAAGCCGCACCGTCTGCAGGATCCGGCGCACGGGCCGATGATCGCGGTGCGCCTGAACCTGCTCACCCGCAAGACCCTCGGCGGCCTCGAGACCAACCTGGACTCGCAGGTGATCCGGCCCGACGGCAGTGTCTTCGACGGCCTCTACGCGGCCGGTGAGGTGGCCGGGTTCGGCGGCGGCGGCGTGCACGGCTACAACGCGCTCGAGGGCACGTTCCTGGGTGGTTGCATCTTCTCCGGACGGGCCGCCGGGCGCGCACTGGGACGGAGCCTCGGATGAGCGCGGGCCGCACCGCGCTGGTGACGGGTGCGTCGTCCGGCATCGGCCGGGAGGTGGCACGCCTGCTGGTGGCGCGCGGCTACCGGGTGCTGGGTACCACCCGCAATCCCGCTGCCCTGCAGGACAACTCGAGGATCAGGGGGGTCGAGTACCTCGCCCTGGACCTGTCCGACCGGACGAGCATCGAGGCGTGCGCGCGGGCCGCGGGCGATGTGGACGTCCTCGTCAACAACGCCGGCGAGAGCCAGATGGGCCCGTTCGAGGAGCTGCCCACCGACGCGATCGACCGGCTGTTCCAGGTGAACGTCCTCGGCGCGGTACAGCTGACCCAGTTGCTGCTGCCGAGGATGCGCGAGCGAGGCTACGGCCGAGTGGTGATGGTGGGCTCGATGCTCGCGAGCTTTCCGCTCGCGTTCCGATCGTCGTACGTCGCCGCGAAGTGCGCGCTCAAGGGGTTCGCGTCGGCGGCGCGCCGCGAGCTGAGCCCGTTCGGGGTGTGGCTCACCACCGTCGAGCCGGGCACCATCGCGACCGGCATCGGCGACCGCCGCACCCGCTACATCGGCGACGGATCCCCCTACACGGGCGACTACACGACCGTCGCGAATGCGATGCAGCGCAACGAGGATCGCGGCATCCGGGCCGAGAAGGTGGCCGAGCTGGTGGTCAAGGCGATCGAGGCGGACAAGCCGAAGCCGCTCTACGCCGTCGGCAACATGGCACCGCTGGTGTTCACCGTGCGCCGCCTCGCGCCGCGCGCCGTCACCGAGAAGATGATGGCCCGCTTCCACGGCCTGCGCTGACGCCGACGGACGTCCCGCCGATCCCCCGACGGATCGACGGGACGCCCGCGCGTCATGCGAGATCAGCTACCGCTGGAGCCGCTCGAACCGGAGCCGCTCGAACCACTGGAGCCACCGGAACCGCTCGAACCGGCGCCGGTCCCCGAGTCGTCGAGCGGATCGGTGCCCCCGGCGTTCGCCGGGAACAGGAATCCGGTGGACTTCGTCGTCAGCGTCGTACCGGACTCGGCGGGCACCTTGGCTCGCCAGTTGACGATCGGGTTGAGCATCCCGAACGGACCGCAACCCGTGGCGCCCGGGAGCTGGAAATCCGTCGCCGTGTTCTGGATGTTGTCGATCGCAGCGGTTCCCGCGGGATACGGAGTGGTTATGTCGGTGACGGGCAGATCGTCCATCGGGTTCGACTTGTTCAACTCGAACACCACGGGGGCATCCTCGGTCCCGATGTAGCAGTTGTCGCCGAGGAACGGGTTGTCGATCTTCAGCCTCACCGGCAGCGTCATGTCGAAATCGGTGATGATCCCGTTGAAGACCGGAGCATCCACCGCCTCCACGGTCGACGTCACCGCGGCCAGCCCGAACAGGTTGTCGAACGGAAGATCGATCCCGAGCACGCCACCGGGCACGGTCAGCGGCTTGCTGTAGACGCCGTTGCTGCCGTCGTCCCGCGGAACGAAGTCCACCTCGCCCAGGTTGCCGGCGATGATCATGTCACCGTCACCGATCGGCAGGGTGAAGCCGTTGTTCGAGAACGTGCCGTTTCTGACGACGACGGACAGGCATGCCTCGGTGAGGTCCGGGTCGCACACCGCGCCGCCCGGGACCGGCGTGGTCACCGGATCAGCCGATGCCAAGGGCGCCAGCAATGCCATGGACGCACCGATCGCGCCCCCCACAACGGCCACGCGCTTACCGGCGCGCCACCACGAATTAGACGAATCGTTCTTCACGCGTTCTCCTCAGTTACCGAACACTCGACACACGCGACCGCGTTTGCGGACGCGCAGAGGTAACGAACTGCGACGGACGCAAGCCCGCCGCGAACTACGGTGAATCAATCTGCTGCGCAGCGCGGTCAGCGTTCCACAGCACCGGAGACGGCCCCGAAAACCCGCAGCAGTCTGCATTTTCGGGAACGAACTCTGCGCGAGTTCCACTGTTACAGGCGGTAACAGCTGAGCTGGTTTATACCACAGCGCAATGCCGACGAATGGGGAATTCGCCGCTTTCCGCCGCTACGGAGATTAGGGTCTACCAGTCGGTAGTTTTGCGTGCAAGACTGATCGACCATGACCAGCACACGTGCAGTTACCGTCGTGGTCGCGGCCGCCGGCGCACTGCTCCTCGCCGGGTGCAGGGGCGCGGACTCCGGCACGGTCCGCGCGGAGCACGACACCACAACGGCCGCGGCGTCGTCCTCCACGTCGTCGGCATCGTCGGCATCGTCGGCAACGTCGATACCGGCCGAGGCCACGGCCGCCCCGACGCCTGCGGCCGAATCGCCCACTGCTCCAGCCCCGCCCACCACGACCGCGGCCCCTGCGCCACCGGTGACGACGGTGCCGCCACCGGCCCCGCTGCCGCCGGCGCCCCCTGCAGCGGGCGGCATCGACAGCCGCTCCCCCGACCGGATCGTCGCCGACTCCGGGGAGCGCGGGCAGCGCTATCTCGCCGCGTTACGGGTGGCGGGGATCCCACCGACGGGCATGGACGCCGCCGAGGTGTTGTACGCACAGGGCACGTGCGAGGCTCTCGCGCGCGGCGACGCCCGGTCGAGCGTGCTGGCCGAATTCGATTCGGTCGGAACGGCGTACGCACAGTTCCTCCCGATGCCGGCGGATCGGATCGCGGAGATCTATGTCTCGACCGCGGAGCGGACGTACTGCTGACAATCGAGAGGGCCCGCGAGCCGTCGGCTCGCGGGCTCTACCCCGTGCTCGTCAGGCCGACGACCGCAACCAGTTCGCCATCCACGACGTCGCGGTCGCGCCGTTGCGGTCCACGACGTAGCCCCGGTAGTCCTGGTGCACCTGGGACTCGTAGAACTGCGTGAGCTTCTCGGCGCGGTCCTGGTTGGCGCCGTCGGACGACTGCGCCTGCAGGGTCGGCACGCCGCCCGCCGCGATCAGATCCTGCACGATCGTCAGCGCCTCCTGCGTGTACCGCCCGGTGAGCGGCGCGAGCGGCGACGAGTTCTGGGCCAGGAATCCGGCCAGGCGGGTGACGAAGTCGTCCTTGGGCGTGGAGCAGTAGAGGTCACCGACCGCGCAGAACGTCCGGGTCTGCGGGGTGACCATTCCGAAGCCGCCGATCCGCGGCCCGCCCGCACCGTTGCCGATCACAGGCGGACCGATGAGGGTGTCGCCCTCGGACCTGCGAGGATCGGACAACAGGCCGACCGCCACGATCCGGGACGGGGGCACCACCCCGAGTCCGGTACCGATCTCGGCGGCCAGGTCACCGGCCGCGTCGGCGCCCTGGCTGTAGCCGATGATCGCGAAGTTGGTGTTGCCACACCGCTGGGCCGCGTCGGCGATGATCGCCCGGGCATTGTCGACGGCCTCACGCTTGGAGGCCCCGTAGACCTCTGCCTCCCACGGGAACGCCGTCGCGGCGTACGTCACGTAATCGACCCTCGCCGTCGACGGGAGCGGATCGGTGACGGCGGCCAGCATGCCCGGTCCGGGCCGAGTGTCGGCCTCGGTCGACGTCTCCCAAGTGCCCGGAATGGCGACTACATGGAGGTTCGGGCACGCCGGCGCAGCCTGCGCGGACCCCACCCCGACCGACACCGCCGAAGCGAAAACTGTTGCAACGCAGGCGCCGATCACTGTCAGAGAATTCTTCACACGCATCAACACCGCACCCCACTCACTGATCCGAGTGGCCACTTCCCCATGGCCACGAGCCGTGACGTCCCCTCCCGTGACAACGCCTCCGGGTGACGCGACACGTAGATACTGGCAGGTCTACGTTGCGAGACGGTGCACGATCGGTAAACGCACGTTACCGGACGGACGGTTCCGTGTGGGGTCCTTCGCAGAGCCGACGAAACGGGTGCGCGGGGATCGAAAACGGCGGRCCCCCTCGACTTGTCGAGGGGGCCCGCCGCCTGACTCAGATCAGCCTCCCAAGCTGCCGAACAACCCCGACAAGCTACCGAGACTTCCCGGGCCTTCGTTCCCCGGCAACGTGTCCGGGTCACCGGTCACGCTGACGTTCACGGGTGCCGCAGCCGAGTCGATGAAGCCGGCGTCGGCCGTGAACTGGGCGGTGACGACGAACTCGCCCGGGTTCTGGAAGAACGTCGTCAAGGTCGCGACACCGTTCCCGTCCACCCGCACCGGGCCGCCGAGGAGCGTGTCACCGAGCTTGAACTGCACCATGCCACGCGCGTCCGCCGGGTCGAGACGGGCGGTGAGCGTCACCGGCGAGCCCTTCGCGGTCGAGGCGACCGGATCGACGGTGATCGTGGTGGCGACGTCCGCGGCCGGGGCCTCGGTCACGCTCACCGGGTACTGCAGCGAAACCGACGGGGAGATCCCCTCCACACCCGAGTAGCGAGCGATCACTCGATGAGTGCCGTTGGTAGTGAAGGTGTGCGGGAGCACCGCGGAACCGTCGTCCATCACGTTCGCGGTGCCGACCGCGGTGCCGTCGACCTCGAAGGTCACCGTGCCGCCGGAGACGCCCGGCTCGACCTTCGCAGTGAGGTTCACCGGCTGGTCACGGTAGGCGTCGTGATCCGGTCCGGTGACTGACGTGGCGGTCTGGATGTCCAGCGAGGTCACCGAAACCGACTTCGAGCCGGACGACGGGTTGGAGAACTCCGCGCCCAGGAACTTGGCCTCGTAGGTGTAGTCGCCGTCGACGTCGAGCGTCTGGGTGAGCGACGCCTTGCCGTTCACCAGATCGACCGGAGCACCGACATTCTCGCCGCCGAGAGTGAACTGAACCTGCCCGCTGTCCGGGGTGGGCACCACCGTCGCGCTGAGAGTGAACTCGCTGCCGTTGGTCACAGCACTGGGGCCGTCCAGACGTGTGACGGTATCGACGACCGCGCGCTGGATCCGCACAGTCGAGAGAGGGCCGGCACCCGTGTTGAGCGGACCACTGGAACTGTCTCTCGGGCTGCACTGGGTCGGCGCCCATACGTTGCTCACCGGCCACGGCGCATTTGCCCGCGGAAGGAACGTCAGGAAGTTGGCGTCGTCGGCGTAATTCCCGGCATTGCCTGCCATGCGCAGCTTCAACTGGACCTCGCCAGTGGCGCCGGCCTTCAGTCGCGCCTTGACCTGCGGCAATTGGAAGCTCGTGTTCGCGCCGCCCGTCGCGGCGGCCTTGATACCCCCCTCCGAATTCTTCGAAGCGCTCGGACCGTTACCGATGGTCTGGTTGTTGCCAGACAGGCGAATGATCTTGCCGTTGGCATCCACGGTGCCCTGCTCGTTGACGACGAGCACGTTGGGCGTGACACCGGACAGTCCGGAGCTCGTGCCCGCCACCACCTCGGCGCCGAGGAACTGCGCGTTCTCCGGCATCGCCACGTCGATCTTCAGTCGCGACACGTTGTTGAGACTCGCACCCGAGCCCAGATCGTTCGGTACCGAGATCGGTGGCGGGATGATGGTCACCACGAACTCTTCGCCCGGCGCGACCGACGTAGGCGCGTCGACCGTCACCGATGCCTCCTGCACCTGGTGCTGCGGGCCGCCGGCCAGACTGGAGTCCGGAGTCGCCTGGCACGCGTTCTTGAACGCTGTCGTGACCACCTCCGCCGCCGCCGGGGCGGCGCCGAGCAGTGCCGCACCCGAGGCGACCGTCGCACCCACCGCAACCGGTGCGATGTAGCGGAAAAGCCTGGAATTCATCGATCCTCCTGCACTCATCTCGTCAGCTCCCCAGCGATCCGGTGAACAGCCCGCTCAGCGAGCCCAAGCTCCCTGCACCCGTGCCCGGGTTCTCCGGCGCAGCGGACACGTTCAGCACCACGGGATTCGAGACGGTGTCCCGGAAGCCTTCGCCGCCGAGGAACTTCGCGCTGAGCACCTGCGTGCCCTCGGAGTCGAGCGAGGTGGTGATGGTGGCCTTGCCGTCCACGACGGCCACCGGGCCGCCGATGGCCTCGGTACCCTTGTAGAACTGGACGGTGCCCTGCGCGTCGGCGGGATCGACGTCCACGGTGAGCGTGACGGTCTGGCCGACCACGGACAGGCCCTGGACCTTCAGGTCCGCGTTCACCGCGGTGAGCACGGGCGCGGCCGGAGCGACCGTGGCAGTGAACTCGGCGGAGGTGGAGGCGCCGAAGCCCTCGGTGCCGGTGAACTCGGCGACCACCTGGTAGGAACCGGCGGTGTCGAAGGTGTGCTCGAGAACTGCGACACCGTCTGCGGTGCCCACATCGGCACGTCCGACCTCGGTGCCGTCGACGCGGAAGACGACCTCGCCGCCGGTCGGGATCGGACGGACGGTGGCCATGAGGTTGGTCGGGCTGCCGGCCTCGGCGCTCACCGGTTCGACCACGATGGTCGTGGTGCTCCAGTCGGGATTGTTCACGGTGAAGTCGGCCGACGACGCGGCGGAGTTGTTGTAGCCGCCCGTGCCGACGAAATCGGCGGTGAAGCTGTGCGCCGAAGCCTCCGGGAAGGTGCGGGTGATGCTCGCGGTACCGTTCGAGACCGCAACGGGCTCACCGTAGTTCGCGCCGTCCACCTTGAACTGGACGTGCCCCGCGGCCGAGGCCGGGGTCACGGTCGCCGTGACGGTCACATCTTGGCCGACGAGAGCCGGGTTCGGCGACGCCTGCAGTGTCGTGGTGGTGTCGGCGGTGACGTCGACGGTGTGCGCCGTGGACGTCGAGTTGTGGAACCCGGCACCGGCGGTGAACACCGCGCTGATCGAGTGCGGGCCGACTGTGTCGAACGTGTGCGGAAGTGTCGCAACCCCGTTCACCGGGGTGACCGGCGAACCGATGTTGTTGTCGCCGTCCTTGAACTGCACCTGACCGGCGGCATTCGTCGGATCGACCGTGGCGGTGAGAGTGACGGACTCACCGGTCTTGGCCGACGCCGGCGCCTGCAGCGTGGTCGCCGTGGTCACGTTGGGATCGACCACCTGCACGTTCACGTTGAACGGGTTCTGCCCCGACTGGGTGGTGAACGCGTTCACGTCGAAGAGGAGACCGCTGTCGTAGGTTCCGAACGCGAATGTGTCCGGCACCTTGTAGGTAGCCTCCAACGTGACGGGCTGACCGCCCTTGACCACGAAGCCGCCGACCAGAAAGGTGCAGCCACTCGTGCACTTGGCCGAGACGCCACCGTCGCTCTCGTTGGTGATCGAGGCCCTGGTGGTGACGCCGAGGTAGGTCGCCTTGGCGCTCTGCAGAACGAAGCCGGCGGGCGGAATGTCCCTGATCTTGGCGATCGACCGCTCGAGGCCGCCTCGGAAGCTGATCTCGCTCTTGTAGGTGACGGTATCGCCGGGGTGCAGGACCGCAGGGCCGACGACGGTCTTCGAGTAATTGAGGTTGTCGACGATGCCGGTATTGCTCGACGGCGGGTCAGCGGCCGCGGCGACGCCGGCACCGGCGCCGATCATCACCGCCAGCGCGGCACCGGCGGCGAGCGCCGGTGTCGCGAGTCTACGAAGCGTTGACGAGAACACAGATCCTCCTCGGGTAGCCCGCCCCCCGACTTGGCGGTTATGTGGCGTACATCACACGAGGCGGACCCTAGCCGTTGCAGGATCGTTGCATAAGCGTTTTCTGGTCGATCGTCCAGAAAGAGGGTGTCGAAACGGACGAAGGCCCCGTTCCACGCGAGGCGAATTGCGTGGAACGGGGCCTTCGGGCCTTCACATCGGCGGGGAACGACGCTGGTCCCCGCCGAAATCTGCAATCAGCGCTGGGGCGCGCTGGTGGTCTTGATCGGTGACGGCAGGGCCGTCGATCCCTCGAGGAACTGGTCGACCGCGGCCGCGCACGAGCGACCCTCGGCGATGGCCCACACGATCAGCGACTGACCGCGGCCCATGTCGCCGGCGACAAAGACACCGTCGACGTTGGTTGCCCACTCCGACGAGCGGGCGACGTTGCCGCGCTCGCCCAGGTCGACGCCCAGGTCGGTGAGCAGACCCGGCTTCTCCGGGCCGACGAAGCCCATCGCGAGGAACACGATGTCGGCCTCGAGCTCGAAGTCCGAGCCCTCGACCTTCTCGAAGCGCCCGTTCACCATCTTGACCTCGTGGGCCTTCAGAGCAGCGACGACCTGCCGGCCGTTCTCCTCGCGTCCGACGAACGCCTCGGTGTTGACCGAGAACACGCGCTCGCCGCCCTCCTCGTGCGCGGAGGAGACGCGGTACATGAGCGGGTACGTCGGCCACGGGGTCTGGTCGGCACGCTGCTCCGGCGGGCGCGGCATGATCTCGAACTGGTGCACGCTCTCGGCGCCCTGACGGTGGCTGGTGCCGAGGCAGTCGGCACCGGTGTCGCCGCCGCCGATGATGACGACCTTCTTGCCCTTCGCCGTGATGGTCGGCTCGGCCAGATCGCCCAGCTGCACCCGGTTGGCGATCGGCAGGAACTCCATCGCCTGGTGGATGCCGTCGAGCTCGCGGCCCGGGATCGGCAGGTCGCGCGCCTCGGTGGCACCGCCGGCGAGGACGACCGCGTCGAACTGCTCGCGCAGCTGCTCGGCGGTGATGTCGACACCGACATTGACGCCGGTGCGGAACACCGTGCCCTCGGCCTCCATCTGCGCCAGGCGGCGGTCGATGTGGCGCTTCTCCATCTTGAACTCGGGGATGCCGTAGCGCAGCAGACCGCCGATGCGGTCCTCACGCTCGAACACCGTCACCGAGTGCCCGGCACGCGTGAGCTGCTGTGCGGCAGCCAGACCCGCGGGGCCCGAGCCGACGACGGCCACCTTCTTGCCGGTGATGTGCGACGCGCGCACCGGCTGGACCCAGCCCTCGTCGAAGGCACGGTCGATGATCTCGACCTCGACCTGCTTGATGGTCACGGCGTCCTGGTTGATGCCGAGCACGCACGCCGCCTCACACGGCGCCGGGCACAGCCGGCCGGTGAACTCCGGGAAGTTGTTGGTCGCGTGCAGCCGGTCGATGCTCTCGCGCCACCGATCCTTGTGGACCAGGTCGTTCCACTCGGGAATGAGGTTTCCGAGCGGGCAACCGTTGTGGCAGAACGGGATACCGCAGTCCATGCACCGGCCGGCCTGGGTCTCGAGGGTGTCCGAGGAGAAATCCTCGTACACCTCCTTCCAGTCCATCAGGCGCAGCGGCACCGGACGGCGGATGGGCAGTTCGCGCGACGTGTGCTTCAGAAAGCCGTTCGGATCACCCACGAGCTGCCTCCATGATTGCGTCGTCCACGTTGATTCCGTTCTTCTTCGCGGTCTCGATAGCGACGAGGACCTTCTTGTAGTCGCGCGGCATGACCTTCGCGAAATGTGCCTTCTGGTGCGACCAGTCGGCGAGGATCCGGGCCGCAACCTCGGATCCGGTCTCGTCGCGGTGGCGCTCGATGGCGCCGTGCAGCCACTCGAAGTCCTCGACGCTGAGGTCCTCGAGATCAACCAACTCGGTGTTGAGGTTGGTCCCGAAATCACGGTCCGGATTGAAGATGAACGCGACACCACCGGACATGCCGGCGCCGAAGTTGCGTCCCGTCTTGCCGAGGATGACCACCTTGCCGCCGGTCATGTACTCGCAACCGTGATCGCCCACGCCCTCGACGACAGCGGTGGCGCCGGAGTTGCGGACTGCGAAACGCTCACCCACGATGCCGCGGATGAGAACCTCACCCGTGGTGGCACCGAACAGGATCACGTTGCCGCCGATGATGTTGTCCTCGGGCACGAAGCCCGCGGCCATCTGCAGCGGCGGGCGGACGACGATGCGTCCACCGGACAGGCCCTTGCCGACGAAGTCGTTGGCATCGCCGTGCAGGCGGAGCGTCATGCCCTTGGGTACGAACGCGCCGAAGCTGTTGCCGGCCGAACCCGTGAAGGTGATGTCGATCGTGTTGTCCGGCAGGCCCTGCGCGCCGTAGACCTTCGTCAGCTCGTGGCCGAGCATGGTGCCGACCGTGCGGTTGACGTTGGTGATCGCCGACTCGAACGCGACGGCCTCGCCCTTGTCGAGCGCATCGCGTGCCTGCTCGATCAGCTGCTGGTCGAGCGCCTTCTCCAGACCGTGCTCCTGCGTGCCGGAGCAGTACAGGTCCTGATCCATGAACGCGGACTCGACCTTGTGCAGGATCGGCGACAGGTCCAGCTTGGACGCCTTCCAGTGCTCGAGCGCCTTGGTGGTGTCGAGGACGTCGACCTGGCCGACCGCCTCCTGGAGGGTGCGGAAGCCCAGCTCGGCGAGCAGCTCGCGCACCTCCTCGGCGATGTACAGGAAGAAGTTCTCCACGAACTCCGGCTGGCCCGCGAAACGCTTGCGCAGCACCGGGTTTTGCGTCGCCACACCCACCGGGCAGGTGTCGAGGTGGCACACGCGCATCATGATGCAACCCGAGACCACGAGCGGCGCGGTGGCGAAACCGAACTCCTCGCCGCCGAGCAGCGTCGCGATCATGACGTCGCGGCCGGTCTTCATCTGACCGTCGACCTGGACCACGATGCGGTCGCGAAGACCGTTGAGCAGCAGCGTCTGCTGGGTCTCGGCGAGGCCGAGCTCCCACGGGGCGCCGGCGTGCTTGAGCGACGTCAGCGGCGACGCGCCCGTACCACCGTCGTGACCCGAGATGAGGACCACGTCGGCGTGTGCCTTGGAGACACCCGCGGCGACGGTGCCGACACCGATCTCCGAGACCAGCTTGACATGAATGCGGGCCGCGGGATTGGCATTCTTCAGGTCGTGGATCAGCTGTGCCAGATCCTCGATCGAGTAGATGTCGTGGTGCGGCGGCGGCGAGATGAGGCCGACGCCCGGGGTGGAGCCGCGCACCTCGGCGACCCACGGGTACACCTTGTGCGGCGGCAACTGGCCACCCTCGCCGGGCTTGGCTCCCTGCGCCATCTTGATCTGGATGTCGGTGCAGTTGGTCAGGTAGTTCGACGTGACACCGAAGCGGCCCGACGCGACCTGCTTGATCGCCGACCGGCGCCAGTCCCCGTTCTCGTCCGGCGTGAAGCGCGACGGATGCTCGCCGCCCTCACCGGAATTGGAGCGTCCACCGAGACGGTTCATCGCGATCGCGAGCGTCTCGTGGGCCTCGGCGGAGATCGAGCCGTAGCTCATCGCGCCCGTCGAGAACCGCTTGACGATCTCGCTGGCCGGCTCAACCTCGTCGATCGAAATCGGCTCGCGCAGAACGGTCTTGAACTTGAACAGACCGCGCAGCGACGCCAGGCGCTCGGACTGGTCGTCGACCAGCTTGGTGTACTCCTTGAACACCTCGTACTGGCCGGTCCGGGTGGCGTGCTGGAGCTTGAACACCGTGTCCGGGTTGAACAGGTGGTACTCGCCCTCGCGACGCCACTGGTACTCGCCGCCCACCTCGAGCTCGCGGTGCGCGCGCAGCTCCGGACGGTCGAGGTACGCATTGGCGTGCCGCACAGCGACATCCGCGGCGATCTCGTCCAGGCCGATGCCGCCGAGGTTGGAGTGCAGGCCGCTGAAGTACTCGTCCACGACCTCCTGCGACAGGCCGATCACCTGGAACAGCTGGGCACCGGTGTACGACGCGAGCGTCGAGATGCCCATCTTCGACATCACCTTCAGCACGCCCTTGCCGGCGGCCTTGATGTAGTTCGAAACGGCCTTGTCGAGCGTCAAACCCTGCAGCTGGTCGCTCTGCAGCAGCTCGTCGATGGTCTCGAAGGCCATGTACGGGTTGACGGCCGCGGCACCGCAGCCGAGCAGCGCCGCCATGTGGTGGACCTCGCGGGCATCGCCGGACTCGACGATGAGACCGACCTTGGTGCGGGTCTTCTCGCGCACCAGGTGGTGGTGCACCGCGGACGTCAGCAGCAGCGACGGGATCGGCGCGTACTTCTCGTTGGACTCGCGGTCCGAGAGCACGATGATGCGGGCGCCACCCGCGATCGCCTCGGAAACCTTGTCGCGCACCGTGTCCAGGGCCTTGCGCAGCCCCTCGCCGCCCTTCGCGACCGGGTACACACCACGGACGACGACGCTGCGGAAGTGCGGGAACTCGGCATTGTCGTTGAGGTGGATCAGCTTCGACAGGTCGTCGTTGTGCAGGATCGGCTGCGGCAGCACGATCTGTCGGCACGACKCCGCCGACGGGTTCAGCAGGTCGGCCTCGGGGCCGATGGTGCCGCCCAGGCTGGTGACGATCTCCTCGCGGATCGCGTCGAGCGGCGGGTTGGTGACCTGAGCGAACAGCTGCTGGAAGTAGTCGAACAGCATCCGCGGGCGCGCCGAGAGCACCGCGATCGGGGTGTCGGTGCCCATCGAGCCGAGCGCCTCACCACCGGTGATCGCCATCGGCTTGACGAGGAGGTTGACCTCTTCGTTGGTGTAGCCGAAGATCTGCTGGCGCAGCACGACCCGGTCGTGGGTCATGTACGTGTACTTGCTCTCCGGCAGGTCGTCGATCTGGACGAGACCCTCGTCGATCCACTGCTGGTACGGGTGCTCGGCCGCGAGCTCCGACTTGATCTCGTCGTCGGAGATGATGCGGCCCTGCGCGGTGTCGACCAGGAACATGCGACCCGGCTGCATGCGCATCTTGCGCACGATCTTCTCGGGGGCGATGTCGAGGACACCGACCTCCGACGCCATGACCACGAGGCCGTCGTCGGTGACCCACACGCGGGACGGGCGCAGGCCGTTGCGGTCGAGCACGGCGCCGACGACGGTGCCGTCGGTGAAGCACACCGACGCCGGTCCGTCCCACGGCTCCATGAGCGCAGAGTGGTACTGGTAGAACGCCTTGCGCGCCGGATCCATGCTCTCGTGACGCTCCCAGGCCTCCGGGATCATCATCAGCACGGCGTGCGGCAGGCTGCGGCCGCCGAGGTGCAGCAGCTCGAGCACCTCGTCGAAGCGGGCGGTGTCCGAGGCGCCCGGCGTGCAGATCGGGAAGATCTTGTCGAGCGCGCCCTCACCGAAGACATCCGAGCGGATGAGCGCCTCGCGGGCCCGCATCCAGTTCTCGTTGCCGCTGACGGTGTTGATCTCACCGTTGTGGGCGACGCGGCGGAACGGGTGCGCCAGCGGCCACGACGGGAAGGTGTTGGTGGAGAAGCGCGAGTGCACCAGGCCCAGCGCGCTCTCGAGCCGGTCATCCTGCAGGTCCAGATAGAAGCCCTTGAGCTGCGGGGTGGTGAGCATACCCTTGTAGACGAACGTCTGGCCGGACAGGCTGGGGAAGTACACCGACTCGCGGCCCGGGCCGTCCTCGCCGGCACCGGCGTCACCGAGCTCGTGCTCGACGCGCTTGCGGATGACGTACGCACGGCGCTCGAGGTCCATGCCCGTGACGGTGTCTTCGGCGGAACCGGCGCTTCCGATGAACACCTGACGGAACGTCGGCATCGCGTCGCGGGCGAGAGAGCCGAGCGACGAGTCGTCGGTGGGGACCGCACGCCAGCCGAGGACCGTCAGGCCCTCCTCGGCGACGATCTTCTCGACACCGGACGCGGCCTCGTCGGCGGCGTCGGCGCCCTGGGGCAGGAACGCGATACCGGTGGCGTAGGTGCCCTCGGCGGGCAGCTCGAAGTTGACGACGGCGCGCAGGAACCGGTCCGGAACCTGGAGCAGGATGCCGGCACCGTCACCCGTGTTGGGCTCGGAACCCGCGGCACCACGGTGCTCGAGGTTGACCAGCGCGGTGATCGCCTTCTCGACGATGTCGCGGCTGCGACGACCGTGCATGTCGACGACGAATGCGACGCCGCACGCATCGTGCTCGTTTGCCGGGTGGTAGAGCCCCTGGGGCCCGGGAAGATGCTTCATACCTACTGCCTTCGTATGCGTAAATGCACCGACGACCAGCAGCGCTGATGGCCATACAACTGCAGAGCATGTACCGACACGACACTGTGTTCGGCACCGACCGAGAATGGCTCGTCATTGAGCCTCGGCACGGGACTGACGTCCGCCCCGGCGACGTTGCTCGAGGGCGTTTCAAACGGTCATGAGTCCACCGTGTTGAGAAAAGGTTAATTCACACCCCTGGGACAAACGCAACCAAGGCTCCCCTCTCTACGCTGTGACCTGCGAGTTTGCGTTCGCCTTCTGGGCGAATGCAGCGCACGTCACAGCCTAGGACGAATGTTTCGTCCCCGGGAGGGCGGCGAATTGCAGCTTCGCCACGATCGTCCTACGGCCGCGCTGCGGCCGCATCTCGCTGCGGTGTCGGGGGTGTTGCAGCGGTGCCGATCAGGCCCCGGGTTCGATCGCGACGACCGACACCGTGTTGCTGTCGTAGTTGGTCACGAAGGCGCGCGTGCCGTCCGGGGTGATCGCGACCGCGGACGGGCTGTCACCGACCGTGACGGTCCCGACGACGGCGTTCGCGGCGGTGTCGATCACCGACACGGTGTCGCTCGCGTAGTTGGTCACGAAGGCGCGGCCGCTGTCCGGGGTCACCGCCGTCCCGAACGGGCTGTCGCCGACCGGAACGGTCGCGACGACGGCGTTCACCGGGAGGCCGATCACCGACACCGCGTCGCTGTCCCAGGCGGTGACGTACGCCCGGGTGCCGTCCGGCGTGAGCGCCACCCCGAACGGCCCGTCACCGACCGGAACGGTCCCGACGACGACGTCGAGGGGAATCCCGATCACCGACACTTCGTCGCTGCCCTGGTTGGCGACGTAGGCCCGGGTGCCGTCCGCAGTGATCGCGACCTCGGACGGAAGGCGGCCGACGGGGACGATCGCGGTCACCGCGTTGGCCGCGGTGTCGATCACCGACACCGTGCCGCCGTCGTAGTTGGTGACGTAGGCGCGGGAACCGTCGGGCGTGATCGCCACACCCTCCGGGCTCGCACCGACGGGCACGGTGGCGGCGACCGCGTTGGTGGCGGTGTCGATCACCGACGCCGTGCCGCTCTCGGAGTTGGTGACGTAGGCCCGTGCCCCGTCGGGGCTCAGCGCCACGCCGGTGGGGAACTTGCCGACCGGCACGGTCGCGGCGACGGAGTCGGTGGCGGTGTCGATCACCGCGACGGTGTCGTCGAAGTAGTTGGTGACGTAGGCGCGGGAACCGTCCGGCGCGATCGCCACCTGAGTCGGTCCGCCGCCGACCGAGATCGTCGTGGTGACGTTGTCCGCGTGGACAATTGGACCGGGCAACATCAGCCCCGCCACCGACACGGCGACCGCGGCTGCAGATGTGGACAACGAGATCATGCGTATTCCCTTCTCCAAGCCGACGAATCGCCGGAGTCGGGCGACCGACGCCGCCATCGCCACCAGGGACGACCATGGTTGTGTCCGGCCGACTCCCGACGGCACCCGGCACGCTCTCAGGCCCGAAACCAGACATCCACCTCGCTCACCGTCACGGCGGCGCATCAGTTCTCATCTCCATTGGACGCCGTGCCCACGAGCCTGTAAACACCCAGACGATCCGGGGACGGCGTGAAACGCTGCCCGGGAGGATTGCGACACCTCCGGTACGGTCCCTCGCATGGCTGGTTGCGCAGCGATCCTCGGGGGCGGCATCGGTGGACTCACGGCCGCCAACCATCTGACCCGGCGCGGCTGGGACGTCACCGTCTTCGAGCGGTCCGCGGCCCCGCCCACGACTGGAACCGCGCTGGGGGTGTGGCCGCAGGCGGTGGCGGCACTGGACGATGCCGGCGTCGCTGACGGGGTTCGGAAGCTGGGCGCGATGCAGCGCCGCGCCGCGTTCCTGCGGCCGGACGGGTCGGTGATCGGACGGGTCGACAGCGAACGCCGCACCGCCTACCTGATCTCCCGGCCCGCCCTGCACGGCGTGCTGCTCGACGGCCTGCCGGGCGGGGTCGTCCGCTTCGCGACACCGTCCCCCGACCTCGCGACGCTCGCCGGGTTCGACGTCGTCGTCGCCGCCGACGGCACCCGCAGCGCCACCCGCGACGTGCTGTTCGGGGCGCAGTACCGACCCGGGTACACGGGAATGACCGCCTGGCGCGGATGGATTCCGGGCGAGGCGGCCTCGGTGAGCGAGACGTGGGGGCCGGGTGCGCTGTTCGGTATCACGCCGCGCGAGGGCGGGCTGGTGAACTGGTTCGCGGCGGTCCGCTCCCCCGCCGAGTCGACCGGTGGGCTCGACTTCCTGCGGGCCCGGTTCGGCGACTGGCACCAGGACATCCGCAAGATCCTCGAACAGGTCGACCCCGACGTCGTGCTGCACCACGACCTCTACGAGTCGCCGCCACTGCCGTCGTACGTGCGCGGCAACGTCGCGCTGATCGGCGACGCCGCGCACTCGATGGCCCCGAATCTGGGGCGCGGCGCGTGCGAGGCGATGGTCGATGCGGTGACGCTGGGCCGCCTGCTGACCGAGCACCGCGTCGCCGACGCGCTGCGCCGCTACGACCGGGCGCGGCGGCGTCCCACCCGTCGACTCGTCCGGGCGTCGCACCTGGTCGGCCGGGTCGCGACCGCGCGGCACTGGATCGGTGTGCGCGACGCCGCCGTCAGGCTGGGTTCCCGTTTCGCGTGAAACATCCACCCGCGGCGCGGGCGGGGGCCAAAATAGCTACTGGCCGCAGCGAGTGAACAGCTGCGGCCAGTGCAGGACGAACAGTAGCACCTGTTGAACGTTTGTCTCACAGGGATCGGAACTTCTTCGCGGAGTGTCCGATCGCCCGGATCGAACGCCCTGATCAGGCCTTGGCGGCGACCTTCTCGTCGACATCCGCCGTGACGGGATGCGTCGACGCGGCGGGCTTGCGGCCGGGAATCGCCGACGCGATCGCCGCCGCCACGAGTGCGACACCACAGCCGATCAGCAGACCCGTACGGAACCCGGCCTCGGTGGGCATCGTGTGACCGCCGACGTCGACGCTCATCTGCGCCAGCACGACGCCCACGACCGCGGCGGCCACGGACGTACCGACCGAGCGCATCAGGGTGTTGAAGCTGTTGGCCGAGCCCGTCGCCGACGGCGGCACCGCACCCATGATCAGCGCGGGCATCGCGCCGTAGGCCAGGCCCACACCCGCGTTGGAGATACAGACGACCACGAGCAGACCCCACGTCGACCCGAGCAGCAGCATCGACGATCCGTAACCGAAGGCGATGACCAGCGCGCCGAGCACCAGCGTGACCTTGGGGCCGCGGGCGGCGGACAATTTCGCGCCGAGCGGCGAGACGGCCATCATCACGAAGCCGCCGGGCAGCATCCACAGACCCATCGCGAGCATCGACTGACCGAGGCCGTATCCGGTGGACTCGGGCAGCTGGAGCAGCTGGGGAATGATCAGCGACTGCGCGTACATCGAGAACCCGACGACGACGGACGCGGAGTTGGTCAGCAGCACCTGCTTGCCGGCGGCCAGGCGCAGGTTCACCAGCGGATCGCTGGTGCGCAGCTCCCACCATCCCCAGGCCAGGAGCACGATGACCGCGGCCGCGAACAGTCCGAGGATCGACGCGCTGCCCCAGCCCCAGACGGCACCCTTGGAGACGGCCAGCAGCAGGCTCACCAGGCCGGCGCCGAGGCCGATCGCACCGACGTAGTCGAACCGGCCGCCCGCGGCCATGGCCGGGGTGGCAGGGATGAGACGCCAGATCAGGACGCCGATGACGACGCTGAGCACCGCGCAGCCCCAGAACAGCACGCGCCAGCTGGTGTTCTGCGTGACGGCCGCCGAGATCGGCAGACCGAGCGCGCCACCGATGCCGAGGGTCGCGCTGATCAGGGCGATCGACGATCCCAGCTTCTGCGGCGGCACCAGCTCACGCAGGGCGCTGATACCGAGGGGCACCATTCCCATGCCGAGGCCCTGCAGGCCGCGGCCGATGACCATCGGAGCCAGGGAGTCGGCGAGTGCACACATCACCGAACCGGCCGCGAGGGGGAACGAGCAGAACAGCAGCATGCGCCGCTTGCCGAGCAGGTCACCGAGCCGTCCGGTGACGGGCGTCGCGACGGCGCCGACGAGCAGCGTGATCGTGATGACCCACGACGCGTTGGACGCCGTCGTGTCGAGGATGCGAGGCAGGTCGCCGATCAGCGGCACCACCAGGGTCTGCATAAGTGCCGCCACGATGCCGGCTACCGCCAGCACTGTGACGATGCCGCCCGAACGGGCGGTGGACGCGGAGCTGTCCACGGGACTCCCAACTTCTAAGATCAACGGATTTCGTTACTCAAACTAGTTGCAGCATACAACCAACTTGTATCGTGCAATCGAGTTGTATCGCGCAAAATCCCAGCTAGGGTGATATGTCCGGTTTCGCGGGGCACAATGGGAGGGCATCGAGCGCCGAGGACCGATGCGGGTTGTGAGAGGACCGAAATGCAGAAACCCACGCATCTGATCGACTTCGAGACCATGCTGCTCGGTCGACACGTGCACCACAACAGCCCGCGCCCCCGCCGCAGCGGCGGCCACCTCGACAGCAGCGCCTACGTGCTGCTCAGCCGCATCGACATCGAGGGCCCCATGTCGATCGGACAGCTCAGCGACGCCCTCGGCCTCGACACCTCCACCCTGCACCGGCAGACCACCTCGATGCTCGGTAGCGGACTCCTCGAACGTATCCCCGACCCCGAGGGCGGGATGGCCCGCAAGTTCCGCATCACCGCGGAGGGCAAGGCCCGCCTCGATGCGGAACGGGCGGGGAGCATCACGGCGCTCGACAAGATGATGGAGGACTGGGAGGCCGAGGACGTCGCCGCCTTCGCCGCCTACCTCAAACGGTTCAATACCGACATCGAGAGAATGGGCGGACGGCCCTGGCCCCGGCCGTGACCGGCGGCCTCCGGACGTGAAGAAGCCGCGCAACAGATTTCCGTTGCGCGGCTTCTCTTCTCGGTGGAACTACGCCGACAGGCGCTTCGCGGATTCCGGTGCCCCGACCTCGGTCGACTGGTCGTCGGCCTGCAACTCACCGACCTCGCTCTTGAGGATGCGCAGCGACCGGCCCAGGCCGCGGGCGGCGTCGGGCAGCTTCTTCGACCCGAACAGCACCAGCAGGACCACCGCCACGATCGCCCAGTGCCCCGGGCTCAGCGCGCCCATCAGGACGGCTCCTTGCCGTCGGGGTAGACGGCGTCCACCTCGACCTCGACGAGCCAGCCCGCCACCGGCAGCGTCCCGACCTCGAGCGCGAACCGGGTGGGGCGGGCGCTGTTCCGTTCGATCGGCGCGGCGGGCGCCGCGGTGCCCATCGGGACCAGCACGGTGTCGCCGGTCTCGAGGTTGGTGTTGGCGAAGAACTGGCGGTACGCGCGGTTCCAGCCGGCGTAGTCGGCCCGGTCGGTGCCGGGGGCGTTGTCGAGGAACACCCGCATCGTGACGACGTCCTCGAGCGTCAGTCCCTGGGCTTCGAGATTGTCGCGAATCTTCTCGAGCACGCCTATGCCCTGCGCCTCGGTGACCGTCACACCGGCGGGGAGCACTCCCCCGCCGAACTGGCTGTCGATGTACGACTCGGGGGTGCCCTCGGGCGCCGACTTGTCGGACGCGGAGGGTCCGATGCCGCTGGTCTTGTAGACCGCGGTGTTCGCGCCTATCGCGACACCCTGCGCGATCATCGGATTCGCCTCTCCCACTTCGAGAACCGACTTGGAAACGAAGGTGCTCCCGGGTGTGGTCTCGGCCTCGGCGGTGTCGGACGAGCACGCGGTCGCCGTGACGAGCAGCGCCGACGCGGCGAGGGTGGCGGCGAAGGTCTTGCGGGCAACGGATTTCATGGTGGCTCCTCTGCGAATGTGACTGGAATTCAGGCGGCCTGGGCCACACGCTGATGAATGTTCGTGACGACGTCCCGGGCCGACGTGAACGCGCCGTGCTGCCACGCGATGGCGTTGGACAGGTGGTCGCCCGCGAAGTAGATCCGGTCCACCGGATCGAGCAGCTTGGTGTACTCGGGCGTGGCCATGCCACCGTGCGAGTCCCCGGCCCCGGCCCACGACGCCCCCACGCCGACTCCGAGTACTTGGTGCGCCGCCACGAACCGGAGAACGACGACGAGATGTCACGGGTGTACTTGTCGCCGTGGATCTCCGAGCCCTCGGCGAGCGCCTTCGCCAGACGCTGCCGGTGCGTGAGCGACTCGAATCCGAGCTGGCGTCGCCCCGAGCTGTAGTACGCGACCACGACGCCGCGGTCGGAGTTGTAGTGGTCGTACGGGAACATGATCTGCGAGATGTCGCGGTCGGTGTTCGACGCACCGCCGTAGATGCGGTCCTCGGTCTCCCACCAGCGGCGGGAGTACTCGATGCCGAGCTTGCCCGACGACGACGGCTTCGCGGCCCGCAGCGCGGTGATGATCTCGGACGGCAGGTTGTTGTCGAGCCGCTCGATCAGGTGCGGCGGGATGGTGCAGATCGCGTACTCCGCGGTGACGGACCTGCGCTGCCCGCCGACGCTGTACTCCACCGTCACGCCCGCCGGGGCGTTCTTCATCGACGTGACCTCCGCACCGTAGACGAGGCTGTCGCCGATCTCCTCCGCGAAGCGGTAGTAGATGCGGTCCATGCCGCCCACCGGAGTCAGCATCGTCATCGCCTGGTCGTACTCGAAGTCGAACGCGAAGTTGCGGCCGATACCGCTCTGGATGACATCCTGCATCCCGAACGGCTGCTTCTGCGTGCCGAAGTTGAGACCGGCGCCGGGCTCGGTGTCGTAGCCGCGGCGCGGCGAACCGAGATAGCGACCGTCGTCGGACAGATCACCGAAGCTGGTGAGGAACTCCGAGAGTGCGTCCTTGTCCCCCTTGGTGAGGACGTCGTCGAGCGCGCCCTGGTTGGTGGCCTTCTGCAGCAGTTCGGACATGTACCCGAACGTGTCGGCCTTCGCCGCCCGGTAGGTGATGGACTGGCCGGCCAGCGGCCGGCTGCCCGTGTAGTTGACCATCGTGTTGGCGTTCTGGTTGCCGAACATCTGCAACTCGACGCCCAACTCGCGGCAGTAGTCGAGGGTGATGTGCCCCTGCGGGATGCGGGTGGCGCCGAGGTTGAAGAAGTGGCCCTCGGAGAACGTGCACTTCTGGGTCTCGCCGCCCAGATCCGTCTCCTCGGTACCGGCCCGCACCGACCACACGCGGCCACCGGGCCGGGTCCGCGCCTCGAGCACGGTCACCTTGTACCCGGCCTTGCGCATCTCGTACGCAGCGCACAGCCCCGCCGGTCCGCCGCCGAGGATCACCACCGAGTGATCCCCCGCGACCGAACCGACCAGGTCACCCGGTGCCAGCGACTGGAAGCGCCTCGGCGTCGCCGCGGTGGCCGGCGCCAGACCGATCGAGGACATCGCCCCGTACGCCAGGCCCGCGCCACCCGTAACGCCGAGCGCCTGCATGAAAGATCTACGTGTGAATGCCATTTCACGCTCCCAAATGTCCGCCCGGCGATCCGGGTGATCCGTTGGGACTCATCCTGGAGACGGCTCGGGTCGGGAAGTTGTCACCGGTGAAACGGTTCAGCGCGGCCGACTGAGAACGCGGGCCACTGCGTGCTCAAAGCGTCTCGGGCGGGTGCGATCGGTGGAAGCACGCCGGCAATATCCCTGTTACACAGCCGGACTAGCGTCACGCGCTATGTCCGCACTCACCGACGCGATCGCGCGCTCGTTCACCGTCCGTGAACCCGGGCGGCCTGCGCTGTCGCCGATGCGGGCGCTCGGCCGCCGGCAGCTGTCGGGCGTCGAGGTGCTGGCGCAGTCGGTCGCGACCACCGCGCCGGCCGTGTCGATGGTGGTACTGCCGGTCACGATGCTCACCCACGGCCACCTGCTCGGCGGCATGCTCACGATCCTGGCCGCGACGGTCGCGGTCACCCTCATAGCATTCTGCCTCTCGCAGTTCACCCGGCGCATGGCCGCGGCCGGCGGGCTCCACAGCTTCGCCTTCCGCGGATCCGGGTCACGGGCCGCCCTCACCGCGGCGGTCGCGATGCTGGTCAAGTACGTCGGCAGCGCCGTGATGACGCTCTACCACGGCGGGCAGGCGGTGATCGCGCTGTTCGCGTTCGCGGGCATCGGGGCACCGGCACCGATCGTGTATCCCGTTCTGGCGGTGTGCATCCTGCTGTGCCTGGTGCGCAGCGTGCGCTTCGCCGCGATCGCCATCCTGGCGATCGAGACCTGTTCACTCGCATTCATCGTGGGCCTGATGCTGTTCGGCGACAGCGCCTCCCAGGTCGCGATCGTCCCACCGACGTCGGGGCACGGGATGCTCGCGCTGATGCTCGCGGCACTGTTCGCGCTCGCCGGATTCGAGAGCGCCGCCTTCTTCGGTCCCGAGGCCCGCCGACCGCTGGTGACCGTCACCCGCACCGTGCTGCTGACGCCGGTGATCTGCGGTTCGCTGTTCGTGCTCGCCGGATGGTCGGCGTGGACCGGKCGCAGCGACACCCTCGTCAACGCGTACCTGCACGGCACCGCGACCGGAGTGAGCCCGCTGGTGGTGATCGTGCTGAACGTCGGACTGTGCTGCTCGTGGCTCGCGTCGGCGATGTCGTCGTCGAATGCCGCGTCGCGCCTGGTGTATTCGCTCGGCGTCGAGCGGGTGCTGCCGTCGTGGTGTGCCCGCGTGCACCGCTCCTTCCGCACGCCGGACGTCGCGCTGACGCTCGTGGTCGGCGTCGTCATGCTCGGCGGCGGGACGTTCGCGATACTCGGCACAGGTGTCGTGTTCGGGGACCTGCGGCTGGTGGTGCGCGGCGCGGTCATCGTCGCGTACGTCGTGGTGGCGGTGGCGTCGGTCCTGTTCCTGAGCCGGATCGGCGAGCAGACACCGGGAGTGCTCGCCGCCGGCGCGCTCGGCAGCGGCGCCGGGGTAGCGGTGCTCGGATACCTGTTGTACGTCAACATGATCGACGCGTCGTACGTGGTGCCGATCGCGGTGATCGTGATCCTCGCTTCGGGGCTGTCGTGGCGCGCTCATCTACGTCGTCGCCGGCCCGACGCCCTGCTGCGGATGGGTGCATTCGACAGCGCCGAGACCGCCGACGTCCTGCCTGGTGCGGGGCTGTTCGCCGCCGACGCGACCGGGGAGACCATCCTGGTCGGCCGGGGCGGACGCTGATGGCGGTCCGCGACCTCGGAGGGAACGAACCGCGTGCGGTGCAGCGCGCCCTCGCACTGCTCGAGGCCGCCGCCCGACTGGGCTCCGGCGCGTCCGCGAAAGACATCGCGGCCCTGGCCGGCATCCCGCCGGCGACCGCCTATCGACTGCTGAACCTCCTCGTCGCCGACGGCTACCTCGTGCGGATCGCCGACCTGTCCGGGTTCGCCCTGGGCCGTCGCACCCGCGAACTGGCCGGGGCCGCAGAACAAGCCACCCCCGTCGACAACCGCGTCGTGCTCGAGGAGCTGCGCGCGCAGGTGCGGTACGGGGTGTACCTCGCGTCGTACACGGCCGGCCGGGTGCGCCTGGTGGACCGCGACCCCGACCACGAACTCAGCGGCGAGCGGACACTGGTGAACGCACCGCACGCGTCCGCGATCGGCAAACTGCTGCTCGCGTCGCGACCCGACCTGGCGTCCGGCCCGCTCCGGAAGGTCACCGCCCGCACCATCACCGACCCGGACACGTTGGAACTGGAACTGTCGGTGATCCGGCGCGGCGAGCCGGCCCGCGAGGTCGACGAGATCCGCGTCGGACGCTCCGCCCTCGCCGTGCCCGTGCACGACCGGGGGCGCGCCGTCGTCGGGTGCCTCGCCGCCATCGGCCCCACGGGGCGGCTCGCGGTCGACGACGACGAGCTCGTGGAGTTGCTGCGCGCCTATGCGGGGCGGGTGGTGGCGGGCGCGACCACCTGAGCAGACGCGGCCCGAAGTGGCGCCGAACCCGCAACCCAGCTGCGAGACTGCGGTGGTGACGCTCCAGGAACACCGCTCGGAACGCGTATCCACCGGTTGGATCACCGCAGCCTTCTGGGCGGCCGTCGCGTGGTCGGGGTACCTCCTGATCGGCGCTTCCCCGTGGTGGCATTGGGTGCTGTCCACCGCCGTCGGCGCCGCGCTCACCGTTGCCTGGTGGCGTGAACGCCGGCGCAGCAGGTACTGGCATCTGTTCGGGTTCACGTGTGCCGTCGTCGCCGCTCTGGCGCTTTCCGGCAGCGCGACAGCGATATTCGCGACCTACTCGGTTCCGGCAGACAGTGTCGGTCAGACGGAGACCGTCTGCGGATCCGTGGTGAATCCGGTGCCTGCGGACGAACTGCGCGTGACGGTGGTGGCGTCCGGCGAACCGGTGGTGACATCACGGCCGATTCCCCGGAGCGAACTCGAGCGGGTGTGCAGCGACAACCGCCGGTACCGGATCCGCGATGCGACCGGGCTGGCACTGGTCGGCCTGCTCTTCGCGGCAAGATCGGCCGGGCATGTCCTCCCCCGCCGCAGCCGGGCGGGCTGTGTCCCCGTCACGCCGAGCTCCGGGCCGACGCGATCGACATCGGTGACCGCCTGAGGGTGCTCGGGAACTACCCGACTCCCCCGAACTGTACGTCCCCGTCCGCGCCCATCTGGATCACCGAGATGGTGCGACGACAACAGGTCCAGTAGCGGCGGCCTCCCGAAGCCGACCGGCCGCTCTCACAGACGGCCGCGCCCGACTGATCCGGTCGGCGGTCGGTCAGGCGTACAACCGGTCGACGAACGCGTTGATGTTCTCGCGGACCCGTTCCGTCTTCTCCTCCGGGCTGAGGTCCTCGCGGTACCGACTGCCGAGCGTGGGCTTCTTCCTGCCGCGTGCGTAGAGCGAGCAGGCCAGGTCGATGCACATGTAGATGCCCACCGAGTTCCCCGCCCGCCCCGACTCGCCCACCTTGTTCGCGGTCATGAGCGCGACACCGCCACGGGTGTGCGTGGTGAGGCAGATCGCGCACATCTGCGACTTGCCGGAGCCGTTCGGTTCGAACCGCATCGCGACGCCGACCGCGCCGTCCGCGCGGGGCAGAACCACGTAGCCGCGGCCGGGGAAGGCGGGATCGGTCCAGCCCAGGAAGTCCAGGTCGTCCCAGGGCCGGCCGTCCAGATCACGCGGCGCGGGCAGGCGCTTCGCGTCGCCTTTCGAACAGTTGACGAACGATGCGCGGAGGTCGCGTTCGGTGATCGGATCCATAGCAGGACCTATCCCTTCGATCGTTCGGACAGCTAATCACCGCCACGATACGACCGGCCCGGGGGACGAACAAACGATTATCCGCGGCATCGACGAGATCCGCGTCGGACGCTCGGCCTCGCCGTGCCCGTGCGCGACCGGGGGCGGGTGGTCGCGGGCGCTGCGCAGTCGGCCTGAGCGCCCACTCCTCGCCGCAAGCGACGGAATGCCGCGCCGATAGAGAAGGAATGGGCGCAGAGGCTCATCGGACGCCCGGAACACGCAAAGATGACGTCATGCCGTTTCCTGATCCGTGGAACCACGACAGCCTGGTGTGGCGCATCCCGATGCACGACAGCGCCGCCGAACCGGACGGAAACCCGGCTTTCGACCCACCCGGGGCATGGGTGCGGGCACTCGGCGCTGTCGCACGCGATCTCCGATGCCTGCGGTACGGGCGGGAAGTGAACGTCGATCGTCTCGTCTGGGACTTCTCGCTCGACAGCGAGTACCACGTCTCGATCGGCTGGCAGGGCGTTCGAGGTGTCAGCGGCTTCAACGCCGGCCACGGTCTGACGATGGATGCCGAGTTCGGTGAAGCCGCAGTCTGGGTCGCCATCTGCTCGTGCCTCGGCTGCACGGAACGGAACCGGTCTGGGTGGATCCGCACGGCGACGTCAGGATCAGCCCCATCGGGGAACTCTGCGAACACGTCGACGACCGGTGGCCCGAAACGAAAACGAGGCCACGGACTCTTTCGAGTTCGTGACCTCGTTCATTGTGGGCGAAGGGGGACTTGAACCCCCACGTCCCGAAGGACACTGGCACCTGAAGCCAGCGCGTCTGCCATTCCGCCACTCGCCCGAGCGACGTGGAAAACACTAGCATGCACTCCTCAAAAATGACGATTCGTGCAGGTAGGGGGCGAAAAGCGAGGTTCCGGGTCGGCTACCGGACCGCCTCCGACAGGGTGTCCGGATATCATGCAAGGGCGGTGGCAGGCAGTATTGCCGCCGCGACACGCAGACAGACCGCGACCAACAACAGCAAGGTTATGCCGTGGGGATCGTTCAACGTTTCGAGCGCAAGCTTCAGGGGGCCGTCGGAGACGCCTTCGCGCGCGTCTTCGGCGGTGGCGTCGTACCTCAGGAAGTGGAAGCCGCGCTGCAGCGCGAGGCCACCGACCGCGTCCAGCAGCTCGACGGCGGCCACTACCTGGCCCCGAACAGTTACGTGATCACCATCAACGAGTCCGATCACGAGAAGCTGGCGTCGGATCACGAGCTGACTGTGAAATCTTTTGCGCGACACCTCGAGGGATACATCCGCGAACAGGGGTGGCAGACCTACGGTGACATCGACGTCCGTTTCGAGGCGTCACCGACACTGCACACCGGGCAGTTCCGCACGATGGGATCGGTCGATCCGGATGCACGCCGCGGCAAGGCCGCCGGATCCGGGCCCGACCCTCGGGCAGGACGCGCCCCCGTACCCGTATCACCGACCCCAGGAGCAGGCCCCATGACGCAGAACTCCGGTTACGAGCCCGGCCGCGAGCCCAGGGACGACCGCGGCCAGGACCGCGAGTACCCGCACAACGGCAGCGCGCACCCCGGACAGGATCAGCAGACGGCACCGGCCGCCGAGTACCAGCAGGACTACCAGCAGGGCTACGGCCAGCAGGCGTACGGGGCCGCACCGCAGGGCGGCTACCCGCAGGACGCCGGCTATCCGCAGGACGCGGGCTATCCGCAGCAGGGCGGCTACGACCAGGGCGGCTACCAGCAGGACTACCAGCAGCAGTACGACGCGCAGCAGCCGTACCCGGGCCAGTACCCCGGCTACCACCAGGACTACAACCAGCCCGGCTACGACCAGGGCTACCAGAACCAGGGATACGAGCAGGACTATCAGGGCGGCTACGACCAGCAGGGTTACAGCCAGCAGGGGTACGACCAGGGCTACCAGGGCGGCTACGAGCAGGCCGGCTACAACCAGGCCTACGGCCAGCAGGGGTACGACCAGGGCTACCAGGCCGGCTACGCCCCCGAGGCCGGGCGCACGCTCACCGCGACCCTGCAGCTCGAGGACGGCAGCGGGCGCTTCTACCAGCTCCGCGAGGGCAGCAACATCGTCGGACGCGGGCAGGACGCGCAGTTCCGCCTTCCCGACACCGGCGTGTCCCGGCGCCATCTCGACGTCCGCTGGGACGGCCAGGTCGCGATGCTGGCGGATCTGGGCTCCACCAACGGCACCACCGTCAACGGCGCGCCCATCCAGGACTGGCAGCTCGCCGACGGTGACGTGATTCGCGCCGGACACTCCGAAATCCTGGTGCGTATCCTCTGACCACCTAGGACACCTCGTACCAACAGCGCGCGCAGCGGCTCGGGACACCGGGCCCGGCGCAAGATCATGATCACCACCGGCGGCTTCCACATATGATGCAGCCAGCTGAAAATGCCCCGGCTGCGCATCCGCGCGGCCGTGCCCCCGAAGGAGGTGTCGAGCAGTGCAGGGACTGATTCTCCAACTGACGCGAGCTGGCTTCCTGCTGCTGCTCTGGCTCTTCGTCTGGGCCGTCATCAAGACGCTGCGCAGTGACATCTACGCCGGCGCCGGCGGTGGCCGGGTAGCGCCCCGGTACACGCGCACCGCGTCGGTGCTGCCGTCGCTCGGCCGACAGAAGGTCGCGAAGAATCTCGTGGTGACCCAGGGTGCCCTCGCGGGCACCCGCATCACGCTCGGCACGCAGCCGGTCCTCATCGGCCGTGCCGACGACTCGACGCTCGTCCTCACCGACGACTACGCGTCCACCCGCCACGCGCGCCTGTCGCCGCGCGGCGCCGACTGGTACGTCGAGGATCTGGGCTCCACCAACGGCACCTACTTGGATCGGGCGAAGGTCACCACCGCGGTGCGCGTCCCGCTGGGTACGCCGGTGCGCGTCGGCAAGACCGTGATCGAGCTCCGCCCGTGACCCTGGTTCTCCGCTACGCGGCCCGCAGCGACCGCGGTCTCGTCCGCGCCAACAACGAAGACTCCGTGTACGCCGGTGCCCGGCTGCTCGCGCTCGCCGACGGCATGGGCGGGCACGCGGCCGGTGAGGTCGCGTCGCAGCTGATGATCGCCGCGCTGGCCCACCTCGACGACGACGAGCCCGGCGAGGATCTGCTCGGCAAGCTCGACGCGGCCACCCACGAGGGCAACGCGACGATCGCCGACCAGGTCGAGGAAGATCCCGAGCTCGAGGGCATGGGCACCACGCTCACCGCGATCCTGTTCGCGGGCAGCAGGCTGGGCCTGGTGCACATCGGCGATTCGCGCGCCTACCTGCTGCGCGACGACCAGCTCACCCAGATCACCCGCGACGACACGTTCGTCCAGTCCCTCGTCGACGAGGGCCGCATCACCGCCGAGCAGGCGCACACCCACCCGCAGCGGTCGCTGATCATGCGCGCGCTCACCGGCAACGAGATCGAGCCGACGCTGACGATGCGCGAGGCCCGCGCCGGCGACCGGTACCTGCTGTGCTCGGACGGCCTGTCCGACGTCGTCAGCGACGAGACCATCGCGAACACGATGCGCGAGGGCACCAACGACGAATGCGCCGATCGCCTCATCGAGTTGGCGTTGCGCAGCGGCGGTCCCGACAACGTGACGGTCATCGTCGCCGACGTCATCGACCTGGACTACGGCCAGAGTCACCCCATCGTCGGGGGCGCGGCCTCCGATGACGACGACGAGGACACCCCGCCGCCGAACACCGCCGCCGGCCGGGCCGCCGCAATGCGCCCGCCGCGCGCCACCCCCAAGCGCGTCGCACCGGCGCCGGAGGCCCCGCCGAAGAAGTCGCACAAGCTGCGCTGGACCCTGGTCGGCCTCGGGTTGATCGTGGTCGTCGTGGTCGGTCTGATCGTGGGCCGGACGATGATCCGCAGCTACTACTACGTGGGCGCCTCCGACGACCGGGTCACGGTGCTGCGCGGGATTCCCGGTTCGGTCCTCGGCTACCAACTGCAGAAGAGCGCGTTCGTCGGCTGTGTCGCGGACGACGGCACCCTCACGCTCGTCGACCCCGACCAGCTCCCCACCGAATGCCGGGTGATGAAGGTCGAGGACCTGCAGCCGTCCGCGCGTGAACAGGTCCGGGCCGGTCTGCCGTCGGGCACCAAGGACGACGCCACCGAGCAGATGCGCCGGCTCGCCGCCAGCGATCTGCTGCCGGTGTGCACGCCCGAGCCCGCACCCACCCCGAGTCCCGCCCCTGCGCCCRCCCCGGCCCCCACCGGCGAACCGGCACCCCCGGCGCCGACCCCGGAGGGCGCGCCGCCGCCGACGGCCGCTCCCCCGGCCGAGCCGGCACCGGCGCCGATCGAACAGGTCCCCGGCCAGAACTGCAGGACCGGTAGCTGATGTCCACGTCCGACGCTCCGTTCCCCAGCCCGCCCGGCGGGTTCGCTCCCCCGCCGATCCAGTCGACCCGGCGGAACACCGAACTACTGCTGATCTGCTGCGCCATCGTCGTCACGACGGTGTCGTTGGTGTTGGTGGAGGCCAGCCAGGAGCAGACCCTGACGTGGGACCTGGCCAAGTACGGGCTGGCCTACGCGGCGATGTTCCTCGTCGCGCACCTCGCGGTGCGCCGGTACGCGCCGTACGCCGATCCGCTGCTGCTGCCGATCGTCGCCCTGCTCAACGGGCTCGGCCTGGTGCTGATCCATCGACTCGACCTCGCGGACGCCGAGAACGCGGTGTACCAGGGGCTGCCGATCCCGTCGCCCGACGCCAACCAGCAGGTGATGTGGACGGCACTCGCGCTCGGCGGTTTCATCGCCGTGCTGATCCTGCTGCGGGACTACCGACTCCTCGCCCGCTACAGCTACACGGTGGGACTCGCGGGCCTGGTACTGCTCGCGATCCCGGCGCTGCTGCCGGCGCGTTTCTCCGAGGTCAACGGCGCCAAGATCTGGATCCGGCTGCCGGGCTTCAGCATCCAGCCGGGCGAGTTCGCGAAGATCCTGCTGATCATCTTCTTCGCGGCGGTGCTGGTCGCCAAGCGCGATCTGTTCACCACCGCGGGCCGTCACTTCTTCGGCATGGACCTGCCCCGCGCCCGCGACCTCGGCCCGATCCTGGTGGCGTGGGTCGTCTCGGTCGGCATCATGGTGTTCGAGAAGGACCTCGGTACGTCGCTGCTGATCTTCGGCACCGTGCTGGTGATGCTCTACATCGCGACCGAACGCGTCGGCTGGCTGCTGATCGGCGGGGTCCTGCTGATCATCGGGTTCTTCTTCGCGTACCAGATGTTCGGGCACGTCCGGGTGCGCGTGGACACGTGGATCGACCCGCTCGGCGACTACCAGAACACCGGCTACCAGATCTCGCAGTCGCTGTTCGGGCTCGCGACCGGCGGCGTCGCCGGCACCGGTCTGGGCAGCGGACGCCCGTCACAGGTGCCGTTCGCCAAGACCGACTTCATCATCGCCGCGATCGGTGAGGAGTTGGGCCTGATCGGCCTGGCCGCGATCCTCATGCTGTTCCTGATCCTCGTGATCCGCGGGCTGCGGACCGCGCTCGCGGTGCGCGACAGCTTCGGCAAGCTGCTCGCGGCCGGCCTGTCGTTCACGATCGCGATCCAGCTGTTCGTGGTGGTCGGCGGCGTCACCAAGCTGATCCCCCTCACCGGTCTCACCACACCGTTCATGTCGTACGGTGGGTCGTCCCTGCTCGCGAACTACCTGCTGCTGGCACTGCTGATGAAGATCTCCGACGCGGCCCGCACCCCCGCAGCCCCCAAGAAGAAGGGGCCCGCACCCATTGCGGACGCCCCGACGGAAATGCTGGGTCGCCAATGAACACTCCCCTGCGCCGCGTCGCGCTGGCCGTCATGGTGATGGTCGTCGCGCTGCTCGCCAACGCCACCTACGTGCAGGTCATCAAGGCCGACGATCTGCGCAACGACCCGCGGAACTCGCGCGTGCTGCTCGACGAGTACTCGCGTCAGCGTGGTCAGATCTCCGCCGGCGGGCAGGTGCTGGCATCGTCGGTGCCCACCGACGACCGCTACAAGTACCTGCGCACCTATCCGCCGAACCCGGCGGCGCCGTCGAGCCCGCTCGCGAACGCCCCGGTCACCGGCTTCTACTCGATGCAGTACGGCAGCGCGGGCCTCGAGAAGGCCGAGGACCCGGTCCTCAACGGCTCCGACAACCGCCTGTTCAGCAAGCGGTTCTTCGACCTCGTCTCGGGCCGCGATCCGCGCGGCGGCAACGTCGTGAGCACGATCGACCCGGTGATGCAGCAGGTCGCGTACGACGAGCTGACCGCGAAGGGCTACACCGGTTCGGTCGTCGCGATCGAACCGAGCACCGGCAACATCCTCGCGATGGCCAGCACCCCCAGCTACGATCCCAACCGGCTCTCCGGCCACGACGGCGCCGAGACGTCCGCGGCGTGGGACGAGCTCAGCTCCGATCCGGACAAGCCGATGCTCAACCGCGCGGTGTCGGCGACGTACCCGCCGGGGTCGACGTTCAAGGTCGTGGTCACGGCGGCCGCGCTCGAGAACGGCGCCAACCCGGACGAGCAGCTGACGGCCGCACCGAACATCACGCTGCCCGGCACGTCGACCACGCTCGAGAACTACAACGGCACCACGTGCGGCGGCGGGCCGACGGCGTCGCTGCGGGAGGCGTTCGCCCGCTCGTGCAACACCGCGTTCGTCGAGCTCGGCATCAAGACCGGATCCGACGCGCTCGCCGAGCAGGCGTCGGCGTTCGGTATCGGACCGGGCACTCCGGGCATCCCGATCCCGGTGGCGGACAGCACCATCGGCCCCATCCCCGACGACGCCGCGCTCGGCCAGTCCAGCATCGGGCAGCGTGACGTCGCGCTCACTCCGTTGCAGAACGCGGAGATCGCGGCCACCATCGCCAACGGGGGCATGCGGATGGAGTCGCACCTGGTGTCGCAGCTGCAGGGACCGGACCTGTCGAACCTGGCGACCACGTCGCCGAAGTCGCTGGGCCGGGCCGTGTCGCCCGAGGTGGCGGCGACGCTGACGCAGCTGATGATCGGCTCCGAGAACAACACGGCCGGCGGCGGGAAGATCCCGGGCGTCCAGATCGCCTCCAAGACGGGCACCGCCGAGCACGGCAACGATCCGCGCAACACCCCGCCGCACGCCTGGTACATCGGGTTCGCGCCGGCACAGAACCCGACCGTCGCGATCGCGGTCATCGTCGAGGACGGCGGCGACCGCGCGCTCGCCGCGACCGGCGGATCGGTCGCGGCGCCGATCGGGCGGGCCGTCATCGCGGCCGGATTGCAGAGGGGTTGAGCCATGTCGTTGACGAACGGATCGGTGATCGGCGGGCGCTACCGCCTGCAACGGCTGATAGCGACCGGCGGCATGGGTCAGGTGTGGGAGGCCACCGACAGCCGCCTCGACCGTCGGGTCGCGGTGAAGGTACTCAAGGCCGAGTTCTCGTCCGACCCCGAGTTCCTCGAGCGGTTCCGCATCGAGGCCCGCACCACCGCGCAGCTCAACCATCCGGGCATCGCCGGCGTGTACGACTACGGCGAGACCCGTGACGAGGCCGGCGCCAACCTGGCGTACCTGGTGATGGAACTGGTCGCGGGTGAGCCGCTCAACGCCGTGCTCGCGCGCGTCGGTCGGCTGTCGATTCCGCATGCCCTGGACATGCTCGAGCAGACCGGACGCGCGCTGCAGGTCGCGCATTCGGCGGGCGTCGTGCACCGCGACGTCAAGCCCGGCAACATCCTGATCACCCCCACCGGCCAGGTGAAGATCACCGACTTCGGCATCGCGAAGGCCGTCGACGCCTCGCCGGTCACCCGCACCGGCATGGTGATGGGCACCGCGCAGTACATCGCGCCCGAGCAGGCCCTGGGCCAGGAGGCGACCGCCGCCAGCGATGTGTACTCGCTCGGTGTGGTCGGCTACGAGGCGCTGTCGGGCCGACGCCCCTTCGGTGGCGGCGGCACCCTGACGGTGGCGATGAAGCATGTGCAGGAACCGCCGGAGCCGATGCCGGCCGAACTGCCGGCCCCGATCCGCGAGCTGATCGACATCACGCTGACAAAGGATCCGGCGGGCCGGTACTCGAACGGCGGCGAGTTCGCCGACGCCGTGGCCGCCGTCCGCGCCGGTCGCCGCCCGCCGCCGCCCGGTCGGGTACCGACCGGCGCGACCAGCGTGGTGGCCCCGGTCCCGGTCGCCGCTCCCACCGCGATGATGCCGACGCAGCAGCGCAACTACACCGGTGACACCGGCCAGATCCCGGACCCGGAGGACGGGGACGGCGGTTGGACCAGCGGTCAGAAGGCGATCGCGTGGGCCGGTGGCGCGCTGCTCACGCTGGCCTCCCTCGCGGCGCTCGGCATGCTGTTCTTCGACGGCGGGTCGAAGGAACCGTCGACCCCGCCGGTGGTGACATCGACATCGACGTCGAAGGCGCCGGCGACGACGACGCGGACCACGCCGCCGACCACCACGAGGACGACGACCACCACACCGCCGCCGGTCACGACGACCACCACGACAACGCCGCCGCCGACCACAACCACGACGACGACACCGCCGCCGACTACGACGACCACCACACCGCCGCAGACGACGACCACCACGACGGCACCGACCACAACCACCACCACGACGGCCACCACCACCACGGCCACACAAGGACAGCCATGACGACACCGCGCAATCTCTCCTCCCGGTACGAGCTGGGCGAGATTCTCGGGTTCGGCGGGATGTCCGAGGTGCATCTCGGACGGGACCTGCGTCTGAGCCGGGATGTCGCGATCAAGGTGCTGCGCGCCGACCTCGCCCGCGACCCCACGTTCTACCTGCGGTTCCGCCGCGAAGCGCAGAACGCGGCCGCGCTGAACCATCCGGCGATCGTCGCGGTGTACGACACCGGCGAGGCCGAGACGGACGCCGGGCCGCTGCCGTACATCGTCATGGAGTACGTCGACGGCGACACCCTGCGCGACCTCATCCGCACCGAGGGTCCGCTGCAGCCGCGCCGGGCGATGGAGATCATCGCCGACGTGTGCGCGGCCCTGGACTTCAGTCACCGCAACGGCATCGTGCACCGCGACATCAAGCCCGCCAACATCATGATCAACCGCGCGGGCGCGGTGAAGGTGATGGACTTCGGCATCGCGCGCGCCATCGCGGACAGCTCGAGCCCGATGACGCAGACCGCGGCCGTGATCGGTACCGCGCAGTACCTGTCGCCCGAGCAGGCCCGCGGCGATCAGGTGGACGCCCGCTCGGACGTCTACTCGCTGGGCTGTGTGCTGTTCGAGGTCCTCACCGGTGAGCCCCCGTTCAAGGGTGATTCGCCGGTCGCCGTCGCGTACCAGCACGTGCGGGAGGATCCCAAGCTGCCGTCGCTGGTCAATCCCGCGGTGCCGCGCGCGATGGACTCGGTGATCCTCAAGGCGATGGCCAAGAATCCCGCCAACCGGTACCAGAGCGCCGCGGAGTTGCGCAGCGACCTGGTGCGGGTGCTGGGCGGTCAGCGTCCGAGCGCCCCGATGGTGCTGACCGACGAGGACCGGACCACGATGTTCGGCGCCGTGGACGGCGGCGCGGGCACCGGAGCGGGATACCAGGCCGAGCCGGCGCGGACGGCCACGGCCACCGCCGCTCCGGCCGCGATCCCGGCGTCGGCGCCCCCCGTGAAGAAGCGCAACACCACCCGCAACGTGCTGGTCGCGCTCGCGGCACTCGTCGTCGTCGGCATCATCGGCGTGTTCACCTTCTCGCTGTTGTCGACGCCGACGAAGGTCACGGTGCCGACCGTCGCGGGGCTGAGCGCGCAGGAGGCCGAGGCCAAGCTGCGCACCGTCAACCTCGACACCACCATCCAGTCCCGGCCCGACGCGGTGGTCGCGAACGGCAATGTCATCGGAACCAATCCCACGTCGGGCAGTTCGGTGGACGAGAACAGCACCGTCACGCTGGTGGTGTCGTCGGGCCCCGAGCAGGTACAGGTGCCCAAACTGGCCGGTCTGACGCAGGACGAGGCGATTCAGGCGCTCAACGCGGCCGGTCTGCGCCTCGACGACACGGTCGAGCGCGCGCCGTCCGACCCGAGTCAGCTGGACATGGTCGTCGGCCAGGAGCCGTCGGCCGGAGCGAAGACCAACCTGGACTCCACCGTCGTGGTCGTTCTCGGCTCGGGCCCCGAGCAGGTGCGGGTGCCGAACGTCGTGGGGCAGACGATCGACGTGGCGCAGCCCAACATCGAGGGCGCGGGCTTCAAGGTCGAGGTCGAGAAGGTGGACTCGGGCAAGCCCGAGGGCCAGGTGATCTCCTCGTCCCCGTCCGGCGGATCGAGCGCCGCGAAGGGCGACACGATCACCGTCCGCGTCTCCAACGGCAAGCTGTTCACGATGCCGAGCCTGACCGAGATGACGATCTCGCAGGCGCTGRAAGCGCTGCGCAAGGCCGGCTGGACCGGGTCGTCGAATCAGCTGTCGCAGACCAAGCAGCAGACGCTCGACACCGATCTGGTGGGCAAGATCCTCACCCAGTCGCAGCCCCCGGGCAGCGACGTCGCCAAGGACGCACCGCTGTCGGTGGGCGTCGGCGAGTTCGGGATTCCCCGCTAGTCGACCGGAACGGTCGCTGGGCGGTCAGCGTGTGAGCGCGTCCCCCAGCGACCGGGCGACCTCGTCCTCGAGCGTCGCGACCAGCGTCTCGGCCGGTGCCTGACCGCACACGCCGAGCCAGTTCGCGAGCATCCGGTGCCCGCCCTGTGTCAGCACCGACTCCGGATGGAACTGGACGCCGTGGATGGGCAGCGCGCGGTGCCGCATCGCCATCACGATGCCGCTGTCGGTGTGCGCGGTGACCTCCAGTTCGGCGGGGATGGTGTCCGGGGCGACGGTCAGCGAGTGGTAGCGGGTGGCGGTGAACGGGTCGGGCAGGCCGGCGAGGACACCGCCGCCGTTGTGGTGGACGATGCTGGTCTTGCCGTGCAGCAGTTCGGGCGCTCGGTCGACCGTGGCGCCGAATGCCGCGCCGATCGCCTGGTGCCCGAGGCACACGCCCAGCAGCGGTGTCTGCGCGGAGGCGCAGGCTCCTACCAGCGGCATCGTCGCGCCGGCCCGCTGCGGGGTGCCGGGGCCGGGGCTGAGCAGGATGCCGTCGAAGTCGGCGGCGGCGGCCGCGATCGCGTCGTCCCCGGTCAGCCGGGGGTCGTCGTTGCGCCACACTTCGGCCTGCGTCCCGAGCTGACCCAGGTACTGGACCAGGTTGAACACGAAGCTGTCGTAGTTGTCGACGACCAGAATGCGCATGGGAAGAAGAGTAATGCGCGGGATCGGGCGGTTGCTACGCGACCGGCTGCGCGTACTCGGTGTGCAGCTGCCCGGTGTATGCGGGAACCGTCAGGTGGCCGGATTCCTGCTGGGTGTATCCCAGGCCGTAGCGGACGGCGTACTGCTTGAACGTCTTGATGCCGGGCTCGTTCGCGAGGGTCGCGGCGAGCCGGGCCGGGTCGCCGATCGCGGTCACCACGTACGGCGGGCTGTACGTGCGCCCGTGCAGCAGCAGCGTGTTCCCGATGCACCGCGGCGCCGATGTGTTCACGATCCGCTGGTCCTGCATCGCGATCGCCTCGGCGCCACCTGTCCACAGCGCGTTGAGCACGCTCTGCACATCCTGTTGGTGGACCACGAGGTCGTCGGGCGACGCCCCGGCCGGGTACTTGCCGTCGGCGTCGCGGGGGGCGTCGGTGAGGGTGACGACGACACCGGGCCCGGTGAGGGCGGTCAGCCCGGCCGCGGAGGCAAGCGCGCGGCTCTGGTCCAGCGCCTCGGCGACTCGGGTGTCGGTGCCGGCCGCATTCTCCTGCAGGTCCTGTACCTGCGCGGCCAGCTCGTCACGGGTGCGGGCGGCGGCGTCCGCCTCGGTCTGGGCACGGCGCACGAGGTCGGACAAACGGGTCGAATCGGCGGCGCGGATTTCGTTGCCGTGCGAGACTTGCCGCGTGGTCGCCAGCAGTAGCCCCGCGACCAGGCAGACCACGAGGACGGCAATCGGCCAGAAGCCGAACCGCGGGCGGTTGCCCTGCGGCTCCTCCTCGACGTCCGGCACCCTCGACCACCACTCCCACCACGGACGATTCGGTGCGCGACCGGTCCTGGCTGTGCTTGTTTGAGTTAGCGTGTATTACACAACAGGTACTGCCGAATGTACCTTGTCGGCCCGGACCGATCCGGGCACCGCGCTCGCCGCGCGACCGATCCGCCCCGAGCCCGCTGGGCCCATCCACACGAATAAGGAAGTCATGCCGAAGTCGAAGGTC
Organism: Rhodococcus sp. TAF43; assembly: GCF_052113525.1. Classification (NCBI taxonomy): domain Bacteria; kingdom Bacillati; phylum Actinomycetota; class Actinomycetes; order Mycobacteriales; family Nocardiaceae; genus Rhodococcus; species Rhodococcus sp. TAF43. Next base: position 84,475 of record NZ_JBFRDL010000020.1, read on the forward strand.
CGGAAGAAGACCGACTACACGATCAATCCCGCGAACCGCACCCCGGTGAAGGTGAAGGCCGGGCCGTCGAGCGCGCTGTACGTGTCGGTGATGCTCGGATTCATGCTGGTCGGACTGGCCTGGCTGATTGTGTACTACCTCGCGGGCGAAAACCTCACATGGATGAACAACTTGGGGGCCTACAACTTCCTCATCGGCTTCGGCTTCATGGTCGTGGGCCTGATCATGACGATGAGATGGCGTTGACCTGCCGGTCTGTTTCAGCGGCCGAGTTATCCCCAGGCAGTCAATTACACGCGTGTTATTCATCCCCAGTGTGGATAACCCCTGTGGATAACGGGGGTACTTGTCCACATGCCTGAGGATGAAGTCGATCATGAACCGCCGCTCGAGTGGTCTACCCCACTCGGCGCGGTGGTGGCTCTCGCCGCCGGCGGCATCGCCATGCTCCTCGCGGCGCTGCTGCTGGGACTCGACGCGCCGGGACAGTTCCTGGCCGTGCTGGCCGCGGTCGGGATGTTCGTGCTCGCCGGTCTCGGCGCAAGACAGCGCCCCAAACTCGCGATCGTGCGCGCCGCCGGTGGCGCGGGCGGCTCCGCCGTCGCGGTGACGCGGTTGACGGGCCGGCGCACGTACCGGCCCGACGACATCGCCCGGATCCGCATCGTCCGCTACCCGCGGCTCGGCCGGCGGGTGCCGATGCTCGAGATCGACGCCGTCGATCCCGACGGCGCCGAACGTCTGCTGATCTTCGGACGCTGGGACCTGGGCGTCGACCCGGTGGTGGTGTTCGACGCCCTGTCCGTGCACCGACTGGTGCCGCCGGAGGATCGGGCCGCGGGCAGCGACTGACCGGCGCTACGGTCAGATGGCGGCGACGGCGGCAGCGGTGACGACCAGCGTCAGCAGTCCGACGCCACCGAGGGCGAACCAACCGGCGGTGCCGGCGGTCTTGCGGTCCCTGGCGCCGACAGCACCCGGGACGTACAGGAGGGCAGCGGTCGCGGCGGCACCGGCGACCAGGCCGCCCATGTGCCCCCACAGGGAGATCCCGGGGATCGTGACGCTGATGATCACGTTGATCGCGATGACCGCCAGCACCGGCATCGGACTGCGCTTGAGCCGGAGCAGGATCACCGCCTGCGCACCGAGCAGACCGAAGATCGCGCCCGACGCGCCCGCGGTGGGGATCAGCGGGTCGAGCATCAGTACGGACGCCGATCCGCCGAGCAGCGCGATCACATAGACCGCGAGGTAGCGCGCCCGCCCGAGCACCATCTCGGTGTCCCGGCCGATCACGTACAGCGCGAACATGTTGACGGCCAGATGCATCAGGCCGATGTGCAGGAATCCGCTGGTGACGATGCGGCTGAACTCGCCGGCGGCGACGGCCGGACCCCACAGCACCCAGTCGAGGAACAGCGGCGACGCGATGTGGTTGTCCATCACGCTGCGGGACTGCACGGCGGTGACCGCGAAGATCAGCACGTTGACCGCGATCAGGACGTACGTCAGCAGCGGCGTCGGCAGTTGCGTGCGTACCGGTGCACCGGCGACGGTACGTGCCTGCGGCACATCACGCTGACCAGCGGCGACACAGTCGACGCACTGGTGGCCGACGGAGGCGGCACGCAGGCAGTCCGGGCACGCCGGACGACCGCAGCGGGTGCAGGAGAGGGCGGTGGGACGATCGGGGTGGTGCACGCACCTCGGCTGAGGTGGCGGGGTGCCCTCGCTCGCCGTGCCACCCCAGCCGGGGTTCGTCATTCGTGGATCCTTACGCGATGGTGATGTTGTTGATCACGACGTCGTCGACCGGGCGGTCGCCGCGGTCCGTCGCGGTGGTGGCGATGGCGTCGACGACCTTCTTCGACTCCTCGTCCAGCACCTCACCGAAGATGGTGTGGCGGCGGTTCAGGTGCGGGGTGGGGCCGACGGTGATGAAGAACTGCGAGCCGTTGGTGCCCGGGCCGGCGTTGGCCATGGCCAGCAGGTAGCCGCGGTCGAACTGCAGCTCCGGGTGGAACTCGTCGCCGAACTTGTAGCCCGGGCCGCCGCGACCGGTGCCGGTCGGGTCGCCGCCCTGGATCATGAAGCCGTCGATGACGCGGTGGAAGACGGCGCCGTCGTAGAACGGGCCGGAGGCCTCGCCCTTGGCGTTCTGCGTGGAGTACTCCTTGGAACCGTCGGCCAGGCTGACGAAGTTCTCGACGGTCTTCGGCGCGTGGTTACCGAACAGGGCGATCTTGATGTCGCCGCGGTTGGTGTGCAGCGTTGCGGTAGCAGTCTGTGAAGTCACCCCCCTATCGTGCCATTGCGCTCCGGGCGACGTGTGCGAGCTGTGTAAGAGTGGAGGCATGACGCGTGCGACCAAGAGTGATTCCACCCCGACGTCCTCGGCCGGCCGCCGACGGGTGCTGATCGGCCTCGGTGCGGTCGTGGCCGCGGTGGGGGCGGCCGTCGTCGCGCTCACCCGACGGCCCGAGATGCCGCCGGTGGCGGCCGAGCCGCCGTCGGTGACCGACCCGCGCTAGCCGCTCACGAAACCCGGCAGGTGGTCGGCGCCGGCCGACCCGCGAAGCGGTCGGTCATCCAGGTGACCGACTCCGGCACCCCGAACACGTACGGGAGCGCGTGGTTGAGTCCCGTGCCCGGGTTGATCGGCGGTAACGGATTCAGCGGCTCACCGGTGCGGGTGAACGCCTCCGTGCGCTGGAACCCGTACGTCGCCTTCGTCTCGTTGACGCACTGGTTCTGCACGTCGGCGAGCATCTGCCGGCCGCGGTCGTTGAGTTCGGAATCGATCAGCTCCCGGGCCTCCGGATAGGTCTGAYGCGAGTAGCCCCAGAACCCGACGGGAGCGTGCGGCCTGAGCGCGGTGCCGGGCAGGCGCATCGCGGCGCGGGCCGCGTCGAGCACGGCGTGTGCCTCCGACGCCCGGTTGACGTACGAGTGTGTCCCCGGGGTTCCGAGCCCCTCGTAGTCGGTGATCACCACCGCGATCCCCTGCGACAGCAAGGCGTTGACGAACACCATCTCGTACGACGTCACCGTCTCGCTCGGCGAGACGTACCGGATCACGTCGCCGAGCGTCCGGGACGGCGCACACTGATCGCCCTGGCCCTGGGTGCCGGCCGCCATACTCACCAGCGGACGCGGACCGGGTCCGGTCCACGGCAGTGCCGGATCGAAGTAGGCGCCGGTGACCATGTTGGGTACCCCCACCTGCCACACCAGCGGCATCGGCTCGGCCCGGATCACGTCCCCGGCCGGGCCCGCGGGTAACCCCGGCGGCGGGAGGTAGAAGTCCGGTGGCGCCGCCGCGGCCGGTGCACCGGCCACCATTACACCGATCACCGCCGCCGCTGCGGCACACCACCTCCCGATCACGACTTCCTCCCGTCGTCGCGCCGACGTCGTGCTACTTGGGTGAGGCCCCCCACAGGACCGTCTCGAGGTTGTACCGGGTCATGCGCTCGGTGGAGACACGCGGCAGTCCGTGTGTGGACCACAGGATCTCGCCCATGCACTGGAACACCAACCGAGTCGATCCCGGCATCGTGACGCTGCCGTCACGCACGCCCGCCGCGAAGGCGCGATCCCACACTCGCAGCAACTTGCGGCCGTCCTTCTTCAGAAAGTCGAAGTGCTCCTTGCCGGTGAGCATCACCCACGACTTGAGAATCGCGATCTCGGCGTCGAACCGCTTACCGGCAGCACTGCGCATCCGGATCAGCGCGTCAATGGTCTCGAGCGGTGTCCCGCCCACCGCCCCGATCTCCTCGTGCGCGGCGCGCATGCGGGACGAGAAGTGCTGCAGGATCGCGACGAGGATTGCTTCCCGCGACTCGAAGTGGTGGTACAGGCTGCCCTGGGTCAGCCCCACCGCGGTGGCGATGTCCCGGGTCGTCGTCGCATCGAACCCGCGTTCGGCGAACACGAACCGGGCAGCATCGAGGATGCGATCCTGCTTGTCGGACAAGATCATCGAGTCCTCGCGGTCCCACGACGCGATCACCTTGCGCGCCACCCGGGCGGACGCCGAGTCGGACAGATCGTCGTCGGCAGGCTTGGTTGCGAGTCCGCCGAACAACATGTCGATCGTGCAACCCGCGACCTTGCGCGCCGAGAATCCGGTGGGCGCGAGCGTCGCGCTGTGCGTGAGCGCGACCCGTAGTACCTCGCGCAGGATCCGGGAATCGACCTCGGAGCGCAGTACGCCCGCCTGCTCGGCATTGCGAATCAGCGTCTGCCACTTCTTCTCCGACCACCGCGGCTCGGCCGCGAGGAGGCCCTGAAGCTCCTCGTCCCGCGTCCCGGGTACACCCAGGCACACCTGCAGTGCGCCGGGATGGCGGGCGGACGCGTCGGCGATGTCCAGCGCGAATCGCCGGATCGCCTCGATCGGGGAGTCCGACGCCACCGCGGGACGCTGCACCGCGACGACGATGTCGTCGCGCAGGCCCCGGACCATCGTCGCGGCCAACGCTTCCTTCGAATCGAAGTGGTAATACAGGCTGCCGGCCAGCATCCCGGTGGCGCCCGCGATGTCCCGCATCGACGTACCCGTATATCCCTTGGCCGCGAACAGTTCCGACGACGCCGTCAGGATCTCGTCACGCTTGTCCGGCCGTTCCTTCCCGCCCTCGGCCGAGACCGGTACCTTTCCGGTACGACTCACTTCATCCCCCTGCTTCCATGGCCTACCGACCTTTGTCAGATCACCGGTCGCGGCGACGTGCCGCGACCGGACACCGTGCCGTGCATCGCCCGTCCGATCACCAGTGGACGAACCAACGCCGGCATCCCCTGCCACGCTCCATGATCGACCTCGACGTCCCCGAACGCCCCCGAGATCGATGACAGAGTACGGCGATCACACCGGCACCCCTGCCCGAACACCGACCACGGCCCGGCGAGGCGATCCTGCCGCCGCGCCAGAGCCGGATCCTCCGAGCGTACGTGCTCGCAGAACAGGAAACGACCGTTCGGACGCAGTACCCGAGCGATCTCGCCTAGGACCGCATCGGGGTCCGGCACGGTGCACAGCACGAGCGTGCTCACGACGGTGTCGACGATGCCAGTCGCGGCGGGCAACCGGTGCCCCGGCGCCTCGACCACCTCGGCGTCGGGCCGCAACGTCCGCACCCGATTGCGCAGTCGCGCCGCCATCGGGGCGATGGGCTCCGTCAACACCAGCGACGACACGGTCGTCGGGTAGTACGGCACGTTGAGCCCGGTACCGGCACCGATCTCGAGAACCGCGCCCTCGGCCGACGCCAGCAGTCGGCGCCGGCGCTCCGCCATTCCGCGTCGCTCCGCCTTCACCAACATCGGGTCGTACACCGCGGCACCGGCCCTCGCCCACAACGAACGGACGGGTCCGCTCACCACCTCGTTCACACGCACGCGTCCATTTGAGCGCCAAATGGACGTTCGTGTAGTGGTTTCACCCGGAATAGACCACGGTACAACTATCCGACCCCGACGCGACGCGGCGTCGGGGTCGGATGACGTTGAACGTCAGGGGGTTATGAAGTCGATGAAGGCCTGCCGCATCGGAGGCCCGCCCTGGATGTCCATTCCGATCGCCGCTCCGACGAATCCTCCGACGATCAGACCGGGGATGCACCCGCCGATCACGCCGACGATGCATCCGACCAGCAGTCCTACCGCGGAACCGACGATGTTGCCGATGATTGCGCCCGCCTGGTTCTTCTGGGCCTCTTCGATCAGCTTCTGCTGCGCAACCGGGTCGTCGATGCGGACCGGATTGGTCTGCAAAGGATTTCGATCCGGCGTCAGCGTCAGCGTGCGCCCGTCCGTCCCCACACTGCCCGCGATCGGGAACATTTGCCCGCCGAGGCGGTACGCCAGCGGAACGGCGCCGACGACGGTGCCGTCGTCGCGCACGACGCTCACCTGCGCACCGTCCGCCTCGATGCGGAACGTGCCCGCATCGAGCACCGTCGTGACCGTCGCACCGGACGGGTCGACCGCGGTGGTGAACCCGACGCCCTGGTCGTTCCCCTGGGCCGACGCGGTATTCACGATCGCGGCCGGATCGGCCGAGGCGGTGCCGGCACCGACGGCAACGGTCATCGCAACGAAAGCGGCTGTGGCGACCATCTTCCCGAGCTTCATGGCAGCTCCCGAGGTGGGCGAGTCGAACTGGGCCTCGCCACAGCATATCCAGCCTTCTGTGATGCCAGTCCCAGTTCGAACCATTCCCGCACTGAACGAACGGTATGCGTGCTACGCGCGGGAGGACCGCTCCGATCGCCTTCACCCGTTTCGTCATTCGCGGCTGGAGCCATCCGACCGCAGCGCTGCGATACCCTCGCAAACTGAAACAGGTTCCAACTATGGAGGAGCAGCATGGCCGCGTCACCCGAGAGCATCCGGAGCACCGTCGAGAGCTACATCAAGGCTGTCGCGAGCGGCACCGCCGACGACATCCTGGCGCTGTACGCCGAGGGCGCCAGCGTCGAGGATCCCGTGGGCACCGAGCCCCGCACCACGCGCGAGTCGATCCGTGAGTTCTACGCGATCATCGAGCCGCTGGACCAGGAGGCCGAGCTGGTGACGCTGCGCATCGCGGCCAACACCGCGGCCTTCCACTTCCGTCTGATCACGAAGATCGGCGATCAGACCGCCGAGATCGCACCCATCGACATCATGGAGTTCGACGACGCCGGCAAGATCGTCAGCATGCGCGCCGTCTGGGGCCAGGAAGACATGATCACGGGCTGATCGACCCGCCCGGGCCCCAGAAGGCCCCCAGCCGCCCTGCTGCGCGCAGAATCGCCGCCCGCGCGCCGTCTACCGCGCAGCGCACCATGTCGCGCAGCAGGGCGTGTGCGACGTCCGCCGTGGCACGGGACCCCGGAAACACAAAAGGCGCTCTCCCGAAGGAAAGCGCCACTCCAGTTGCGGCCCCTGGAGGAAGTAGCTCACCCCCGTACAGCGGGAAGGTCCGGGTGCAAGTCCCGCGCGTCGCTTCTCCGTCTGGCCGAGATTCACAATCGTCTCTCGGCCGGGCGGGGATGGATGATCCATAGATGCGTGAGGTTCCGAGGGTGGCAAATCTCGACTACGTCGAAGTGACTGGACCTGCATCTGTGGTTGTAGCGGCCCTTGTAGCCGAGGTCCTGGGAGCTGTCGTCAAGGATGGCCGGCATCCGTGATGAACCCAGACGATCGCACGCGGGTCGATATCTACGGTGATTCAGATTCGGACGAGACACTGGTCGCGATCCGCTACCTCGGAGAACTGGCCCCGCGCCGGGAACGCGCCAAGAGGGTCTTCGATGCACTGGCCCGGCAGACGAATTGGAGTCTGCTCCTCACCTCCGACGACGAGCCGGGTGATGGCATAGTCGCGCGACGACCAGCTATCGGGTGACAGCAACGACGCCAGCGCCCAAGTACGCATCTTGGGATACTCGAGCCATGACGAACTCGTGTGCGGCGACGTGGTGGGAGAAGCCTGCCGAGCATCGGGCGAAGCGGATGCAGCGCGAGAACGAGGAATGGTCCGCGAAGAACGGGCCCGTGATGGTCCGGCGTGTCGGAGAGCCTGCCTGTACGAACCACCACCGTCGGCCCGCGAGTACTCGGTCTCGGTCACCTTCCCCGATGTGATCCGGGGCGCGCTGCGACTGCTGTTCGGGGACGCCCTGCCCCGCAGCGCGCGGTCCCTCCGACGACGCCGCGCCAACCTCCGCCGCAAACGACAGATGAGGAAGAAGCACCGGTGAATGACCTGTACCTGCCCGCCAATGGCCTGTTCAGCAAATGGGGATTCACTGATGGCGACGTCGTCGGGGAGTGGATCCAGGACGCCGAAGACGCCGGACTCATCGAGCCGAGACAACGCTGGGACATCGACACTCACCCGATACTGCGACAGCTCGTCACCGAGCATCTGCTTCCGCTACTGCCGGGGCCGTTCACGGTCTACGCCGTCGACACAATCCACAACCCGATTCGCGTCGGCACCTGGCACGGCGAGGAATGGGACGACTACGCCAAGGACGCGCCAGCCGAAGTCTCCGATCTCGGGGTGGTCGTCCCCGGCCGGCTCGTGCTGAGGGCGCTCGTCGAGCACATGGATGGCCCGGTCCCGTACGAGGTGATGCGTGCACTGCTCGGCCTGCCCAACGTCCGCGACGCCGTCGCCCAGATGTAGGCACAGATCCGGATGCAGCGGGCCAGCGGGCGGGCAACGCTCCCGTCGAGTGAGCTCGCAAGGGACATCGTGTCACTCGCAAGAAGTTTCAGGGGTACGCACCAGTGCGTACCCTTTGCGGCGATCGGCGCAGAACTGGGCCGGACCTGCCCGTGTTTGAAAGCCGATCAGGTCGGACCTCTTCTGCGGGGAAGGCCCAGCGGAGAGAGGGCGCGACTCCGTCGGACAGTCACGGGCTACCGCCCCTCGACATCTTCAGGCAATGCCGTCACCCTGGAGTCCGGCGGCTGATCCACCTGTGGAAGATCGAACAGTTGGAACAATGAAGGGCCCCACACAGGCTTGGGTTCACCAGGTCGATCTGTCGGCGAAGGCAGCCGATCAGCACGAAGTCGAACCAGGCGCGGGATGTGCCAGTGCCGGGGTTCGTCGTCGATCTGCTGCGCGAGCGCGTAGAAAGCTGCTCCCCCGATGCCCTGGTGTTCCCCGACAGCCGTGGCGGCTATCTGCGGGCCGGGAACGTGCGCCGGAGGTGGTGGGACAAGGCGGTGAAGGCGACGGCGGTCCCGGAGGGCCTGACACCGCACGAGCTGCGGCATACGGCGGCGTCGCTGGTGATCACGGCCGGCGCGAACATCAAGACGTTGCAGCGGATGCTCGGGCACTCGTCGGCTGCGCTGACGTTGGACCGCTACGGGCACCTGTTTGACGACCTCGGGATGATCGCGAAGCGGCTGCACAACCTCGCTAGACCTGGCTCGGAATCATCAGACTCGAGCGCCGAGTGTGCCCAAAATGTGCCCAGCAACGAGAAAGAGCCACCTTCTCATTCCCGAGAAAGTGGCTCTGATCTGCGTACTAACCTGTGGAGCCTAGGAGATTCGAACTCCTGACATCTGCCTTGCAAAGGCAGCGCTCTACCAACTGAGCTAAGGCCCCGTCTGCACTGGTTCCGGAAACCGAATTCAGCGACTTGTGACCTCGTGCCAGACATCTTCACCGCGTCGCTTGGACAGCAACTTGGCGAGCCCGAGAGCCACCAGCAATCCGGCTCCCGTAATCAGGATGACCTTCACGTTGGTAACCCCTTCGTTGGCACGTGGAGTGGGCCTAGGAGGACTTGAACCTCCGACCTCTTCGTTATCAGCGAAGCGCTCTAACCGCCTGAGCTATAGGCCCTTGAACCGGGCAGAAGATTACCCCACCGAAGCGTCGGATACCAAAACGGCTCCGGCGGGGCACTCTTTTGCCTGGTCAGTCGGGGTCTGCCAAAGTGACCTGCACGCCGCCGACCAGGTCGGAACACAGGTTGTAGATGAACGAACCGATCGTCGCGATCGCTGTGATAAGCACCACATTGATCAGCCCGATCAGGGCCGAGTAACCGAACACCTGACCGGACGTCACCAGTCCACCGCTGCCGGTGTCGGTCACGATCTCGGTGAAGGCACTGTTGAGCCTGTCCCACACGCCCATGCCGTCGAGAACGACGTACAGCAGGCCCACGGCGACCATCCACACGAAGAACAGCGCCACCGAGATCACCAGCGACACCTTGAGCATCGACCACGGGTCGACGCGGCGCACCTGGACCGTCGCCCGTAGTCCCTCACCCTCGGCCGGGGTCGACACGGTGAGCGCGGCAGCGGCCGCCTTGCGGGCCGAGCCGGCTGCAGCCGGGGCACCGGCGGGCACCGGATGCTTCACCGCCGACAGGTCCGGCATGTCCTTTGCCAGATCGGTGCGGGCGATGCTGCGGGTGGGCCCGTCGATGACCGCCGCCTTCGACTTGGCCGCGGCCTTCGCCGCCGCCTTCGCGGTCTGTCCCGCCTCCGGGCCGCCCGCACCCCCTTGCGGCCCGCCAGGGGCCGCAGGAGAGGACGTGGGTGGCTTCGGGGCCGCCGTACCGGTCACGACGGGCCGGGCGGGCCTGCTGGGCCCGGCCGGCGGCTGAGCCTGGGGCTGAGCCGGCGGCTTGGGAGCGGCCGTGCCCGTCACGACAGGCCGGGTGGACTTGGCCGGGGCAGACGGGGCCGCCTTGCCGTTGGTGCTCGGCTTGGCCGGGCCGACGGGAGGCTTGGGCCCCCCGGCCTGACCCGGCGCACCCTGACCCGGCGCACCCTGACCCGGGACGGGTCCACCCGGGCGGCTCAGGTTGGTCTGCGGCACACGCTGCTGTTGCTGCTGTCCCCGCTGCCACGGCGGCGTCTGTCCCGGCCGCTTCTGCTCGGGCGCCTTCTGCTCCGCGGGCTTCTGCTCAGGTGCCTTCTGCTCCGCCGGCTTCTGGACCGGAGGCTTCTGCGGACCCGGACCCTGCGCGGGAGCGCTGCCCTGCGCGGGAGCGGCCGACTCGGCCGACCCCGCAGCAGGATTCGCGTCGGCCGAGCCGGAGGCCGGCTTACCGGGCGTTTCGTCCGGCTTACCGTCCTTCTTGCCGTCRCCGGGCTGTTGGGGAGTGCTCAACTACGACTCCTTCGCTCCATCGGACGAACCCGCAGCAGCTTCCTCGGGCTCGTCGGCGTTACGCGCGATCGCGAGCAGGGTGTCACCCTCCCCGAGGTTCATCAACCGCACGCCCTTCGTCTGACGGCCGGCCTTACGCACCTGCTTGGCTGCGGTGCGGATGACACCGCCGCCCGAGGTGATCGCGTACAGCTCGTCGTCGTCGTCGACGATGACCGCACCGACAAGGGTGCCACGTTTCGGGTCGTACTGGATGGTGAGAACGCCCTTTCCGCCACGACCCTGAGCGACGTAGTCCTCGATGGGCGTGCGCTTGGCGTAGCCACCGGAGGTGGCGACCAGCAGGTACGTGCCCTCACGGACCACGTTGAGCGAGAGCAGTTCGTCGTCCTGGTTGAACCGCATGCCCTGCACACCGGACGTCGCGCGGCCCATCGGGCGCAGCGCCTCGTCGGTCGCGGCGAACCGGATCGACTGTCCCTTGGCCGAGACCAGCAGCAGGTCCTCGTCGGACGAGCACAGCACCGCGCCCACCAGTTCGTCCTCGCCGCGCAGGTTGACGGCGACGATGCCGCCGCTGCGGTTGGAGTCGAAGTCGGTGAGCTTGGACTTCTTGACCAGGCCGTTGCGGGTCGCGAGCACCAGGTACGGCGCGTCCTCGTAGGTCTTGATCTGGATGATCTGCGCGATCCGCTCGTCCGGCTGGAACGCCAGCAGGTTCGCGACGTGCTGGCCGCGGGCGGTGCGGCTGGCTTCGGGCAGCTCGTACGCCTTGGCGCGGTACACGCGCCCCTTGGTGGTGAAGAACAGGATCCAGTCGTGCGTCGAGCTGACGAAGAAGTGCTTGACCAGGTCGTCCTGCTTGAGCCCGGCACCCTGCACGCCCTTGCCGCCGCGCTTCTGCGAGCGGTACAGGTCGGTCCGGGTGCGCTTGGCGTAGCCGGTCTCGGTGATCGTGACGACGACGTCCTCGCGCGCGATGAGGTCCTCGTCGGTGACGTCGCCGTCGGCCGCGATGATGCGGGTGCGACGGTCGTCGCCGTACTTGTCCACGATCTCCGCAAGCTCGTCCCGCACGATCGCGCGCTGCCGCTCCGGCTTCGCGAGAATGTCCTTGTAGTCGGCGATTTCGAGCTCGATCTCGGCCAACTCGTCGATGATCTTCTGACGCTCGAGAGCGGCCAGGCGACGCAGCTGCATCGCGAGGATCGCGTCGGCCTGGATGTCGTCGACGTCGAGCAGGTTGATCAGGCCGGCGCGGGCGATGTCGACGGTCTGCGACGCGCGGATGAGCGCGATGACCTCGTCGAGCGCGTCCAGTGCCTTGACCAGACCGCGCAGGATGTGGGCCCGCTCCTCGGCCTTGCGCAGCAGGTAGCGCGTGCGCCGGACGATGACCTCGAGCTGGTGCGTGGTGTACAGCCGGATCATCTGGTCCAGGCGCAGGGTGCGCGGCACCCCGTCGACGATGGACAGCATGTTGCAGCCGAAACTGGTCTGCAGCTGCGAGTGCTTGTAGAGGTTGTTCAGCACCACCTTGGCGACGGCGTCACGCTTGATGACGACGACGATGCGCATGCCGACACGGTCCGAGGACTGGTCCTCGATCTTGGAGATGCCGGCGATCTTGCCGTCGCGCACCTGCTCGGCGACCGAGGTGATCAGGTTGTCCGGGTTGACCTGGTAGGGCAGCTCGGTGATGACGATCTGGGTGGCGCCGCGGTCCGACTCCTCGATCTCGACGACACCGCGCATKCGGATCGAGCCGCGACCGGTGCGGTAGGCGTCCTGGATGCCCTGGCCGCCGACGATCAGGCCGGCCGTCGGGAAGTCGGGGCCCTTGACCCGCTCCATGACCGCTTCGAGGGTGGCTTCCTCGTCGGCCTCGTGGTTGTCGAGCGCCCAGTAGATGGCCTCGGCGACCTCGCGCAGGTTGTGCGGCGGGATGTTGGTGGCCATACCGACCGCGATACCGCCGGAACCGTTGATCAGCAGGTTCGGGATACGGCTCGGGAGAACCGTCGGCTCCTGCGTCTTGCCGTCGTAATTCGGGACGAAATCGACTGTGTCGTGGTCGATCTCGCGCACCATCTCCATGGCGAGCGGCGTGAGGCGGCACTCGGTGTAACGCATCGCGGCCGCGCCGTCGTTGCCGCGGGAACCGAAGTTGCCCTGGCCGTCGACCAGCGGGTAGCGCAGCGACCACGGCTGCGCCATGCGCACGAGGGTGTCGTAGATGGAGCTGTCGCCGTGCGGATGGTAGTTACCCATCGTGTCGGCGACCGGGCGCGCGGACTTCACGTAGCCGCGGTCCGGGCGGTAGCCGTTGTCGTACATCGCGTACAGGACGCGGCGGTGCACGGGCTTGAGGCCGTCGCGCACGTCGGGCAGCGCGCGGCCCACGATCACGCTCATCGCGTAGTCGATGTAGCTGGACTGCATCTCCTGCTGGATGTCCACCGGCTCGATGCGGTCGTGCCCCGATTCCTCCGGCGGCAACGTGGTGTCAGTCATCGGCTCCTCTTCTTCTCAGCAAAACGGTCCTGGTAGAGCCTGTGGACCCTGGGCGTGCGAAGCGTTGAAGCTCGATGGCTCCGATGCCAGGCACGCGCAACCCGTCAAGTCTATAGGTGCAGGTCAGCCAGACCTGGCAGCACTCGCTGATTGCCCGGCCTTACGCGTCGAGTCGGATGCGCCGGCGAAGCTGGTGCCGGCGGGGTTCTACCCGACCGTCTGACCGAGCCGGGTGAGCGCGTACTCGGTGATCGCGACCAATGCGGCCTTCGCCGACTCCCGGTTGCGGGCGTCGATGGACAGGATCGGCACCTGCGCCGACACCGCGAGTGCCTGACGAATCTCCTCGAGTGGGTACCGCGGCGCGTCGTCGAACTCGTTGACCGCGACCACGAACGGCAGGTTGCGGGCCTCGAAATAGTCGACCGCGGCGAACGACTCGTCCAGTCTGCGGGTGTCGATCAACACGATCGCACCGATCGCACCGCGGATCAGGTCGTCCCACATGAACCAGAACCGCTGCTGTCCCGGCGTTCCGAACAGATACAGGACCAGGTCCGGTGCGAGGCTGATGCGCCCGAAGTCCATCGCCACGGTGGTGGTCGACTTCTGTGGGGTGGCCGTGAGATTGTCCACACCGTCGGAGGCGTTGGTGACCAGTGCCTCCGTCCGCAGCGGGACGATCTCCGACACCGCGCCGACGAGAGTGGTCTTGCCGACACCGAAGCCGCCCGCAATGACGATCTTGGTCGAGGTCACCCGGTTGCGCTCAGAGCTAGATGTTCCGTAGTCCACCGAGGACCCTTTCGATAAGTTCGCGACGTTCGGTGTCGCTCGCGTCGTCTTGGAGAGTTGCCAGGATCCGCAGGTGACCGGACTCGACGAGATCGGCGACGAGCACCCGTGCCACACCGATCGGCACACCCACTCGGGCGGCGATCTCGGCCACCGACGGCGACTGCGCGCACAGCGCAATGATCGTCGCCTCGATGTCTCCCAGGTCCGGGGTCTGATAATCCCGGGGCGGAAGCGCCTGGATCAGAGCCTCCAGCGCCAGTTCCACCGCCGGTTTCGTCCGGCCGGAAGTGAGCGAGTACGGGCGCACCAGGCTCGGCCCGCGCTCGCTCACCTCGTCGTACTCGTCGTTCATGGCCACGGTCCTGTCAGGATCCGAACATCGATCGCGGCGTGGCCTGCACGGAGCTGCCGACCCGCTCGACCAGCAGTGCCATCTCGTAGCCGACCTGCCCGATGTCGCACGACGAGGAGGTCAGCGCGGCCAGGTGCGATCCGTCGCCGACGCTCATCAGCAACAGGTAGCCGCGCTGCATCTCGACGACCGACTGCAGGACTCCGCCACCGTCGAAGAGGTTCGACACCCCCGCGGACAGGCTGGCGAGCCCGGAGGTGACCGCCGCGAGCTGCTCCGCACGATCGAGCGGCAGATGCTCACTGCCCGCCATGAGCAGGCCGTCCGCGGACACCAGCACGGCGTGCGAGACGCCCGGGATCTCCCTGGCGAAATTCGAGACCAACCAGTCGAGCGGGCGGGCGCCGCCGGAGCCCTGATCCCCGTTCGACACCATTCCCTGATCGATACTCATCTGTCTCCTCCGATACTGGCGCGGTCGGCCGAGCTCACTGCGCGGCCCTCGCGAGTTCCCTTTTGGTGGCGGCTCAGGTTCTCACGGACGGCTTCCGGGTCACGCAGCCGCGACCGGTTCGCGGCCCGGTCGCCGGCGTCGACCCCGCCCGGCACCAGCCGATGTCCCGGCTTACGCTGCGGCAGACCCGATTCGGTCCTGGCCTCGACCGGGGCCTCACTGGCCCGGTGTGCGGCGGTCCAACCCTGGTCGGCGGCCGACGTCCATTCGAACTTGCCGAGATTCTCCGACTCGGTCGGATCCGTGAGCCAGTCCGTGACCATGCCGGAGAAGATCGGCGTTCCGGTGGTCGTAACGTCCTGGGACGGAGCCACATTCGGACGCGGCTGGAAGAACGACGCGGTCTTGGCAGCGTTGCTCAGGTAACGGTGACGCCTTGCGGGCGGCGTGATGTCGACCGACTGGGCGCCCGGGGACTCGGTGGAGTCGGTACTGCCGAAAGCCGGTGCGGCGGGCTCGGACACGGGCGGCAGCGGCGCGGGCGCCTGTGCGGGCGGAGGCGTCGGCGGAGGCGAATACTGTTCCTCGGGCGCGTGGTGCACGGGAGCGGGATCCACCGACAGTGGCGCGGGAACGGCGGCGCCGGGAGTGCGCCGCGGCAGTTCCGTCGCGCCGGGAGTGCGCCGCGGCAGCTCCGTCGCACCGGGAGTGCGCCGCGGCAGGGCGCTCGCCGGGTTCGCCGCGGGCACCGGCTCCTGCCGGGCGGGTTCGGCGACCAGTTGCGGCATCTCGCCGGAGTGGACGATGGTCACCTGCGGCAGCCCGGCGGTGCCCACGCGCGGGACCGGACCGGTCTGTGGCATCTCGAGCTGCGAGACCAGCAGGGTGTCGGGAATGTGCACGCTCACGGTGACGCCCTGATCGGACGCGGACTCGTATGTCCGCCGCAGGCGGACCGTGAGCCGGTGGCGGGCCGCGAGGCGGCTGACCACGAACAGGCCCATGTGCCGGGCCGTCTCCGGACCGACCGCGCCACCCGATGCGAGACGCTCGTTGATCTCGTCCAGCTGTTCTGCGGGAATACCGATTCCACTGTCCTCGATCTCGAGGAGCACCCCGCCGTCGACGGCACGCGCGAACGTGATCCACACCTTGCTGTCCGGCGGGGAGGCGCGCAGCGCATTGTCGAGCAGTTCGGCGAGCAGATGCGCGACGTCGGCCGCGACCGCACCGCTCAATGCGCCGTTCGGAGTGGACCCGAGCTGCACCCGCTGATAGTTCTCGACCTCGGACATCGCGGCGCGCACCGTGTCGCCGATCTGCACGGGGGCGGACTGGGCGCGTCGGACCCGGTTACCGGACAGGATCAGCAGGTTGTCGCCGTTGCGGCGCATGCGGGCCGCGAGATGGTCGAGCCGGAACAGACTCTCGAGCCGCTTGGGGTCCTTCTCCTCGAATTCGAGGTTCTCGATCAGGCCCAACTGCTGGTCGACCAGCGACTTGCTGCGCCGGGCCAGGGTCTCGAACATGTCGCCGATCTGCAGCCGGAGGTGCGCCTGCTCGCCGGCGAGCCGGAGTGCCTGACCGTGCATGTCGTCGACGGCGCGCGCGAGCTGGCCGATCTCCTCGGTGGTGTGCACCGGGATCGGTTCGAAGTCGGTGACCGCGGAGCCGTCGCCGACCTTGATCCGTTCGATCGCCTCGGGCAGGTCCACGTTGGCCACCTCGAGCGTTCCGCGCCGGAGTCGGCGGATCGGGCGGATCAGCGACCGGGCGACCAGCACACCCAGCACGATCGTCGCGAGGAGCGTCAGAAGCACCACGACCGCGGCGCGCAACGCTGCGGCGGAAGTCTCGTCGGCGCGTGCGGCCACCGTGTCAGCGATGGTGTTGGATGTCTTCGCGACGAGGCCGGTGTAGTTGTCGACGCTCGCGTACAACAGATCACGCATCTGGAACTGGATCTGGCTGGCCGGAGAGTTGATGATCAGGTCGAGACGAGCCCTCCCTGAATCCCGCGCCTTCTCGAGCACCGGCACCGAGTCCGGGTACGCGCGCATCATGGCGTCGATCAGCGCGAGCTCCGCACCGCCCGCGGCGACCATCGCACTCGGCGGCTTGGAGGTGTCCATGAGGTGGGTCATCATGCCGGCGACCTGGTCCGTGAGGGCCTGCTGCGCACCAGCCAGGTCGTGCAGGTGACGGAAGGCAACGATGACGGTGGGGTCGTCGATGGGTCCGACGATCTCGTCGACGACGCGCATCAGGTCTTCGCGGACCTTCGCGGTCTCGGCCGGCAGGTTCGGGCGGGCCACGGTGCCGGACTCGATGTCGGCCACGAGGCTCTCGACCACGACCAGTGAGGACCGCACCAGATCGGCCAGGTCGGCGGGCATCGCGGGATTGTCAGCGGCGGCGTGAGCCGCGACGACCGATTCGTTGAAGTCCCCGAGGTCCGATTTCTTGAACGTACCGGCCGCGTAGCCGGCGGAGAGCAGGCCGAATTCGTTGCTGAGCGTGACGATGTCGGGAACACCCGCGACCCGGTCCGCAGTGTTGCTGTATCTCACTGCACGACTGAACTCGTCCTTCACCTGCAGACCGCCCAGCACCATTGCCACGGTGATCGGGAGTGCCACCACCGCGGTGACCTTCCAGCGCAGACCCCAGCCCTCGAGGTTCCACAGCCTCCCCAGCCTGCTGACAGGCGGCGATTGGGTCTTCATCGTCCAAGCTCACTTTCCACCCAGGTCCAGCACAAGATGCCGCGCTCGTGCCCTCCCCCGGACCACAGAACAAGTTTCGCCGGAGGGAGTCGAGGACAGCCCTGGGCGGTTCCGGAGTCTAAATGCTCCGGGACGCCAGGCAGAGCCTTATCGTTCCCGAGTCGATATCGTGTCGTGATTCATGTGGACGACCGACCCCCGCGCTGTTCGGTCGACCCCGACCGAACAGGCACAGTGATACCGGCGTGCCCTACTACCTTCACCGGATAGCGCCGAGCCGGGCGCTAAAGTGATAGACATCACAAAACGCCCGGCTCGGTAGGGTGGTCACTCAGACGTCGAGGAAACGGACATCCTTGGCGTTGCGGGTGATGAAGCTACGACGCGCCTCCACGTCCTCGCCCATCAGCACGCTGAACAGCTCGTCGGCGGCCGCAGCGTCGTCGAGGGTGACCTGACGCAGCACCCGGACGCTCGGATCCATCGTGGTCTCCCACAGCTCCTTGGCGTTCATCTCGCCCAGGCCCTTGTAGCGCTGGATGCCGTCGTCCTTGTTGATCTTCTTGCCCGACGCCAGACCGGCCTCGAGCAGGCCGTCGCGCTCGCGGTCGGAGTACGCGAACTCCGGCGCGGAACCCTTCTGCCACTTGAGCTTGTACAGCGGCGGCTGCGCCAGGTACACGTGGCCCTGCTCGACGAGCGGACGCATGAACCGGAACAGCAGCGTCAGCAGCAGCGTCGCGATGTGCTGGCCGTCGACGTCGGCGTCGGCCATCAGCACGATCTTGTGATACCGCAGCTTGGCGATGTCGAACTCGTCGTGGATGCCGGTGCCGAACGCGGTGATGATCGACTGGACCTCGGCGTTCTTGAGGACGCGGTCGATGCGGGCCTTCTCGACGTTGATGATCTTGCCGCGCAGCGGCAGGATCGCCTGGTACATCGAGTCACGGCCGGACTTGGCCGAGCCGCCTGCGGAGTCGCCCTCCACGATGTAGATCTCGCACTTGCTCGGATCGTTGGAGCGGCAGTCGGCGAGCTTGCCGGGCAGGCCGCCGATGTCGGTGGCGCTCTTGCGGCGGACCAGCTCACGCGCCTTGCGGGCCGCGGTCCGGGCCTGCGCCGACGACACCGCCTTGGTGACGATGGTCTTGGCGTCCGCGGGATTGGACTCGAACCAGTGCGCGATGTTCTCGTTGCAGGCCTTCTGCACGAACGACTTGACCTCGGTGTTGCCGAGCTTGGTCTTGGTCTGGCCCTCGAACTGCGGCTCGGCGACCTTCACCGAGATGATCGCGGCGAGACCCTCGCGGATGTCGTCACCGGTGAGCTCCGGATCCTTGTCCTTGACGAGCTTCTTGTCCTTCGCGTACTTCTTCACGACCGAGGTGAGCGCCGCACGGAAGCCCTCCTCGTGGGTGCCGCCCTCGTGGGTGTTGATGGTGTTCGCGAACGTGTGCACCGACTCCGAGTAGCCGGAGTTCCACTGCATCGCGATCTCGAGCTCGTGTCCGGTGCCCTTCGCCGTGAATCCGACGACCGAGTTGTGGATCGGCTGCTTGGTGCGGTTGATGAACCGCACGTAGTCCTCGAGGCCGCCCGGGTAGTGGTAGACGCGGGACTTGACCTTGGGCGTCGGCGCGGCCGCCGCCTCCTCGGTCTCGGAGGCGGTCTTGGGGGCCTCGGCGGTGACGCTGACGACGTCGTCGGTGATCTCCTCCTCGGCGACGCGCTCGTCGGTGAGGGTGATGGTGAGGCCCTTGTTGAGGAAGGCCATCTCCTGCAGGCGGCGCGCGACCGTCTCGAAGTTGTAGGTGGTGGTCTCGAAGATCTCGGGATCCGCCCAGAACCGGACGGTGGTGCCGGTCTCGTTCGTCGGCTCGCCCTGCACCAGCGGACCGGGCTTGGCGTGGTCGTACGTCTGCGACCAGTGGTAACCGTCGACGTTGATGTCGACCTCGACCTTGGTCGAGAGCGCGTTCACGACCGAGATGCCGACGCCGTGCAGGCCACCGGACACCGCGTAGGCGTCGGAGTCGAACTTGCCGCCCGCGTGCAGCTGGGTCATGACGACCTCGACGGTGGGAGCACCGGAGGCGTGCATCGCGACGGGGATACCGCGGCCGTCGTCGACGACCTGGATGCCGCCGTCCTCGAGCAGGGTCACCTCGACCTTGCTCGCGTAGCCGGCCATCGCCTCGTCGACCGAGTTGTCGACGACCTCCCAGATCAGGTGGTGCAGGCCGCGTTCACCGGTGGAACCGATGTACATGCCGGGACGCTTGCGGACGGCTTCCAGTCCTTCGAGGACGGTGATGGAGGAAGCGCCGTAGGTGTTGCTCTTGTCTGACTTCTGGGCAGCCACGGGTGGGTAGCTCTCCTTCTCCGTAGTGTGCCGACACGGCTCTACACTGCGCTTCGAGACACGGTGGCCGTAAGTTCCCTGAGGTCTCTGTCGAGGTCTCTGTTGAGGTCTCTGTTGAGGTCTCTGTTGAGGTCTCTGTCGGCCACGCACAACGAAGCACCGCGAGCGGTGTGTCGAGATTCGCCGCTAGTTACCCGACCATCTTACGTGTACGTGCAGACATACAGGGCGCCTAACACACCCCCAGCTGCCCCGCAGACGACTTTTCTCGGCCCCCGGCGGGTGAAACCCTAGGCGGAACCGGCCCCGAGGCTGTCGGTTGCGGTGTCCCTGCGAAGATCATCGACGAACTCGGCGGTCAGTCGGGCCACGTCGCGCCCGTGGGAAACGGGCGACCAGTGCCCGGCCGGCAGCTCACGTCGCCGCAGGTCCGAGACCCACCGCCCGGTGTCCTCGTAACCCACCGGACGCACGGCCAGGTCCCGCCGGTTCAGGATCAGCTGCACCGGGACGTCGGTGCGCCGCTCCCGCGGGTGACGCAGCCGCGGCCGGATGTTGGCTCGATACCGCTTGAGCCCGGTCACCATGTCCGAGCGCAGCGTCGGCGACGGCCGGACCAGCGACGGGTCCATCCGATCGAAGAACCGCAGGAACGTGGGCCAGATCCGCCACAGCCCCAGCCGGAACGGCAGCGTGCCGACCCCCGGGATCTGGAACAGCACCGTGTACGCCGACGCCGCGGCCTGTGCGAGCGGTCCGGCCACCCGGCCCTGCGCCAGCGAGCGCCGCATCCACGCACCCAGGTGGTCGAGGTTCGGTCCCGAGATGGACGTGTACGACGCGATCCGCCGCTCCGCCCCCGGCTCGCACACCGCCTCCCACGACTCCACCGCGCCCCAGTCGTGCGCGAGTACGTGCACCGGCGCGTCGGGGCTGACAGCGTCGATCACCGCGAACAGGTCCTTCGCCAGCTCCTGCAGCGCGTACGCCGACACCGCGGTCGGCGCGGAGCTGGCCCCGGCGCCGCGGGTGTCGTAGCTGACGATCCGGAACCGGTCCGCCAGATGCGGGATCACGTGCTGCCACAGCTCGTGGGTGTCGGGCCAGCCGTGCACCAGCACGAGGGTCTCGCCGTCCGGGTTGCCCTGCTCGAAGACCGCGAGCCGGACGGCGCCGTTGGTGACGAGCGGGGGTGGCACCGAGCCCGGGTCGACGGAGTGCGGCGTGCTCATGGAAGTTCCTCTCGGTCAAGCCTTTCGGCTCACGGATCAGAGATCGAGGATGAGGCGTCCGCCGTCGGCGCGGGAGACACAGATCAGCATCTGGTCCTGCTGTTCCTCGGGTGTCAGACGCGATTCGCGGTGGTCCGGTGTCCCCGACAGCACCCGCACCCGGCACGTGCCGCAGAAGCCCTGCCGGCACGAGTAGCCGACACCGGGCAGTCGTTCCCGGATCACCTCGAGCGCCGATTCGTCGGCCGGCACGTTCAGCACCTCCCCGGTGCTCACCAACTGCACCTCGAACGGCTGGCCGTCGAGAACCGGTGGCGCGCCGAACCGTTCGAAGTGCAGCGCCTTGGCACCCGAGGTGGCGAAGCCGCCGCGGACGGCGTCGAGCATCGGGGTGGGACCGCAGCAGTACACCGCTCCCCCCGCCGGTGCGCGGCCCAGCAGGTCGGTCGTGGTGGGCAGGCCGAACTCGTCGTCGGGGCGGACGAACACCCGATCCGCCTCCCACGACGCGATCTCCTCGAGGAACGGCATGGACTCGCGTGAACGCCCGGAATAGACGAACTGCCAGTCCATTCCGGCCTCCCGTGCGGCACGCACCATCGCGATGATCGGCGTGATGCCGATACCGCCGGCGACGAAAAGGGCCGCGCCCTCGGGGACGAACGGGAAGCCGTTACGCGGACCGCGCACCGTGACGGTGGTGCCCGGGGTCAGCCCGTGCATCTCGGTCGACCCGCCCCCACCGTCGGGAATCGAGCGGACCGCGATGCGATAGTGCCGGCGATCGGCCGGGTCTCCGCACAGCGAGTAYTGGCGTCGCCGGCCCGACGGCAGATGGAAGTCGAGGTGACAGCCCGGTTGCCACGTCGGCACGTCACCGCCGTCCACGGCCGCGAACGTCAGGGCCGCGACGTTCTCGTCCTCGGCGACGATCGTGCGCTCGGTGACGACGAGCGTCATCGCGGTGTCCGGGTTGTGACCCGCCACGGCCGGGTCGTAGTCGTACGCAGTGAGCACGCGCAGGTACTTGTCCGCGACGGCCTCGACGATCGTCATGGCACGGTCGGGACGGTCACGGCCCTGCAGGTCGGCCGGCGGCGCCGGTCGGGTGAGGGCCTCGTGAGCGGTGAGCAGGTCGCGCACGCGGGGCAGTTTCACCGCGAGGCCGCCCGCGCCGCCGGGGAGGACGCCAGGTAGGCCACGGCCTGGGCCGTGGAGCCCTCCTTGCCCGGGTGGTAGTCACGACGGAAGTAGGTCGACATCCGTTTGCCGAGTTCCGTTGCGGTGGGCAGGGTTCCACGCCGGCCGGCGGCGACGAAGTCGGACATCCGCGGACGGCGACGGCTCGGTGCCCAGTTCGCGAGTTCGGGATCGTTGCGCATCAGGAAGCGGGTGCCGCGCACCCACAGCCACACGATCATCGGTGTCGCGATCAGCTGGGTGCGGATCCGGCGCGACTCGCGCTTGTCGAAGTAACGCATCACGTCGTAGGCGACCGAGCGGTGCTCCACCTCCTCGGCGCCGTGCCAGCGCAGCAGATCCAGCATCGTCGGGTGGATGCCGGCGCGGTCGAGCCCGTCGGCGTTGAGCACCCAGTCCCCCAGGAACGCGGTGATGTGTTCGACGGCCGCGATGATCGCGAGACGTTCGATGAGGTGGTTCTCGGCGCGGCGACCGGTGAGCGGCCTGGGGCCGAGCAGCTTCCGGAACGCCCAGTGCATCTGTTCGGTGTAGGGCGTCGGATCGAGGCCGTTCGCCCGCAGGTGCTCGAGCACGCCGGTGTGAGCGCCCGCGTGCATCGCCTCCTGGCCGATGAATCCGACGACGTCCTCGCGGAGCCTGTCGTCCTCGATGAGGGGCAGGGCCTCCTTGTACGTCTCGACGAACCACTCCTCGCCCGCCGGCAGCAGCAGGTGCAGGACGTTGAGCACGTGGGTGCTGAACGGATCACCGGGAATCCAGTGCATCGGCAGGTCGGACCAGTCGAACTCGACGTTGCGGGCCTGCAGAAGGATGTGCTCCGGCTCCGCGGTGGCGGGCGTATGCGCGGTGTGCATTACGGACATGACCACTCCCAGGTACTGACGCGGATCCCGTCCGCCGCACCACGGCAGCATCGTGACCCAGTTCACTCACTCGACGAAGTGGCGTAACTGTAACACGGCGTTATAGGTAAACCTAGGGCTCAGCCGTAGGTGTCCCGCGGGCCCCGACCGGAAATGTGCCGATCGCCCTTTCTCCAGCTAGGAGCGGTGGGACCGGTGATCCGCAGCGACTTCACGACACCGTGCCCGACGGCCGCCGCGATCTTCGCGAGGATCTGCGACTGCATCATCCGCAGCTGCGTCGCCCACGCCGTCGACTCCGCCGACACGCTGAGAACGCCCTCCCGCAGACCGGTCGGCTCGGCGTGCGCCGCGATGTCCGCGCCCACGACGTCGACCCAGCGGCCCATCACGGTGCCCTCGGATACCCGCGGCGACCAGCCGCGCTGCTTGGCGATGGCGCCGGCGAGCGCACCGAACGGCTGCGGATCGCGGTCGTCCGGTCCGGCCCCCGACCAGCTCTTCCGACGGCGAGACCGCAACGCCCGGATGCCGCCGCCGCGCGGCGACGACCGCCCCTGTCCGACGGCCTTGCCGTTGGCCTTGGCCGCGGCGCGCGCCTCCTCGAGCGCCCGCCGGGCCAGGTCGATGCCCTTGAGCTCCGGCTGCGGACCGGACTGGGTCTCGGGCTGCTCGTCGGTCATAGTTCGCCTCCCGTCGTGGTGATCCGGCCGAGCGCGGTGATCTGCGAGATCCGGCCCCGCTCGGTGTCGTGCGCCTGCACCCCGAAGCGGGTCGCGGACAGCTCGTCCGGCACGTCCTCGGCCACCGCGGCGGTGATGAGCACCTGCTCTGCCTCGGCCGCCACGCCCGCGAGCGCGGTCCGGCGCTTGCGGTCCAGCTCGGCGAACACGTCGTCGAGCATCAGGACCGGGTCGCTGCCGTCGTCGCGCAGCAGGAAGAACGCGCCCAGTCGCATCGACAGCGCGAACGACCACGATTCACCATGGCTGGCAAAGCCTTTCGCGGGCTGGTCGCCGAGATACAGCTCGAAGTCGTCGCGGTGCGGGCCTACCAGACACACCCCGCGTTCGATCTCCCGCTGCCGCATCACCGACAGCTCGTGCAGAAAGCTCGCCTCGAGCAGTTCCACGTCCTCACGTTCGGGTTCCCTTGTCGGATCCAACAATTCGGGAGGAAGCGAGGTACCGAGACTGCTGCGATAGCGCACCGACGCCGGCCGCGACTCGGGGGCCAGCGAGCGGTACGACGTCACTAGGTGCGGGGCGAGGTCGTGCACCAGACGCAGCCGCGCCTCGAGCAGTTGGGCGCCGTGCACCGCGAGATGCCCGTCCCAGACATCAAGTGTGGCAAGAGCACTCGCACCGTCGGTCGATCTGGACCCGCGGCGCAACGCACCACCCGCGGTCTTGAGCAGAGCCGACCGTTGGCGCAGTACCTTGTCGTAGTCGGCACGCACCGCGGCCATCCGCGGGATCCGCGAGGTCAGCAGTTCGTCGAGGAATCGCCGGCGGTCACCCGGATCGCCACGGACAAGGGACAGGTCCTCGGGCGCGAACAACACCGTCTGCAGGATCCCGACGATCTCCCGCGGTCGGCGGACCGGAGACTGGTTGATCCGGGCCCGGTTGGCCTTACCGTCGTTGATCTCGATGTCGACGCCCAGCTCACGGCCGTGGTTGACCACGATCGCCCCCGCGTACGCCTGGGCGGCGCCCGCCCGGATCAGCGGGGCATCGGCCGACACCCGGTGCGACGACAGCGTCGACAGATACCCCAGCGCCTCGAGCAGGTTGGTCTTGCCGTGCCCGTTGCGGCCGACGAACACGGTGGCACCGGGCTCGAGATCGACGGTCACGGCGTCCCACGACCGGAAATCGCGGAGGGAGAACTTGCGGACGAACACTAGCCTTGGGTCGCCGTTCCCGAATCCGCAGCCCGCACGGCATGCCCGCCGAACTGGTTCCGCAGCGCCGACACGGCCTTCATGGCCGGGGAATCGGTCTGACGCGACGCGAACCGTGCGAACAGCGCGGCGGAGATCACCGGCGCGGGGACCGCGTGGTCCAGTGCCTCCTGGACCGTCCAGCGCCCCTCGCCGGAATCCTCTGTGTACCCGGATATCTCGGCGAACCCGGGGTCCTCGGCGAGCGCCTTCACCAGCAGGTCGAGCAGCCACGACCGGACGACAGTGCCGTGCGTCCAGGCCTGCAGCACGCCGGGCACGTCGGTGATCAGGTCCTCGGCCTCGAGCAGTTCGTAGCCCTCGGCGTACGCCTGCATCAGCCCGTACTCGACGCCGTTGTGGACCATCTTGGCGTAGTGACCGGCACCGACCGGTCCCGCATGGACGAATCCGCCGGCCCGGTCGCCGTCGGGACGCAGCGCGTCGAAGATCGGCATCGCCCGGGCCACGTCGGCGTCCGAGCCGCCCACCATGAGGCCGTAGCCCTCGTCGAGACCCCAGATACCGCCGGAGACACCACAATCCAGGTATCCGATGCCGTGGGACTCGAGCAGATCCGCGTGCATCCGATCGTCGGTGTGGCGGGAGTTCCCGCCGTCGATCACCAGATCACCGGACTCGAGTATCGTCGACAGGTCCGCCACGGTGCGGCGGGTGATCTCGCCGGCAGGCACCATCACCCACACCACGCGGGGACCGGACAGGCGCGACGCCAACTCGGCGAGCGAGGAGACGTCGCTGACCTCGGGCCGCGGGTCGTAGCCGACCACGTCGTGCCCGCGGTCACGCAGACGCGCGCGCATGTTGAAGCCCATCTTGCCGAGTCCGACCAGTCCGAGCTGCATCGTGAGATGTCCCTCCACTAGTGGTGATTCGAGCGGGGCCCGCGGGGCGTCGGCTGCGACGCGGGGATCAGCCCGGCAGTCGAACCGGCATCAACAGGTACGTGTAGTCGCTCTCCGGCGCCGGGAACGCACCGGACTCGCCGCGCTCGGGCGCTTCCTCGCCGGCCGGGCGCAGCACTGCGGGGCGGCTGGGCGTGGTGAAGCCGAACAGCACGCGCTCCGAGTGCAGCGACGAGAGGCCGTCGATGAGGTAGCCGGGGTTGAACGCGATGATCAGCGGCTCACCCTGGAAGTCGGCCTCGAGCGACTCCTCGGCGCGGCCGGCATCGTCGCCACCGGCGGACAGCAGCAGACCGTCGGCGTTGAACTCGAGCCGCACCTGCGCGCCGCGCTCGGCGACCAGGGCGACACGCTTGATCGCCTCGACCAGCGGTGCCACCTCGACCGTGGCCATCGCGGTGTGCTCGGCCGGCAGCAGCTGGCGGAACTTGGGGAACTCGGCGTCGAGCAGGCGGGTGGTGGTGCGGCGGCCGTCGGCGACGATGCCGAGCATGCCCTCCGAACCGACCGATGCCCCGGAACCGAGCGCGAGCTCGACGGGCGCGAGGGTGTTGCCGCCCAGCGTCTTCGCGGACTCGGACAGCGTCTTGGCGGGCACCAGGACCGCGGCGGAGGTCTCGCCCGCGGTGGGCATCCACTCGAGCTGACGGACAGCCAACCGGAAACGGTCGGTGGCCGCGAGCACGACGTTGGTGCCCTCGATCTCGACGCGGATGCCGGTGAGCATCGGGAGGGTGTCGTCCTTGCCGGCCGCGACGGCGACCTGGCTGATGGCCTCGGAGAACAGATCCACCGGCACCGAACCGGTCTGCTGCGGCAGCGTCGGCAGCTGCGGGTAGTCCTCGACGGGCATGGTGGGCAGCGAGAACTTGGCGCTGCCGCACGTGATCAGCACGCGAGTGCCGTCGACGGTGACGTCGACGGGCTTGTTGGGCAGGGCCCGGGTGATGTCGGCGAGGAGCTTGCCGGACACGAGGACCTGACCGGTGGTGGTGACCTCGGCCGAGACGCGCACCTGCGCGGAGACCTCGTAGTCGAAACCGGAGACGGTCAGTCCCTGCTCGTCCGCACCGAGCAGCACGCCACCGAGGACGGGCACCGGCGGCCGCGAAGGCAGACTGCGCGCGACCCATGCGACGGAGTCGGCGAAGTCCTCCCGAGCAACGCGAAACTTCATACTTCCAAGCTCCATCGCTCGGGTGTTCCTCTCGGTAGGCACGGACGTATCTGCAGCAGCTGCGCACGAAGGCTGCAGAGGCTGCGCTAGCAGTCTGACACAGCGGCCAGAGGACACCGTATGCGTTCGGAGGTCGTGTTGAAAAGCGGGCGCCGGCGCCTCGAGACACCTCGAGGCGGGCTGTGAACAGTCGGGTTCGCCCGGATGTTCACAGGGCCTGTTTTCAAAGAACTTCTCTCGAGAAGACTTCAATCTCAGTAATAGGCACTGTGGAATCTGTGGATGGACGCTCGAAGTTGCTGGTCCCCGGCACTCGAGGCATGGGGACTTCTCGAGGACGTACTCGAGGACGAATCGGGCGCGGTTGTGGATACCTCGAGACAGTTCGAAGTTGTCCCACAGTTGTCCACAACGATTACACCTTATACACACACCTATCCACAGGTGTGAATTCTTTCGGATTCGTGTCTCGAGTCACCCCGGAAGCACGACATCCGCACGGGAGAATCCGTGCGGATGTCGGTGGATCGTGCGGCGGTGCCGTTCTCGAGACGGTCCGGCTGTGTCGGTTCTTGTCGGTTCTTGTCAGCTCTTGGAGCGCTGCTTGATGCGAGCGGTGAGCTCCTGCACCTGGTCGTAGACCTTGCGCCGCTCGGTCATCTCCTTGCGGATCTTCTTGTCCGCGTACATGACCGTGGTGTGGTCCCTGCCGAACGTCTGGCCGATCTTGGGCAGCGACAGGTCGGTGAGCTCGCGGCACAGGTACATGGCGATCTGGCGGGCCTGCGCGAGCGGTCGGGCCTTGCCGGGGCCGCACAGGTCATCGATCGACGTGTTGAAGTACTCGGCGGTCACCGCCATGATCGTCGCCGCGTTGATCTCGAGTGCCGCCGAATCGGGCATCAGGTCCCGGAGCACCACCTCGGCGAGCTTGAGGTCCAGCGCCTGCCGGTTGAGCGACGCGAACGCCGTCACACGGATGAGCGCCCCCTCGAGTTCGCGGATGTTGCGTTCGATCCGGCTGGCGATCAACTCGAGGACGTCGTGCGGAACATCCAGACGGTCCATCCGCGCCTTCTTCGACAGGATCGCGATCCGCGTCTCGAGTTCGGGCGGCTGGACGTCGGTGATCAGACCCCACTCGAAGCGGGTCCGCAGCCGCTCCTCGAGCGTCGCGAGCTGCTTGGGCGGGCGGTCCGAGGACACCACGATCTGCTTGTTCGCGTTGTGCAGGGTGTTGAAGGTGTGGAAGAACTCTTCCTGGATACCTTCCTTGCCCTCGATGAACTGGATGTCGTCGACGAGCAGGATGTCGGTCTCGCGGTACCGCCGCTTGAAGGCGACCTTGCGGTCGTCACGAAGACTGTTGATGAAGTCGTTCGTGAACTCCTCGGTGGAGACGTACTTGACCCGCATGCCGGGGAACAGACGCTGCGCATAGTGGCCGGCGGCGTGCAGCAGGTGCGTCTTGCCCAGGCCGGACGCGCCCCAGATGAACAGGGGGTTGTAGGCGCGGGCCGGTGCCTCGGCGATCGCGACGGCCGCGGCGTGCGCGAACCGGTTGGAGGCGCCGATGACGAACGTGTCGAACGTGTACTTCGCGTTGAGGCTGTTGCCACCCGACGACGCCGTCGCAGTGCTCGTCGGCGGCTTGGTGAAGTACGACGGCCAGGACTCGTGGACGCTGGCCAGCGCCTCGCGGTCGTCGTCGACCTCCTCGTGCTCGGCGAGGTCCGTCGGGACGGGGTCGGCGGCGCCCATCGCGAGATGGCGTCGGCGGTGCGCGCCCGACCCGGCGTCGGCGAAATCGGTGGACCCGACACGCTCGTTCGCGCGGGGCGCGGAGTCGATGTCGTTGCTGCTCAGGGGCTCGCCGAGGGTGTCGGCGTCCTCGGACGGTGCGGCGATGCGCACACCCAGCCCCTCGACCTTCTGCCCCAGATGGAGGTTGAGGGCCCGCAGGATCGGCTCCCGCAGATCGCGTTCGATCGCCTCCTGCGCCAGCGGCGACGGCACCGACAGCAACGCGAAACCCTGTGCGTACGTGAGCGGCTTGACGAGTGCGAGCCACGCCTTCTGTGCCTTGGTGAGTGCTGCGCCGTCCCCGGCATCGGAGGTCAGTTCTGCAACGACGTCGCGCCAGACATTCGCCAAGGCGTTCGGATCGTCGTTCACTGTGTGTCCTCCCCGTATGCGGGCCTGAACGGCCCGTCGCCGTGGTTGTCGGTTGAGCTCCCCCCGGTGAGGCTGGACCCCTTACTGGGCAACGAATATGCCACCCGAGCTGTGTTTCCACACAATTATCCACAGATGTGGACAACGCTCGAGTGCGGGGTTCGTCCACTCGGCATTCGGCGCGTACCGAATACTCGAGGCTGTCACCTGGTGGTATGCGCTCAGGCGGGGGAAGTGCCGGCACTGCCGGCGTCGACACGGGCCGCGCGTGGTGATGTTAGTTGCCTTACAGTCCCGATTCTCGAGCGTCGCAGGGGGAAGGCTGATTCGCAGCGGGCGAGATCCACGGTGCGACGCGAGCATCCGGGCTTCGGCTGTGCCATGCAGGGACGGTAACAATCGGTCGGTTCCTGCACGGCGATTCCACGCAATTGGCGCGTTCGGCCCCGCCGCGGATCCCGGTCGAGGATCTCTCGAGGTCTCGAGACCGATCCGGTTTGACCTTGCCTGTGGCGATCAGTACCCTCGAACAGTCACCCGATGGTGGAGGATGTGCGCTGGCCAGAGGTCGCGCCCCAGCGCTCTCGTGTGATCACCAGATTTTCCATTTGAAATGTTAGACCGACGCCGACCGGCGTCACCGAGCTTCGAGGAGTGTTGACCGTGGCCAAGGGCAAGCGGACGTTCCAGCCGAACAATCGCCGCCGCGCGCGCGTTCACGGCTTCCGTCTTCGTATGCGGACCCGTGCGGGTCGTGCAATCGTGTCGGCGCGTCGCCGTAAGGGCCGCGCCGAGCTCACCGCCTGATTTCGATACCGACTTCAGGAGCTCGGGGTGTTACCTGAGCCGTACCGCCTGCGTCGTCGCTCGGATTTCTCCGCGACGGTGCGTGGCGGACGTCGAATGGGTAGACGAGATCTGGTCGTCCACGCTCTCGAGCGTGGCTCGACCGACACCCTGGTGAGTATCGACGGTCCCCGTTTCGGGCTCGTCGTCAGCAAGGCTGTCGGGCCGGCGGTGATTCGACATCGAGTCGCCCGCCGGTTTCGTCATATCTGTGCCGGGTTGGTCGAGACCGTTCCCGTCGACACCGACGTTGTGATTCGCGCGTTGCCTGGTTCGGCGACCGCGACTTCCCGGGAACTCGACAAGCAGCTGCGGTCCGTGCTCCGAAAGATGGATCTGCTGGCTGACGAAGGTGATCCGGCATGAGTAGCGAACTCGATGAGGCGCGGACCGATTCCGGTCCGCGCTCTTCGTCGTTCGCGGGTACCCTCTGGACGACGCTGCGAAGCTTTCCCGCGCGCGTCCTGATCTTCCTCATCGAGCTGTACCGAACCTATGTGTCCCCACTCCGCCTGCCGACCTGTCGGTTCACACCGACCTGCAGCGAGTACGCGGTCGACGCGCTACGCACCCACGGTGCGGTGAAGGGTTCGGCGCTCACTGTCGTGCGGATTGTGAAGTGCGCGCCCTGGCACCCTGGTGGGTGGGATCCCGTCCCGGAACGTCGAGGACGACACATCCACCACCATGCGAGCCAGGAATGATGCGCCGCGCTCGCCCGATACTTGCCCAACACCACGGTGTGGTGAACGTGGACGAACAGAGGAGTACTTAGAGCCGTGCTCGACATCATTTACTATCCGGTGTCCGGGATCCTGTGGGTCTGGCACAAGGTGTTCGGCGCCGTTCTCGGCGACGACAACGGCATCGCCTGGGCGCTGTCCGTCATGTTCCTGGTCTTCACGCTGCGCGCCATCCTCTACAAGCCGTTCGTGAAGCAGGTGCGCACCACGCGGCAGATGCAGGAGCTGCAGCCGCAGATCAAGGCGCTGCAGAAGAAGTACTCCAAGGACCGCCAGCGGATGGCCCTGGAGATGCAGAAGCTGCAGAAGGAACACGGCTTCAACCCCGTTATGGGCTGTCTGCCGGTGCTGCTGCAGGCGCCGGTGTTCATCGGCCTGTTCCACGTCCTGCGCTCGTTCAACCGCACCGGTACCGGCTACGGCGGTCTCGGCATGTCGGTCGAGGAGAACGCGAACACCGCGAACTATTGGTTCAGCGCCACCGACGTCCAGTCGTTCCTGAGTGCCCGTCTGTTCGGTGCCCCGATTTCGTCCTACATCACGATGCCGAAGGAGACGCTCGAGTCGTTCGGCGCCTACGGCACTGTGCCGACGGTCGCGAACATCGCCGCCGTCGCGGTTCCGCTGATGATCATCGCGTCCGTCGCGACGCACTTCAACTCGCGCGCCTCGGTCGCGCGTCAGAGCGCCGCCGCGGCAGCCAACCCGCAGTCCGCGATCATGAACAAGCTCGCGCTGTGGGTGTTCCCGCTCGGCGTGCTCGTCGGTGGCCCGTTCCTGATGATCGCCATCCTCCTGTACTGGGTGTCGAACAACATCTGGACCTACGCGCAGCAGCACCTCGTCTTCCGCAAGATCGACGCGGAGGAGGACGCCAAGAAGCAGGCCGCGCTCGAGCGTCGTGCCGACAACGCGCCGAAGCCGGGTGCACGTCCGTCGCTCGACAAGAAGAAGAAGGCCGCCCCGTCCTCCCAGGTCGTCGACGCCGAGTCCACCGATGCGGAGACGTCGGAGACCGGAGAGTCGTCGGCTGACGAACGAACCGGATCGGGTGGTGGATCGACCGGGCAGCAGCGCCCCAAGCCGAAACCGCGGCCGGCAGCGAACCGCCCCAAGAGCAACAAGCGCAAGCGGCGCTGACCTCCAGAAAGAGAACGACCATGACCAGTGAGCAGGACACCGCCCGGGCCGGTGAGAACAGGGAGGGCACAGACGTGGTACTCGAGACGCAGAACGTGGACACGGACGCGGACACCGACACCGAGGACGAACTGATCGAGGAAGGCGAGATCGCCGGCGATTACCTCGAGCAGTTGCTCGACGTCCTGGACTTCGACGGCGACATCGATCTCGACGTCGAGGGCGACCGTGCGGTCGTGAGTATCGACGGCGGCGACGATCTGTCGAAGCTGGTCGGCCGCAAGGGCGAGGTGCTCGACGCCCTCCAGGAGCTGACCCGTCTCGCGGTCCAGCAGTCCACCGGTGTGCGTAGCCGCCTCATGCTCGACGTGGCCGGCTGGCGTGCCGGACGTCGCGCAGAGCTGAGCGAGCTCGGCAAGGCCGCGGCGGAGCGTGTTCTGGCCTCGGGCGAGCGCGAGGAACTCACCCCGATGACGCCGTTCGAGCGCAAGATCGTGCACGACGCCGTCGCCAAGGTCGACGGTGTGTCCAGCGAGAGCGAGGGCGCCGAGCCCAACCGTCGCGTGGTCGTGCTGAAGGACTGATCGCACCCGGCTGACGTCGGTGCAGAGGCCGAGGGGATCTCAGTCCCAGGACTGAGATCCCCTCGGCCTTTCTCTTGTTGTTGTGGTGGTGGGTTGGGGAGGATGTTTCACGTGGAACTGGTTGATGAGCAGTGGGATGTTGTCGGTGCGGTGGCTCGGGTGTTCGGTGAGCGGGCGTCGTTGGCGGAGGCGTATCACGCGTCGTTGGCG
>NZ_JBFRDL010000021.1:0-89808 GCF_052113525.1 Rhodococcus sp. TAF43
TACCATACCACCAGCTGAAGCAGCCGCTGCGCACCGTCGGCGCGCTGCTCGACGCAAAGTGGGTGCACCCCAACCGGTCGGCCAAGGCACACCTGCAGTGGATGGCGGCGGCCAACTCGCTGCCCGCGTCGCGCGTCGACGAGGTGCTGCGCCTGGTGGGCCTGAGCGAGGTCGCGAACAAGAAGGCGGGCGGATTCTCGCTCGGCATGTCGCAGCGGCTCGGCCTGGCCGGCGCGCTGCTGGGCGACCCGAAGGTGCTGCTGTTCGACGAGCCGGTCAACGGTCTCGACCCCGAGGGCATCGTGTGGATCCGCAAGTTCATGCAGAGCCTCGCGGCGGAGGGGCGCACCGTTCTGGTGTCGAGCCATCTGCTGTCCGAGATGTCGCTCACCGCAGAGCATCTGGTGGTGATCGGCCGCGGACGGCTGATCGCGGACACCAGCGTCCGGGACTTCGTCGACCGCTCGTCGGATGCGTCGGTTCGGGTGCGCAGCCCGCAGCTCGACGCGCTGCGCAGTCTGCTCACCGCGCAGGGGTTCGCGGTCCGCGAGGACGCCGGGGTCGATCACCAGCCGGCACTGCTGGTGTCGGGCGTCGCGACCGACGACATCGGTGTGCTCGCCGGCTCCAACGGAATCGTCCTGCACGAGCTGTCGTCTCAGCAGGGCTCGCTCGAGGACGCGTTCATGAAGCTCACCGGTGACGACGTGCAGTACCACGCTCAGGTCGCCGGACAGCCCGTCGACGCTGCGCAGAACATGGGAGGTGCGCTCCGATGAGCGTGTTGAATGCAGAACGCATCAAGCTGACGACCACGAAGTCACCGATCGCGGTGCAGTTCGGCGCCATGCTGGTGATGATCATGTCGGCGCTCGCGGTCACCACCGAGTACCGCTTCGGTGTCATCCGCACCTCGTTCCTGGCCAGCCCGAATCGTTCGGCGGTGATCGCAGGCAAGGCGCTGCTGTTGGCGGGATTTGCGGCTGTCCTCGGCCTGGTCGTCGCCCTCGCGGCGTTCTATCTCGGCCAGGCCGCTTCGGGCCTGACCATCCCGCTCGGTGACGGCGACAACGCCCGCATCGTCCTCGGTGTGCCGATCTACTTCGCACTGGTCGCGGTCTTCGCGGTGGGTGTGGGCACGTTGATCCGCCAGTCGGCGGGTGCCATCTCGCTGGTGTTGCTGTGGCCGCTGGTGATCGAGAGCATGGCGACGGTGATCCCGAAGGTGGGCAAGTACATCGGCGAGTTCGGTCCGTTCAACAACGCCACATACTTCCTCGGACAGCAGAACGGCGGGCAGTTCGACTTCCACTGGGGTCCGTGGGGCGCGCTGGTGTACTTCGCGGCGTTCGTGGCGGTCGTCTTCGGCACAAGTCTGGTCGTGGTGAACAAGCGCGACGCCTGACACTTCCACGATCGGAAGCCCTTCCACGTCGGGTCGGGACACCGATCCTGCCGCTGAACAGGTTTGTCTGCTAGCCGCGACGACAGTAGCGAAACGCTCGGCTGGGGTGTCCCAGCCGAGCGTTCTACGTGGGCGGTTGTTGAGTTCGGTAGTGACAGCGTCGAGATGCGCGCGGGAGTGACCTTCCAGGCTAGTTCCTTTCGGGAAGTACTGGCGCAGTAGCCCGTTCGTGTTCTCGCTCGTCCCGCGCTGCCAGGGCGAACGAGGATCACAGAAGTAGACGGGAATGTCGGTGGCGGCGGTGAATTCATGGTGCAGGTTCGTCTCGGAGCCCTGGTCCCACGTCACCGACCGCTTCAAGTGCGCCGGCAGATGCCCGATGGTCCCGGCGATTGCGTCCCGGACCCGGTCGGCGGTACGGCCGTGGGGCAGGTGGACGAGCATCACGTGGCGGGTGGAGCGTTCGACGAGGGTGCCGATCGCGGACTGGTTGTTCTTCCCGACGATCAGATCCCCTTGCCAATGCCCGGGCACGGCCCGGTCGTCGACCTCGGCGGGGCGCTCGCTGATCAGGACCATGGGGGCCGCCATCCGCTGCACCCGCTGCGGCCCGCGGCGCCGCCGGCGAATCGTCCGTCCAGTACGCAGGAATCGAGCGACCTCGCGGTGCAGTTCGCCATGGCCTGCTGGTAGAGGGCCGGATAGATCATTTCGTGGCACACGTGCATCTCCGGACGGTCGGGGAAGTCCCGGCGCAGCCTGCGCATTATCTGTTCCGGACTCCACCTGACGTTCAGATATTCCTGCACCACCTGCCGTAGCGCTGGCTGCGCGGCGAGCTTGCGGGTCTTCGGCCGCGGCCGGCCGGCTGCGGCCCGGGCCTGGGCGGCGTGCGGCCGGTACCGGCCGGCTCCCACATGTTCATCGGTGGCTTGCCCGACGGTGAGCCCACACCGCGGAGATCGCTACCAAAGCCCAGCCCGCGAGAGCAGTGACCGAAGCCGGCCAGTCAAACACGAAGTGCTGAACGTGAACATCGTTGGAATGGGCATACGTACAGCTCGCGCCGACCACAGGCAGCCACGAACGCGTTGCCTTATAGACAGGACCCCCGTCGCTGACCGAGTCCTGGACACTGACACAAAGATCGGTCGCTGAACTTCCGACGCCGAGGAATGACAAGGCACCGAACCCGACCAGCACCGACACCACACCGGCCGCCGCTAGAACCGCCGGCAGCCACGACGCTCCCCTCACACGAACCCCCATCACATCGTGCCGGCCCGGGCGGAACACGTCATCTGCCCAGGTCACGAACGATATACCGTGCCATCATGCCCACAACCCTGCGCCGCGCAATCCGATACGGCGCCCGCGCCCTCGCCGCAGTGTTCGCCGCCGGGATCCTCTACACGATGTTCGTCTACCACAGCCTCAACATCTTCACCCCACCCGAACGCCTCGAATCCCTCGGCAGGACCTACCAACTCGGCAACCTTCCCCCACTCACTCGTGAAGAGATCCACCAGCGACACCCACCCAGCCACCGCGAGTACTACACCCTCGAACACGTCAGCAACCTCTGGCCCCGCCACCCCGTCTACCAATTCCAGAACGACACCATCCGAGGCCAAGCCACCACCAGCGCCTACCTCAAATGGGGCGACCACTACATCACCTACAGCCTCTCCGGCGCACCCTAAGACCCACCCGGGACATCTCGTCTCCCCTGGTCAAGGCAAAGAATCGGCCCCCACACCCGAAAGGGTGTGAGGGCCGAGCCGCACCGCGCGAACGCGATCGGTGAGACTGACAAACGGGACCGGCCCGCTTCCGACGAGCCGTCCCTCCTGCATCAGGTCTGGTCGAACAGCAGCGCCGCCGCGTCGTGCTCGACGGGACGGACCGCGATCCCCTCACGCTCGACGCCCGTGAACCCCGCGTCAGACAGGGCCGCGCCAGATCCACACCCTCCAGATCGATTCCGGGAGAGCCACGTTCACCGTCGCCCGGTGACGCGAGACCTCGGTCCACACGATCTCCACCGTCTGCATCCTCGTGTTCATCGGCCTACTCCTTCCCCCACCCGCCGTCCGGTTCCCAGCGGTCTTCGAACCATTCCGCATACCGCCGCCGGCGTGATGGGCACGTCAGGCCGGCGAACAATTGCCGTCTATGGCGGGGACCTTCAGCAGGGGCTCTCGTCACCGTGGTTGTCGATCCCCAGGTCAGGACGGCGGGGATCTGTCATCCACAACGACCTGAGTCTGCAAACCATGAATCCGGCCGTCCACCACCTCGATCCCGGTTACCCGCGTGATCCGTCGTACCCGGCGTGCACAATGACTTGCGTGACATTGAAGGAAACGCAGGGACCGGGGCACGGCGTGGATTTCGCCGCCCTCGCCGCGTATGTGAAGCAGTACCGCGCCGGTGGCTACGACGTCGACACCGTCACCGAGTCGGTGTGCGCGAAATGCGGCGGACGAGCCTTCGCGATCGGCGTAGACGACGAGGCGGGTTGTGCCGAACGTCTCTGCGTGGCCTGCGACGACGCCGTCCTGATCGCCGACAGCGTGGACCACTGGCCCGAGGCCGAACCGTCCCAGTGCGAATGCCCTTGTGGCGGGGACGAGTTCGCCGTCGCGGTCAGCTTCGCCCCGGTCGGCGACGGGAGCGACGACGTGCGCTGGGTGAGCATCGGGCTGCGGTGTCTGCGAGACGGGATGCTCGGCGTGTACACGGACTGGAAGATCGACTACAGCCCTTCGGGCCACCTGCGAGGCATGGCGTAGGCGGGACGTACCCGAAGGGCGTCGCCGGACCGAGCATCCGCGCCCGGTCCCAAAGACGCCTCGCCCATCACGGCGTCCAAGTCGCGGCGACCGCCTGCAGGAGACGCACCCCAATCGGCACCGACGCGCGGTCACGCCTGTCGCGGGCCGTCGAGCTCGATGTACAGCGTGTCGGACCAGTAGCCGAGACCGAGCTCGCGGAGGGGTTCCTCGCTACTCTCCTGCGACGGCGTGAACACCCGCTGCCAGAAGTTCGGCTTGGCGGGTGCGAGCCTGACCAACGCCGCCTCCATCTCTGTGTCGATGTCCGCCAGCCCAGCCATCAATGTCCGGCCCTGGTCAGCGAACGGCTCGTCGTCCATGTCGAAGACCTCGCCACATTCGAGGACGAAATGGTGGTCGGGTTCGGTGTGGCTGCGCAGGAACCGCAGCGCATCCTCAGCCATCGTGCCGAGGCCGGGGTGGTCGATGCGGCCGAGGAAGCCGTCGAGCCGGGCGATGCCTGGGCCGCAGCGGGCCGTGACTGCGATCAGGTCGGGGGTTTCGTCCCAGATCATCGACTGGCGGGCACGGGGGTCCACGGAGACGAGGATCCGTGGGACCAACGGTATCGCGTACGACCACTCGGAGATGCCGGCGAGGCGATGAACGCGTGCAGCTGCCGGATCTTCCTGAGGGCAAAAGGGAGTGGTGTAGAGATACGTGCGGTTGGCCACGGCCGCTTCCTGTCTGTGGTCGGATCGGTCGACGAGCCGAGTCTAAGCGCGCAGTGTCGGTCGAACCCCTAGGTGGTCGGCGGGTTGGTCGGTGGCGCGGTGGCGGGCTGCGAGGTTCAAGGGTCGGCAGGCCCGTCGAGAAAGTTCGCGGTTCCGTCGTCCGCGTAGCGGCGGTGACGCGCCGAAACCCGCAGCAGGAATCGACCGTCGTCATCATCCCCGATGACGAACAGAAGTGCCGGCACGGGGCGGCCGGATCGGCCACGGCGTGATCATCGGCAGCTGACTTTCAGTAGAACCGTCCACCGTGGTCCGGACAGAGGTTGCACCGCGTGGACGCGCTGGACGCGACGCCGTCGATCTCGAAACCATTCTGCTGCAGAAGATTTCGAACGACAGCTCTCTGAACTAGCGCGGTGTGAGCCTGGTGCACGCCCGGCGCAGCATCGACCGCACGACCACCGGGTGGACGACGCTGACGGGCGCGAAGTAGACGCGGCCGCGCCAGCCCTTCAGCCGCACAACCGTCGTCAGGCGGACGAGTCGCGTCTCGGTGTCGACCGCGACACCTGCCCGGAAGTCGAGGTGTCGGTCGTCGACGGAGATCAACGCCTCACCGTCCTGCATGCACGACACAGCGAAGATGTCGCGGCCCGCGCGGGGCACGCCGATCAGCGGGACTACCAACTGGCGGACCGCCATGGCGATACGAATCCACACCGGGGTCGATCCGCCTGCGAACACCGCCGCGGCCCACACCCGCGGATCGTCGGTGGCGCCGAGCGGTAGTGGCGCCGCGACCACGTCGACGAAGTCCGGACGGGGAATGTCCTCGAGCGCAAGGGACCAGAACGCGGGACGCGGCATAGCGCCATCGTCCCCCCGACGCCCTGTCCCGGTCCAGACCGAACCACAGCTGCCACCGGCCGTGTCGCGAAGACCGCGCTCCGACTGGTGACGGTCAGGGGACTGTCCACATGCCGGCGCCGGGCAGGGTTGTGAGAGCCGGGTATCCGGGAGAACCGTCCGCGCCGTAGCGCCCCGCTGAATCGTATGACCGCGCCAGCCGCGCGGGCTGCGTGACCCAACCTGTCGCCGGTTCGTCCGGCAGTCCCTAGGGTGGGCTCGTGAAGTTACGACGACCTCTGCCCCCCGCCACCCGACGCACCCGGACACTGCTCCTCGCCGCGATGATCGCGATGCCGATGGCGTCCGGAATCTCGGCACCGGCCCTCGCATCAGTTCCCACTGCTCCCGCGGCAGATCCCGCGGCGGCGACTCCCGCTGCTCCGGAACGGCAATCCGTCAGCGAGCGCTACGCGGCCACCGGCACCCACGCCGTCACCTCGGTGGCGGTGCCCGGATATCAGGTGTTCCATCCCGCCGACATCGCCACCAGTCCCGACCGCCATCCCGTGGTCACCTTCGGCAACGGAAGTTACGCGACGTACGAGCAGTACGAGGAGTTGCTACGCCACCTGGCCTCCTGGGGCTTCGTCGTCGTGGTCGCCGACAGCAGCGTCACCGGCGACGGGACCGAGATCCTGGCTGCAGCGCGCTACGTCCTGGCACAGAACGAGAATCCGGAGAGCATCTTTCACGATCGCATCGACGTCGCACATGTCGCCGCCGTCGGACATTCGCAGGGCGCCGGGGGATCGATCAATGCCAGCACCGACTCCGACGGACTCATCACCTCCACCGCCGTACTCGACCTGCCCGACCCCTGGTGGGCCACTCGGCCCGTCGACGTGATCGACGTGGCTCGGCTGACAGGTCCGGTGTTCTACCTGACAGGGGCCGAGGATCCGGTCTCGACGGCCATACCGCAGGCCGCCTACCACGCCGTGAGCCCGGGGCCCGCGGCCCGCGGCCGCCTGCTGGGGGTGGGGCACAACTGGCCCACCGACGGAGGTGGATTCCGCGGGTACCTCACCGCGTGGCTGCGCTTCACCCTCACCGGAGACACCGACGCCGCGCGCGCCTTCGTCGGTCCGGCACCGGAACTGTTGGCCGATCCACGGTGGGACGGGACTGCGGTCAAGGGTTGGTGAATCGACCATTCCGGGGTGCGCGGCGCTTGTCTTGGAGGTGAAGTCGAACTGATCGGATTCGGTAGTGTGGAGCCTCATGGGTTCCGGATCGGTGGCCGTCTGTGAAGTGATCGCCAACTTCGCGCAGTGGAGCGCGGACAGGCGTTTCTCCGCACTACGATCCTTGGTTCCCGAGGATGACGACGGACCCTTGCTGGCCTCATTCCTGCTCGCGGTTGCGGCCGATGTGTCAGAGGACGACTTGGTGAGGATCGAAGCGGTGCGGGTCTTCGAGATCCTTCAGATCGATGACGATTCCCTTGCCGAGAGATGCCGCACAGCGCTGATCCACCTAGCCCGGACAGACGACGATTGGGATGTCCGCAACGCCGCTGGTTGCGCGGTGTTCGACCTGCCCGGCGCCGAGCGCGAACTCGAGACGATGCGCTCCATGATCGCAGCGGAGCAGGAGGGCTTCGTGCGCGAGAATGTCGGAGCCGCACTGGACATGTTCCTCCGGCGCCGTGATTCCGCCTGGGGCGTGTCTGACAAATAGGCAGGGTTCAGGTGGGATGCTCCCATCGGGACGGGGCGATGCGACGGAGGTCGGGAATGGCCGCGACTTGCAATCGCAGTGAGGGCGAAGCGCCAGGCCGAGATTCCGGCACCGGTGTGAGGGAGGGATCAGGATGTTCGGCAGGATGGTCGGCAGGATGTTCGACAGGACGTTCGATTCGAAGAAGCTCAACGATCTGATGGAGCAGCTCAGGCCCGACCTGAGTCCGGAATCGCTCGGCGTCGGGCCCGACTTCCCGGGCGTCGCCCCGAACCCGCTCATGAGCAGTGATGCATCGAAGCGCAATGCGGAACTGCGTACGGGCGCGCTTGCGCTCGGCGTTCTCGTCGACTGGCGGGAGGTCAACAGCAATCCACGCGTGGTCCTGATGTTCGACGTGGAGACCGCCGACGGCATCTCGTTCCGCGGCATCGCAGACGAAGCCCTCACGATCACCGAGCTCACCCGACTCGCCCCAGGACAGACGTTGCCCGTGCGCTACCGGCCGGCCGTCATGGACCACTACGTCGCCCTTGCCCGGGACGCGGACCCCGCCCACGTGCAGCAGCTCTCTGACGAGATCGCGAGCCGCAAGCGGACCTGACCCGAAGCCATTGGCCGGAACACTAGTTCTATCCGCTCGACGCCTGAACGCACACCCACCTCGCGCCGGTAGCGTCGGGCGGATGGAACTCGTCGTCACGTCGGACACCGGCACGATCGGGGACCTGTACGCGCTGGCGAACGAGCTGCAGGAGGCAGGAGATGCCTTCGCCGTTGCCACGCCAGCGGTCGCCGGGACCCTCGTCCTCTGCCTGAGATGCCTGCCCGCGGACGTCGGCCGGCGGTCCTTCACGCGCTTCGAGCGCTCCGAGCCCGCGCTGCTCGTCGACCTGTGTGTGACGGAAGAAGCGGTCGACGGACTCACCACGGCGCAACAGCGCGAGGCACTCGGCGAATTGCTCCGCGAATGGATCGGAAAAGCGTCCCTGTCCCGGTCCGCACCATGGTCCCGGAACCAGCGGGCCGAACTCCGACATGGGGCGGAGCAGTTGCTGGTTCGGCTCGGCTGGCTCGTCGGTCCACGTGTCCGCGCGGCCGAGCTGTGCAGGGCCGATCACCCGTTGGACGAGATCGCCGAGGCGACGGGGCTGGACCTGGACGAAGTCGAGAATATATTCGCCGATACGACCTCGCCGGATTGACACCCACGGACCCGATCGCTGTCGTCCATGGTGATCCATCGACACACGGATGATCCCGTCCGTTCTCGCGGAGTACCGGGTTATGGATTGGTAGACATGACAGTTCGTGTCGGTTTCGCACTGATCCGCTGACCGGCGTGCGGACGCGTTAGGCTCACGAGGTGATTGCCGCACCGCGTCGCATCCCTCGGGGAGCAGAGCTGGAACCGTTGCTGCGCTGCTACGGGTACCGACTCACCCGTGCCGGGACGGTCAAAGGCGCCGACCCGTCGCGTGATCCCGAGGATGTGGTCGCTGCGGCGAGATTGGGGTGGCCCGTGCATGCGACGGAGCGGTGGACCCCGTCAGAGATCGTCGAGCGCACGACCGCGGCGGCCGACTCCCTCGATCCCGACGCGGTGCTCGCGGCCTTCGTCGCGGGGCTGGGAAGCGCACCACGTGGCCGCCAGACGGTGATCTCCTACGGTTGGGCACAGTTCCTCGACACCGCACCCAAGGGCACCGGCGGAATCCCGGACTGCGGCCTCGACCCGCTGCACGACGCGGGATACGACGTCGACGTCACGGAGACCTTGTTGCGGCTCGCGCTCGGTTGGTCATGGAACGAACTGCCCGAGAAGTACCTACCCGATCTGGAAGCCGCAGTCGCGGAGGGGCTGCCGCTGCCGAACGAAGAGGACAGGGAACGGGTCCGCGCACTGTTGGACGTCGTCCGCGCGCAGCCCCCGGGAACACGGCCCAGCGAACTGGAGAAGGCCGTTGCGCGGGCGAAGATCGTTCCCGGCACAGACAAGTACCAGCGGTACGGCATCCTCATCGGGCTCTCCGAGATCGGCGTTCTGCCCAGCCCCGTCCTTGCCCCGATGTGGGACCGGTTCATCGGCAACACCGAGCGGCACGCCGCCTACCACTCCGTCCAGAGCGGCCCGCGCTCCGACATACCGGTCCCCCTCGCAGGGTGGCGCGGCGGCCTCGACGAACGCAGAGCACAACGCCTACTGGACGTCTGACGCCGGTGCACGCGTCATCCCGTTGAGCGCACGGCGTTCGGGACTCCG
Organism: Rhodococcus sp. TAF43; assembly: GCF_052113525.1. NCBI lineage: Bacteria > Bacillati > Actinomycetota > Actinomycetes > Mycobacteriales > Nocardiaceae > Rhodococcus > Rhodococcus sp. TAF43. The sequence goes on from NZ_JBFRDL010000021.1 coordinate 9,769, forward strand.
GATAACGCGTCGGCATGAAGATCGGCAGGCAATCGTCATTCCGATCGCCGCAACAGACGCAGCGAGCGCCCCGTGCGTTCGAGGTTGCGGTCGACCACCTGCTGGTCACGCTCACCGGCCGCACCGAGACCCGGCATGAGCCTGCGCAGCAACGGTTCCCACTCCGCGCGCTTCTCCGGGAAGCACTTGTCGAGGACGTCTGCCATGAGCGGCGGTGCGACCGAAGCGCCCGGCGAGGCACCGAGCAGACCGGCGATGGTTCCGTCCGCACCGACGACGACCTCCGTCCCGAAGGTCAGCACTCCGATCCTGCGCCGATCCGGTTTGACCAGCTGGGCGCGCTGGCCGGCCTGCGCCACACTCCAGTCCGCCGGATCGGCCCCGGGACAGAAGCGTCTCAACTGACTGAACTTGCGTCGGCGCGAGGCGAACAGCTCGGCGATGAGATAGCGCACGAGCGGCAGGTTCTGGATTCCGACCGCCACCAGCACCGCGACGTTTCGGAACCGGATGGTCGTGAACAGGTCGGTGAGCCTGCCGCGCTCGAGGAGCCTCGTGCTGAAGGTGGCGTACGGACCGAACATCAGCGAGGCTTGGCCGTCGACGACCCGCTTGTCGAGATGCGGCACCGACATCGGCGGGGCCCCGATTGCGGCCTGCCCGTAGACCTTCGCGTCGTGCCGGCCGACCACGGCGGGGTTGCCGGTGCGAAGGAACTGGGCGCCGAGCGGGAACACCGCATAACCGCGCACCTCGGGGATCCGGGCCTTCTGCAGCAACTTCAGCGCATACCCACCGGCACCGACGAAAACGAAACGCGACCTGATCCGGAAGCGGCGCCCGGACGCACGATCAGACCCGGTGACGGTCCAGATGCCGTCCGACCCGCGCGCGAGGGAGGTCACCTCGTGCCGCAGGTGCACCCGCGCCCCACCGCTCGTCATCACCCGGACGAGCGTGTGGGTGAGCGCCCCGAAGTCGACGTCGCTACCGCCCTCGTAGCGGGTCGCCGCGACCGCCTCGGCATCGTTCCGTCCGTCCATCAGCAGCGGCGCCCACTCTCGGACGGTCTCGGGATCCTCGGTGTACTGCATCGCCGCGAACAACGGTAGGTGCCGCAACGTCTCGAATCGCTCACGCAGATAGGCGATGTCGCGTTCACCGAACACGACGTCCATGTGCGGCGTGGGATTGATGAACGATGCCGGGTCGTGCACGTCACCGTCCTCGACGAGCGACGCCCAGAACTGCCGCGAGAGGTGGAACTGGCGGCCGATGTCCTCGGCCTTCGCCGGATCACCGGCATCGGGCATGTAGTTGAGCTCGCACAGCCCGGAATGGCCGGTCCCGGCGTTGTTCCATGCGTTCGAGCTTTCGCCTGCCAGTTCCCCGAGACGCTCGAGCAGCGCGACGGACCAGTCCGGCTGCAACTTCGCCAACAGTGCACCGAGGGTCGCGGACATGATGCCGCCGCCGACGAGGACCACGTCGAGAACCTCGCCTCCGTGCCCGGTGTCCGATCCCCCGCCACTCGCCTGAACCATGCCGTGCCCCTCTCCTCGCCGGTATGTCAGCAAGGCTGCCCACGCGCAACTCATCCGTCCAATGATGATCTGGTGACTTTATGATCCGAATATGGATGAATCACTGCCCGGYGAGGTCGACGCCGTCGCGCCTTTGCTCGCTGCCTTCGATGCGGCCGCGGAAGAAGGGCACGTAACCCGCGCATCCGAACTCCTCGGCGTACCGCAGTCGTCACTCAGCCGACGACTGAAGACCCTGGAGAAGACGCTGGGCGTGCAACTGTTCCAGCCGGCCGGCCGCCGAATCGCCCTCACGTCGCAGGGGCGGGAACTGTTCGAGCGGACCCACGGCCTCGTCCGGGCACTCGACGATGCGGTCGCGGCGGTGCGCAGCAACGCGGATCCCGAGAGTGGGCTCGTGCGATTCGGTTTCCCGCTGACACTCGGCCCGGTGAGCATTCCCTCCCTGCTCGCCGACTTCCACACCACCGCGCCCCGGATCCGGCTGCACCTGACGCAGGACCACGGGAACGCCCTTGCCGCGATGGTCCGCGACGGCCGACTGGACCTGGCGGTGATGATCCCCTGCCCCGACGACCTGCCCGCCGCCGTGCTGGGACACCAGCGCCTCCTCCTGCACGTCGCTCGCGGACACCCGCTCGCCGCCCGCAGGCGCGTCGATCTCGCCGAACTCGCGGACGAGCCGTTCATCGCGAGTCCGCCGTCGTACCACCTTCGCAGGATTCTCGACTCATCCTGCGCGCGAATCGGATTCGCGCCGCGTGTGTCGTTCGAGATCACCGAGTTCGAGACGATCCGGGCTCTCGTTGCGCACGGGCTCGGCGTCGCCGCACTGCCGGCCGCCGAATCCCCGCACCCGGACCTGGTGGCAATTCCCCTGAGGGGCGTGCCCGATCGGAGCATCGGGCTCGTGACCGGCCACTACCGGCCCACTCCGGCCGTGACGCGACTCCGCGACCACATCGCCGCCCACGCAAGTGCGTTCGCGGCGGGCAAGCACCCCTAGAGCGTGCCCCCTAGCGGGGTGCGAGGTGATGCCCCAGCAGCAGACCGAGCTGGTCCTGTGCCGCAGCGAAGGGTTCACTCGACTTGAGCGCGCGACTCTGGACGATCGCACCCTCGATGACCGACAAGAGCAGTCCCGACATCGAACGCGCGGTCGAGTTGTCGAGCCCGCTCCGAACCATGCCGCCGGAGAGCAATGCCGTCCACTCGGTGAACGCGTGTCCGGCGGCGGACTGGACCGCCGGATCGAGCTCGTCCAACGCCGCCGCCATCATGAACGAGCCCAGACGGTAGTCACTGGATTCGAGAGGATCACGCCAGAATGCGAGCAGGTCGTCCAACCATCGGTCGATCGACGGCGCGGTCGGCAGCCGTTCAGCCATCGCACTCAGATGCGAACCGACGACCCTCGACACGATCCGAGTGGCCGTCTCCACGACCTCACTCTTTCCGGCCGGGAAGTGCTGATACAGCGAGTTCCGCGACGTATTGCTGCGTTTGAGCAGCTCCGCCAGTCCGGCACCGTGCACCCCGAGCTCCTGCACCATGGCAATGGTGCTCGCGAGGAGTCGAGCGCGCGGGCGTGCTGTGGTCATTCGAGCCTCTTTCGGTTGTGTGGACCGATCGGTTCATGTTAGATCTGAAGCATGTGAACCGATCGGTCCACATGGAGAGGATGCCGTGCCCGCCCCCATCGCCACCGCACAGCCCGTCGCCCACGCAGCCCTTCTGGGCCTCGGCGTGTACCGGCCGCGACGTGTGGTCCCCAACTCCGAGATCGTCGACCGCATCGACTCCTCCGACGAATGGATCCGGACCCGTTCCGGAATCACGGCCCGTGGCTGGGCCGAGCCCGACGAGACCATCGTCTCGATGAGCGTGGCGGCCGCCCGCGACGCGCTCGCCGCCGCGGGTCTGGTGGCCGAGCAGATCGACGCGGTCGTGCTGGCCACCTCGTCGCAGATGGTGCTGGGGCCGTCGGCGGGGGCGGTGGTGGCGACGGAACTCGGTATGCACGACACCGCCGCCTACGACATCTCCGCCGGGTGCGCGGGCTTCTGCTACGCGCTCGGCAACGCCGCGGGTCTCGTCCGCGCAGGGCAGGCCCGCCATGTCCTGGTGATCGGTGTGGAGCGGCTGTCCGACCTGCTCGATCCGACCGACCGGACGTGCGCGTTCATCTTCGCCGACGGTGCCGGCGCGGTCGTGGTGGGTCCGTCCGACGCCGAGGGAATCGGTCCGGTCGCGTGGGGTTCGGACGGAAGCCAGACCGCGGCGATCAAGCAGGACAAGGACTTCAAGCAGTACTTCGCCGAGGTCGAGGCAGCCGAAGCCGACGGGGGCCGCACCGAGCGGCCGTACATCCGGATGAACGGTCAGGCCGTGTTCCGTTGGGCGGTCACCTTCCTGGAGAAGGCGTGCCGCGACGCACTGGAGAAGTCCGGTGTCGCGGCCGACGACCTGGACGCCTTCGTGCCGCACCAGGCCAACAGTCGCATTACCGACGCACTGATCCGGACACTGGGACTACCTGATACCGTCGCGGTCGCTCGGGACATTGCCGAAACCGGCAACACCAGCGCGGCGTCGATCCCGATGGCCATGGAACAGCTTCTGCGTTCCGGCCAGGCCCGCCGCGGCGACACGGCGCTGCTGCTCGGCTTCGGCGCCGGACTGGCCTATGCCGGACAGGTCGTCCAACTACCCCCGATCGTGACCGGAGACGGGCTCGGATAGCGTCCCAGCCGCCCCGGACAAGGCCGGATGCGGTGCTCGGGGATCAAGAACGGGAACAGCGCCCTCAGGTCGGCGGCACCAGGTGCGCACCGATCACCCGCCCGACGAGACCCTCGAGCACGGCATCGCCGGCGACCAGTTGCAGACTCCGGTTCGCCACGAGGACAGCGGTTCCGTGCAGGGACACCCAGATGGCAAGTGCGCGATCGCCCGCGTCGGTGTCGTTCGACGCGTCCTCGACGAGCCCGTGCAGTGCGGCGAAGAGTGGCAGGGTCGTCGCGCGCAGGTTCTCCCCGGCACCCTCGAGCAGGTCGTGCCGGAACATGAGCTCGAACATCGCCGGCCGGTCGCGGGCGAACTCGACGTAGGCGATCCCGAGCGCGACGAGTCGATCTCGCGCAGGGGCACTGGATCCGTCGAGCGACGGGCGCAGCCGCACCGCGAGGTCCGAGAATCCCTCGACAGCGATCGCGGCGAGCAGCGCGTTGTGCGTCGGGAAGTAGCGCCGCGGCGCTCCGTGTGACACCCCGGCCCGCCGGGTGATCGCCCGCAGGCTGACGCCGGACGCCCCCGCCGCCTCGAGCAATTCGACACCGGCAGACACCAACTCGTCACGCAGCGAACGCACCGTCTCCATGTAGACAGTGTCTACCATCGCGCTACGATCAAGCGAGTAGACACTGTCTACTCGAGTGCGGGCGGGAAAACAGGAGGCTGATGTGTGGTATCGACTGTTCAAATACGTGCTGATCGGACCCGTTCTCCGGGTCCTCGGTCGACCGACGATCGAGGGTGCGGAGCACATCCCGACGAGCGGTCCGGTGATCCTCGCGGGCAACCATCTCGCGGTCGTGGACTCCTTCTTCCTGGTGCTGATGGTCCGGCGCCGCATCACTTTCGTGGCGAAGCGCGAGTACTTCACGGGCACGGGGATCAAGGGCAGGTTTCTCCGTTGGTTCTTCACCGCATCCGGGCAGGTCCCGATCGACCGTGGCGGTGCCGACGCCGCCGCGAGCGCGCTGCGGGCCGCGCGCGACATCCTCGAGGCCGGTGGCGTGTGGGGCATCTACCCGGAAGGGACCCGGTCGCCCGACGGACGGCTGTATCGCGGGAAGACCGGCGTGATGCGCGTTGCGCTGGCCACCGGTGCGCCGGTCGTTCCGGTCGTCGTCCGTGGGACCGACACGGTCAACCCGCCCGGCACCCGCGCGTGGCGGCCCGGCCGAGTGCGGATCACGATCTGCCCACCGGTCGATTTGTCTCGCCACCACGGCGGGCTCGGCCCCACCGACGGGTCACCCCACCCAGCGCGGTCCGCCACGGACGAGTTGATGCGCGTCCTGCACCGCCACTCGGGCCAGGAGTACGTCGAGATGTACGCCGCGGACTACAAGCGTTCCGATCGGGTCACGACGCCGCTCGAACAGTGATCCTGACGTTCTTCATGAGCGGCTGGTCACTCTGCGTGCTGTAGTCACCGATGGCGCACAGCACGTTCATCTCGGGCATGTACCCGGCCGCGCTGCCACGAGGGATGTCGTACGGAATGGCGGTGTAGCCGTGCAGGGAGCGCGTGCTGCCGTCGCGGGCGATGCTGGTGATGTCGACATCGTCGAACTTGCCGATACCGCGCTCGCGCATGTCGTCGGCGTTCATGAAGATCAGCGTGCGCAGGTTCTTCACACCACGGTAGCGATCGTTGTCGGAATAGATGGTGGTGTTCCACTGGTCGTGCGAGCGCATCGTGCAGAGGACCAGCCGGTCCTCGGCGGGGACGACATCCGGCAGTGTGGCGGTGGAGAATTCGGCCCGCCCGGAGGGGGTGTCGAAGACCAGTTCGCGGGCGGGTTGGCGGATGCGGAAGCCCAGGGGCAGGCGCACTCGTCGATTGAAGTCCTCGAATCCGTCGAGCACGTGGGACATGGTGTCGCGGATCCGGTCGTAGTCCTCGACGTACCGCTCCCACGGCGTGGCGCTGTCGGGCAGGGCGGCGCGGGCGATGCCCGCGACGATAGCCGGCTCGGACAACAGGTGCGGGGACGCGGGCCGCTTCATCCCGATCGACAGGTGCACCATGCTCATCGAGTCCTCCACCGACGTCGCCTGGACACCGGCGCGCTGCTGGTCCTTCTCGGTGCGACCGAGGCAGGGCAGGATCAGCGCATCGCGGCCGTGGACCAGGTGGCTGCGGTTGAGTTTCGTGCTCACGTGCACGGTCAGTCGGCACTTCTGCAGCGCCGCGAAGGTGTACGGGGTGTCGGGAGCGGCCAGCGCGAAGTTCCCGCCCATGCCGACGAAGACCAACACGTCGCCGCGGTGCATGGCTTCGATGGTGCCGACGGTGTCCAGTCCGTGGCGTCGGGGCGGGTCGATCTCGCAGACCGCGGCGAGCCGGTCGAGGAACTCCCCCGTCGGACGATGATCGATACCGCAGGTCCGGTTGCCCTGGACGTTGCTGTGACCCCGAACCGGTGAGGGCCCGGCGCCTTCCCTGCCGAGGTTTCCACGCAGCAGCAGCAGGTTGACGATCTCGCGGGCGGTGTCGACGCCGTGATCGTGCTGGGTGACGCCCAGGCACCAACTGAAGATGCTGCGGTCGGCCTCGCAGTAGACCAGCGCCGCCTTGCGGATATCGGCGCGAGCGACCCCGGACTGGTGCTCGATCTCCTCCCACGACGTCGCCTCGCACAGGGCCCGGTACTCCGCGAACCCGGAGGTGTGGCGCTCGATGAACTCGGTGTCGAGAGCTTTCGGGTCGGTGCGGGCCTCGTCCAGGACGACCTTCGCCATCCCACGGAGCAGCGCCATGTCGCCGCCGATGCGTGGCTGCAGGTTCAAGGTGCTGGTGGGGGTTGATCGGAATGAAGCCATGGCCAGGAACTCGTGCGGAATGATCGCGCGCCGGGCCGCGGCCTCGATCAGCGGATTGATGTGCACGATCTGAGCGCCCCGCTTGTAGGCCTCGACAAGTGAGGTCAGCATTCTCGGCGCATTGGAGGCCGCGTTGACGCCCATGACGAACAGCGCGTCCGTGACCTCCCAATCCTTCAGGTCCACCGTTCCCTTGCCCGTGCCGAGGGACGCTTGCAGGGCGCGGCCGCTCGCCTCGTGACACATGTTGGAGCAGTCGGGCAGGTTGTTCGTGCCGAGCTCGCGGGCCAGGAGTTGATACAGGAACGTTGCCTCGTTGCCGAGCCTGCCCGAGGTGTAGAAGGCCGCCTGATCGGGCTCGTCGAGTTCACGCAGGGCCCGGCCGACGAGGTCGAAGGCATCCGGCCAGCTGATCGGAACGTAGCGGTCGGTGTCCGGGTCGTACCGCATCGGCTCGGTCAGACGGCCCTGATCCTCGAGAGCGGCGTCGCTCCACCGCGACAGCTCGCCGACGGTATGCGCCGCGAAGAAGTCTCGGCCGACTCGTTTGTGGGTCATCTCCCAGGTGACGTGTTTGATCCCGTTCTCGCAGATGTCCAGGTGCAGGCCCTTGAGATCGTCCGGCCAGGCGCATCCCGGGCAGTCGAAGCCGCGGCCCTCGTGATTCATCCGCATGATGCCTCGCGGCCCGTCGAGGAACTCACCTTCTCGGGCGAGCACGCGGCCCACGCTCTTGGCGGCGCCCCAGCCGGCGGCCGGGTGGTGGTACGGCCGGAACCGGAAGGGGGCTGATTCGCCACTGCTGCCGGCCGTCGGGTCGGTCTTCTCGTTCTCGGATTCCGCGCTCATGATCGGTACGCTCCTGACGCGAACGGATCGGTCGAGGTTCGGTGACTACTCACGAAGAGCCGGATAGCACGCCAGGACGGTGCCAGCGGCGGATGCCGAGGAGTCTATCCCGAAGGCCGCCCGCCCGGACCCGATCCGACCGCGCAGGGCTCCTCGCCGAGACGATCTCCGCGACCGGCTAGCGCTCGACGGGGACGTCCGGCTTCGATTCGTCCGCGGAAAGTTCGTGATCCGAGATCCCGAGATCGTCGTACGGGCTCAGGGACACGAGGAGAAGGTAGATCAGTGCGGCCGCAAGGGGCTGCAGGATGAGCACGATCGGCGTCACCAGCCCCGGTGCCGCGGCGACGACGTCACCGACGGTCGGGGAATCGACGTCCGGGAAGCGCAGCTGCGCGACACCCATGCCCACGAGCGCCGCGACGCCCGCGCCCAGCCCGGAACCTCCCACCAACGCGGCCAGCGCGGCCGGACCCCGGGAGCGGCGCATCCCCCACACCGCGACGGCCGACAACACCCCGAGAACCGAGCCGATTCCGGCGAAGATCGCGATCGCGTCGAAGCGGTGCAGGCTCTCCGTGGTGAGCACCACGCCCCGGTCCTCGGCGACGACGAGCATCCGGACGGGCGGCGCCAGGAACGCCCACACGACACCTGCCGCGGCGCCGAGGATGGCGAGCCACCACACGATCCGCAGGGCTGCGCGCGGACGCGGGCGTCGAGATGTCGTCACATCGTGCGACGTTACCTGCGTCCGAGAAGAGCGGAGTCGAGGACGCCGTGGCGCGAGCACTTCGCCCACCACCCGTCCGGGCTGACCTGGACGATCATCCGTCGACCGCACTGCTCACAGAATCGCGGCGGCTCGAGCCCCAGTTGTGCCGCCGCGGGCACCTCGTCATCGACACCGACGACGATTCGGTGCCCGGTGAACGGGTTGTAGCGCTCGTCGCCCATCGCACCGGCCTCGCTCACAACGTCAGAGGGTGGCATTGAGTGCCTTGATCGGCATCTCGAGATCCACCAGCAGATCCAGATCGCTCTCGGCGGGACGGCCGAGGGTCGTCAGGTAGTTGCCGACGATGACGGCGTTGATTCCGCCGAGCATGCCCTGCTTGGCCCCGAGGTCACCGAGAGTGATCTCACGTCCACCGGCGAACCGGAGGATCGTCCGCGGCAGCGCGAGACGGAAGGCGGCGACGGACTTGAGGGCCTCGCTCGCCGGCAGCACATCCAGATCCCCGAAGGGTGTGCCGGGACGCGGGTTGAAGAAGTTCAGCGGCACCTCGTCGGGTTCGAGGGCGGCGAGGTTGGCCGCGAACTCGGCGCGCTGCTCGACGCTCTCCCCCATGCCGAGGATGCCGCCGCAGCACACCTCCATGCCCGCCTCGCGCACCATCCGCAGCGTGTCCCAGCGCTCATCCCACGTGTGGGTGGTGACGACGTTGGGGAAGTAGGACTCGGCGGTCTCGAGATTGTGGTTGTAGCGGTGCACACCCATGGCCGCGAGCTGATCGACCTGCTCCTGGGTGAGCATGCCGAGCGAGCACGCGATCTGGATGTCGACCTCGTTGCGGATCGCCTCGATCCCGGCGGCGACCTGGGCCAGCAGCTTCTCGTCGGGCCCGCGAACCGCCGCCACGATGCAGAACTCGGTGGCACCGGTCTTGGCGGTCTGCTTCGCCGCCTCGACCAGGCTGGGGATATCCAGCCACGCGGACCGCACCGGGGACTGGAACAGACCGGACTGCGAACAGAAGTGGCAGTCCTCGGGGCACCCACCGGTCTTGAGGCTGATGATTCCCTCGACCTCGACCTCGGGGCCGCACCACTTCATCCGCACGTCGTGCGCCAGGGCCAGCAGCTCCTCGAGCCGGTCGTCGCCCAGCCGAAGCACCTCGAGCACCTGGTCCTGCGACAGCGCTTCGCCGCGCTCGAGCACCTGATCACGGGCGGTGGCGAGAATGTCGGTCCGCTCGGGGGCCTGGGTCACTGCAACTCCTCGGGTTCGAACAGCCCGCAGGAGCGGGCCGGACGGATACAGCAACATGATCGACGTCACGAATTGAACGCCGTACAAGTTGAACGGCGTTCACGTTAGAGCTGCGGTCGATTAGTGTCAAAGGAAACCCGCTCGAACGGCCGATCGAAGTAGGAGAAGTCAGTGCAGCTACGACGCGGCGACGTCCTCGACGGCGCAATGGCGATCCTCGACGAGTACGGCCTCGCCGACCTCACGATGCGCCGGCTCGCGACCTCGCTCGGCGTCCAGCCCGGCGCGCTCTACTGGCACTTCCCCAACAAGCAGACCCTCCTCGGGGCGATGGCGGACCGCATCCTCGAGGACGTCGACGCGCCGGTGTCGTCGACGCAGTGGGACGACGGCATCGCGGAGTTGGCCCACCGCCTGCACAGCGCGCTGCTCGCCCACCGCGACGGCGCCGAACTGGTGGCCGCGACCTACGCATCGCGGATGACGTCGAACCTGGCCCGCGAGAGCTTCGTCGGTGCCGGGATCCGCGCCGGCCTGCCCCGTCCGTACGCCGAGCTCGCCGCCTACACGCTGCTGTACTTCGTGCTCGGACACACCGTCGACGAGCAGTCCCGCGCACAGTTGGAGGCGATGGGCGCACTCACTCGGTCCCCCGCCTCGCCCGACACCGAGACGGGCGCCGACCTCGGCTCCGACGACGAACTCCTCGACGGCGATCCGGCCGTCCGCTTCGACTTCGGTCTCGGCCTGTTCATCGACGGCGTCCGGGCTCGACTCGGCGAGCCTGCGGCCCGCGCCTGACCGCCTGCGCCCGCCCCTACATTCGGAAAAAATCGCAATTCCGTCTGCGCCCGAGTTCCTTTCACCGCCGAATGGCGAGGGCGGCGCCCTGCGGCCCGTTACTGTCGCCGATCATGAGTTCAGTCGAACGGTTCCAGACTCGCACCGCGGTGCGCCGGGCCGCGATGCATGTCGGTCTGACCATCGCGGGAGGGCTTTCCCCCTTGCTGCTCGCCGGTTGCACGTCGGGAGGCACGACCCCTGCACCCTCTGCGAGCGAGACGGAATCGGCGGCCGTCGACACGACCACAGGATCAGACGGATGTGATGTGGTGCCGAAGCAGCGCGACGAGCTGTACGGAAAGGAATGGCTTCTCGCTTACAAGCAGGAGCCGTCCTCGGGTGTGTCCCTCCGGCGCTGCCACTACTCGAGGAGTGCACAGGACAGAACCGATCTCGTACACCCGGCATCGGGCATCGCCGATGCCGACGAGGTACAGGAGATCATTCTGTCGCTGCCCGATTCGACCGACGTGGGCCACCGATGCGGCCCCGGGGGTGATTACGTGTTCATCTACACCTTCGACGAATACACCGTGCTCGACCAGTCCGGAACGCCAGTAGCGACGTTCCAGACAAGCGAGAACGGCCCGTGCGGAATCAACAACGTGATCCCCTCCGCATGACGCCGTGGCCCGACGATCCGCATCACCGCGGAATCCACAGCGCATGTGAAGTGTCGGACTTCGATGCCGAGCGCGGCGCGAGAGCGAGCGTGCAGACGAAGGTTGCGGCCGCGAAACCGACTGCGACACCGGGCATCATTAGTGACGCCTCCCCTGCAGACGTGGACAGCACCCACATCGAGCACATCGACATCAGCAGGAAGATCGCGGCCGCAGAACACGACGCGAAGCGCGCCCGCCGACCGCCGCCACGACCACACCTCCGCACACCGCACCCGAGCCGATCGCGATCGACATCTCCCGCCCCACCCATTCCCCCATGCGGTCATGCGTACCACAGGAGGCGTCGTCGAACCCTTCACTGGTGAAACGTCTTCGGCAGGGCGAAGGTTGCTCGTTCATCTCGGATCGCGCGCTTCACCGCTGAACCGCGTCGACGACTACTAGCGTCGGAGACATGGGACAGCCTGCCGTTACCGGGCGTCTGGTCTCGATCAATGTGGGAATGCCGCAGGACGTGCCCTGGCGCGGTAAAACGGTTCACACCGCAATCTGGAAGTCACCGGTGCCCGGGCCGGTCAGGGTTCGACGCCTCAACATCGACGGGGACGGACAGGGCGACCTGGCCGGGCACGGTGGTGAGATGCGCGCGGTCATGGTGTATCAACTCGACTCGTACGCTCACTGGCAGCAGGAGTTCGGGCGCGACGACTTCGTCCACGGTCAGTTCGGTGAGAATTTCACCGTCGACGGCCTCGCCGACCACGACGTCTGCATCGGCGACCGCTATCGCATCGGTGAGGCTGTCTTCGAGGTCACCCAGCCACGAGTCACCTGCTATCGGGTCGGGCTGCGGATGAACGAGCCTCGGATGGCCGCACTTCTCGTCGCGCATCGCCGGCCCGGCTTCTACCTTCGCGTCATCGAGGAAGGGACCGTGCAGGCCGGGCAGGACATCGTCAAGATCGCGGACGGCCCCGAATCCCTCACCGTGGTCGACGCGGATCGTCTGCTGTACACCGCGGATCATCCCCGGGAACAGCTCGAGAAGGCGCTCCGGATCGAGGCTCTGAGCCCGGGCTGGCAGACCTCGTTCCGTTCGCTTCTCCGACAGGCCGCCGTCCCGGCGGCGGCAACGTCGGGCTCAGTCCCGCCGCGGCCGGACCACCGCCCGCCTGGCCGGGTTTCCGCGGTCTGCGCGTCACCGACATCCGCCAGGAGACCCGCAACGTTTTCTCCATCGTGCTCGCCGACCCGAACGGCTCCGACCTTCCCGCCGCACTGCCCGGGCAGTACCTCACGGTGAAGATCGCGTCCGACGACAGCGGATCAGCGCCGGTGCGGAGCTATTCGCTGTCCGGTGAGCCCGGCGCTCCCACCTATCGGATCAGCATCAAGGTCGAGCCCCACGGTGTGGTCGGCAACAAGCTGCACGACGCACTGCAGGTCGGCGACGACCTCGCCTCCGCTGCACCACGAGGAACGTTCTTCCTGGCCGATGGCCAGACTCCCGTACTGCTCGTGTCCGCCGGGGTCGGGATCACCCCGGTGCTGGCGATGCTGCGTGCACTCGCAGACGAGGAATCCGGCCGCGAGGTGTGGTGGGTGCACGGCACCCGCAGCCGCGACGAACACGCGTTCGCGAATGAGGTGCGGCAGCAGCTGAACCGCCTGCCCCACAGCCACTTCCACGTCTGCTACAGCAGGCCCGCAGCCACCGACCGCCCCGGAATCGACTTCACGGACACCGGGCACATCGACGCCGAACTGCTCACCCGAATCGATCCCCCACGCGATGCCACCGCCTACCTGTGCGGACCCACCGCATTCATGAACGATGTAACCGGCGCCCTTGTCGGTCTGGGCCTCGGTCCGGAGCGGATACGCACCGAGATCTTCGGCGCGGGCCCGGGTATCACCCCCGGCATCGCGGCAACCCCGTCTGCGCCACCGCACGCTCCGCCGGGACCGCCGACGCAGGGACTCGCAGTGTCCTTCGCCCGCAGTGGCCTCACGGTGCCGTTCGACTCCACCGGATACGCGAGCATCCTCGAACTCGCCGAGGCCTGCGACGTCCCCGTTCGCTGGTCGTGCCGCACCGGCGTGTGTCACACCTGCGAAACCGCGATCATGAACGGCGACGTCGACTACGACCCCGATCCGGTGGACCCGCCCGGTTCCGGCGACGTTCTGATCTGCTGCTCGACGCCCCGCGACGACGTCGTCATCGACCTCTGACCCGGACGATCCGCTCGATGCGGACACGACATCCGTCGAACGTCCGGCGTCCGTGCGGCAATGGTGGCAGGCTCACGGTCATGGGTGACACATCGAACATCGGACCGGTCGAACTGGTCGTGCTGGCATTCCCCGGCGCTCGCGTCGACGACGCCACGGTCGCTGCGCTGCAGGACGTCGTCGACCGCGGCTACGTGACGCTGCTCGATCTCGTTTACCTCGCCAAGGACGCCGACGGGAACGTCACCCAGGTGGACGTCGACGAGGACCTCGACGACGTCGGCCTGGCAATCCTATCGATCGAGGCGAAGTCGCTCATCAGCGACGAGGACCTCGACGTCGTGCGCGATTCGCTCGAACCCGGCAGCTCCGCGGCGATCATCGTCTACGAGGAGACGTGGGCGCGACAACTCGCGTCGACGGTCCGCGGCGCCGGCGGCGAGGTCGCACTGCACGTCCAGATTCCCCGCGACGCGGTGATCTCCGCGGTCGAAGCAGCACTCTAGGAACAGGAGAGCCACATGGTATTTCGAGCCGGCCGCAGGGGTCGTCCCGGATTGCTCGGCACCGTCGCGCGCACCGCGGTCATCGCGGGCACGGCGCAGGCCACGTCCAACGCAGTGAACCGCCGCGGACAGCAGCGGGCCGCGGAGCAGCAGGCATACGCCGAACAGCAGGCCGCGGCACAGCAGGTGGCCGCCGTCCAGCCCGCGCCCCCGCCACCGCCCGCCGCGCCGTCGGGTGACGACCTGGTCTCCAAGCTGCAGCAACTCGGTCAGCTGCACCAGTCCGGTGTGCTGTCGGACGACGAGTTCGCCGCGGCGAAGGCACAGCTCCTCGCCTGAAAGATCCGACGAAACAACTGCATTCGTGTCGATGGCCTGACGAGAGGATGTCCACATGACGGAGAACGAGGGTGCCGCCCCTGCAATCGCCGCAGCCAATGCCCGGGCGTCGGCGGCGCTCCCGTTCTCCGACGATGCGGACGTCGCGGACGCGGACCGCGGCTTCGTCGCTGCGCTGAGTCCCGGTGTGGTCACGGCACCCGACGGAGCCGTGGTGTGGGACAACGATTCCTACGCTTTCCTCGCCGAGTCCTGCCCTCCGACCGTCCATCCGAGCCTGTGGCGGCAGTCGGGGCTGGTCGCGCGGCAGGGCCTGTTCGAGGTCGCCGAGCGGATCTACCAGATTCGCGGCCTCGACCTGTCGAACATGACACTGATCGAGGGCGAGACCGGCGTCGTCGTCATCGACCCGTTGATCTCGGCGGAGACGGCCGCGGCCGGACTCGCGCTCTACCGTGAGCACCGCGGTCACCGGCCGGTGACCGCGGTGATCTACACGCACTCCCACATCGACCACTTCGGTGGGGTCAAGGGCGTCACCACCGAGGAGGACGTCGCGGCGGGGCGCTGCGCGATCATCGCGCCTGTCGGCTTCGTCGAGCACGCCGTCGAGGAGAACGTCTTCGCCGGCACCGCCATGGCACGCCGGGCCGCGTACATGTACGGCGCCGCACTGCCGCGTGGACCCCACGGCGCCGTCGGGGCCGGGCTGGGGCAGACCACGTCGACGGGAACCCCGACCCTGATCACTCCCACGCTCGACATCACGGCGACCGGACAGATGGAAAACGTCGACGGGGTTCGAATCGAGTTCCAGATGACGCCGGGCACCGAAGCGCCGGCCGAGATGAACTTCTACTTCCCCGATCTGCGCGCACTGTGCATGGCCGAGAACGCAACCCACACACTCCACAATCTGCTGACGCTGCGCGGCGCCCTGGTACGGGACCCGCACGTGTGGGCGAAGTACCTGACCGAATCGATCAATCGGTACACCGCACGCTCCGACGTCCTGTTCGCCTCCCACCACTGGCCCACCTGGGGGACGGCGCGGCTCACCGACTTCCTCTCGCTGCAGCGCGACCTGTACGGCTACCTGCACGACCAGACTCTCCGACGAATCAACCAGGGCCACACGGGTATCGAGATAGCCGAGGAGATCGAGTTACCGCCCGCGCTGGTGAACGCCTGGCACACGCACGGCTACTACGGTTCGGTGAGCCACAACGTCAAGGCGATCTACCAGCGCTATATGGGCTGGTTCGACGGCAACCCGGCCCACCTGTGGGAACACCCGCCGGTGGAGTTCGCGCGGCGGCACGTCGAGTTCATGGGCGGGTCGGCCGAGGTGCTACGGAAAGCACGGGAGTCATACGCGGACGGCGACTTTCGCTGGGTCGCGCAGGTGGTGAACTACGTCGTCTTCGCCGAACCCGACAACGCGGAGGCGAAGGCCCTGCAGGCCGACACCTTCGAACAGCTCGCGTACGGCGCCGAGAACGGGACATGGCGCAACTTCTATCTCACCGGCGCGTACGAGCTACGCAACGGGCCCGTCGGAACCCCGACGGCGAGCGCCGCGCCCGACATCGCGGCCGCACTGT
The DNA here is from genome assembly GCF_052113525.1 of Rhodococcus sp. TAF43. NCBI lineage: Bacteria > Bacillati > Actinomycetota > Actinomycetes > Mycobacteriales > Nocardiaceae > Rhodococcus > Rhodococcus sp. TAF43. Next base: position 25,921 of record NZ_JBFRDL010000021.1, read on the forward strand.
CGGTGGAGCAGGTGTTCGACGCGATCTCGCTGCGGATCGACGGACCCAGGGCGTGGGCGGCGCACATCGTGATCGACTGGCGCATCACCGACGAGGACGTCGTGCACCGCACACAGCTGCGCAACGGCTTGCTGGTGCACTTCGACCTCGACGCCACCGTCAGGGACTGGCCGGCCCCGGACGCGACGTTCACCCTCACCCGGCCGATGCTGCTCGGCGCGTTGCTCGGTGGGGTGAACATGGGCGAGGCGATCGCCGACGGCCGGATCGCCGTCGAGGGTGACGTCGCCGCCCTGGCGGAACTCGCCGGGTATGTCGACGAGCCCGACCCGAACTTCGCGATCGTCACCCCCTGACGAAGGCACCCACCACGACCGGACGGGCGATCAGATCGGCGTCAGCCCCCACCGCGCGGCCGTTGCCGCGGCCGCCGTGCGGTTGGGCGCCGCGATCTTGCGCAGGATCCGCTCGAGATGCGTGGCCACCGTCGCGGGGCCGATCCGCAGCCGCGCGGCAATCGCACCGTTGGAGGCGCCCGTCGGCAGCAGCGCAAGCACCTCCGCCTCCCGCCCGGTCAGTTCCATCGGCGGGTTACCCGGGCGGCACGCGACCAGGGTGCCGCCGCGCCGGACCGGCTCCATTCGCACACACAGCACCGAGCCCGCACCGACGAAGACGAAGTCTGCGGCCCGTCCCGACGCCGCGACGGCGCCGGCCAGTCGACCGCCGGTCGTGCCGGGGCCGAACAGGACGACCGGGGCGTCACCGGTCAGCGCCCGTGCCGAGCCGTCGGCATCGACGACCAGCGCGGCGTCTCCGGGACCTACCCGCGGGGACGGGCCGGGCTGTGCCAACGGGTCGAGCGCCTCCGCCAGCACGTCGCTCAGCAAGGTGACCGTGACGACGGACTGCTGGTCGAATCGCTGTCCGTCGGTGGTACTCATGTTGAGCATCCCGATGTAGCGACCGTCCCGCGTGTGGAGGCACTGGCTCAGCCCGTCGCTGTAGTTGTGCGAGCGAATGACCCGATCGAACACCGGTCCCGAACGCATCGCCTCGGGGACGTCGAAGAGTCGCATGGGAAGTCGCGTGTCCCGCAACTGCCGGAAAAGTGGGTGCCGTGGCATGCAGTTGTTCACGACGTCGACCGAATCGGCGTGGTAGCCGAGGCTCGCGCTGGTCACGTGTGCGCCTGCAACAGGGTCCCAGAACGACAGCACCGCGTGCCTGTACGGAACGGCGGCGGCGAGTTCGAACAGGACCCGACCGGTGGAGACACCAGGGGAACCCGCGTCGAGCGACCCCGAGGTCACGGCCGCCCGAAGGCACAGGGCCGCCCCCAACCGGTCAACCGTCGTGTCCATGGCGGCAGTATGCCCTACGTCACAGAAGACCCCGCCGCGTCCGTCGATCGACGGATCCCCGGACCGCACGGCGGACGTACGTTCGCTCCTCCATCGATCAACGAGCCACGGAGGATGCCATGGATATCGCCGACTACGCCGCGCGGGATGCGACCGAACTCGCGTCACTGATCGCCGCGGGAGAGGTGAGCGCCGCGGAGGTGCACGTCGCGGCCGCGGCCGCACTGGACCAGGTCGAGCCGCAACTGGGTGCGGTCGTCGGCGAGCGGTTCGCCCAGCCACTCGACCACGACGCGTCGGGACCGTTCCGGGGTGTGCCGTTCGCGATCAAGGACCTGATCACGCACGCCGCCGGGGTGCCGCAGCGCAACGGCAGCAGACTGTTCGGGCCCGGGATCGAGCATCCCCACGACAACGACCTGATGACACGGTTCCGCCGCGCGGGCCTGGCCACGATGGCGGTGACCACCTCCCCCGAATTCGGCTTCAACGCGACCACCGAGGCGCTCGCCTACGGCGGGCCCACCCGCAATCCGTGGGATCCGACGCGCAGCCCTGGCGGATCGAGTGGCGGATCGGCGGCACTGGTGGCGGCGGGCGCGCTGCCGTTCGCCCACGCCAACGACGGCGGCGGCTCGATCCGCATCCCCGCCGCGGCGTGCGGTCTCGTCGGCCTCAAGCCGAGCAGGGGCCGCACCACTGTCGGCCCCGACCACGGCGACCCCCTGCTCGGACTGGGCATCGAGTTCGCCGTCACGCGCACGGTGCGGGACTGCGCCGCGCTGTTCGACGCGGTGCACGGATCCGAACCCGGCGACAAGTACCTGTTCCCCTCGGAGGATGCGTCGTTCAGCGAACTGATCACCCGGGGCGTACGGCCGCTGCGGATCGCGTTCACCACCGTCCCGTACGACGCGAGCCGCACGGTCGATCCGGAATGTGCACGGGCCGTGACCGACCTCGCCGCCCGACTCGCGGACCTGGGCCACCACGTCGAGGAGGCGGCGCCGCGCATCGACGCCGCGGCGTTCGACAAGGCGAACCTCGACGCGTGGTGCAGCTTCCTCGGCGACATCGTGACCACGGCCTCCGAGATGGCGGGCACGGTTCCTGGCCGCGAGCACCTCGAGGCGACGACGCTGGCGTGCGCAGAGTACGGCGCTTCCCTGAGCGCACGCGACATCTTCGCAGCCGAGCACCAGTTCAACGTCGCCCGCCGGGAGGTCGCGCGGTTCCTCACCGGGTACGACGTGTTCCTGACGCCGACCACCGCACAGCCGAACGTCCCACTCGGGCAGCTCGACGCAGACGACGCCTCGCTCGACGCCCGTGGTTGGTACGACAGGATCTTCGAGTACGGCGCGTTCACCGCACTGTTCAACGCGACCGGCAATCCCGCGATCTCGCTGCCGCTCGCCGAATCCGGCACGGGCTGGCCGATCGGACTTCAGTTCGTCGGCAGGTACGGCGACGAGGCCACCCTGCTAGCTCTCGCCGCGGATCTGGAACGGGCGATGCCCTGGTCGGCTCGACGCCCAGGGATCTACGCGCACTGACGGCGATTGCTCGGACCGGACCGAATCAGCCTCACGCCACACCGTGACGGCGCTCGTTGACCAGGACACAGATGTCCTTGTCGGCGGCGGTCCGGTTCGCCGCCTCGAGCTCGCCCGCGAGCAGCAGTTCACGTTCGCGGGCAGCGAGCGCCCGAATCGCGCGGTCTAGCTCGTCGTGCTCCATCGCCCACGCCGCCGCGTGCACGGGAGACGACCTCGCGCGTCGACGTTCGCCCCATTCCTTCCACGCGAACACGATGAGTGCCAGTATCGTCAGCAGGATCGGGATCATCGCGACGACCACCAGCCACGTCGGCGCTGCGACCAACTCCCCCGAGTACTCGCCCGGATACTCTCCCGGCCCCATGAATCCACCCCCACCACCATGACAATGCCGCGCGAACTACGCTGCGCCCGTCTGCGTATCGGATAATAGACCGGCTCCTCGACCGCGGGAGCGGCACCCGAAGATGGTCGAACCGGTATGCCGGCACCTCCGGTTCGCGCAGAATGGGAGTCGGCGTACACGCGGACGAACCCCGGGAGCGGTGCGATGATCCGACTACGGCTCGGCCAAGCATTGATGGTCACCGCGCTCGTCGCTGCGGTCGTTGCCACGGCGCCCGCCCATGCACAGCAACCGACCCCGGCAGCTGCGCCGGGCACGGTGACCGCTGTGACTCCCCTGCCGCCGTCGTTCTGGATCCCCGGCGCCGTCGACGGATCGAAGCTCACCTACTGGTCCACCGGCCCACTGAACCGGCCCGCGTTGAGTACCGGCGCGGTCTTCCTCCCACCCGGTGATCCACCCGCAGGTGGCTGGCCGGTGGTCTCATGGGCGCACGGCACCGTGGGCATCGCCGACAAGTGCGCTCCTACCGTGACCGGGACGGTCGGCAGTCCGTACCTCACGCACTGGCTCTCGCAGGGTTACGCGATCGTCGCGACCGACTACGTGGGGCTGGGCACGCCGGGAATCCACCCGTACCTGGACGGTCCGTCGGAGGCGCACAGCGTGGTCGACATGGTGCGCGCTGCGCGTGCGGTCGAACCGTCCCTGTCGTCGCGGTGGGTGGCACTGGGCCAGTCTCAGGGCGGCCAGTCCGCGATGGCCACGGCGGCGATCGCGACACGCTACGCACCCGAACTGGACTACCGCGGGGCGGTCGCGACCGGGGCGCCGTCGAATCTGGAGAACCTAGCGCCGCTCGTTGGGCCGGGCTTCCCCCGATTGCCACTGACCGGCAGCACCGTGTTCGTCTCGTACATCCTGGCCGGACTCCGGGCGGCACGACCCGATCTCGACATCGATCGATACCTGACACCGCGCGGCATCGACGCCCTCGCCCGAGCCGAAACCGACTGCTACGAGGAAATGGCAACGGACCTGGACGACGTCACGATCGGCGATCTGGTGAACCGGCCGCTCGACGATCCCGCAGTGCTGGCCGCTGCTCGCGGCATGCTCGAGATCCCGACGACCGGCTACGACCGGCCCGTCTTCCTCGGGCAGGGGTTGACGGACGAGATGGTGCCGGCTCCGCTGGCGTTGAAGCTCGCGGCCGAACTCGCCGCCAACCGCCAACCGGTCACGTTCCGCACGTACCCGACGGGGCATATCGAGACGATGCGGGCTGCACTTCCCGAGAGCCTGTCCTTCGTCCGAAACCTGTTCGGGCCGTGAGTAGGTCGGATGCTCAACGCGGGGCCAGGTTCGTCAGCGCCAGAGCAAGAATGCGCTCCATGTCTTCGACCCGATAACTCGCCTCGGGCTCGCAGGCTCGGTCAGCGACCAGGTGATTGGACATGGCCAGTCCGTGCAGCAGAACCCAGAGCATCGGACCGACGTCCCGAGCCTCGCCGGCGATGAGGGTGCCGCTCTGCTGCGCCTCGACGACCAGTTCCTGGAAGTACCGATTGAAGTCGTTGGCGGCATCTTCGAGCACCCGGCTCGGCTTGATCGCATAGTCGCCGCCGAACTCGAGTCGGTAGTGGTTCGGATGTTCCCAGGCGACTCGTACGTAGGCGAGGCAAGCACGGAACAGCGGGGCGGTGGCCGGAGTGGTGTCCGCGACGACACGCTGCATCTCTGCCTTCAGGAAGGCCAGGTTCTCGGCGGCCACCGAACTGAGGAGGTCGTCCTTGTCCTGGAAGTGCCGGTACGGAGCCGTCCGCGACACGTCGGCCGCGGCACCAACCGCCCGCAAGGTGACGTGAGCCGGTCCACCCCGCGCCAAGAGTTCACTGGCCGCGGCGATCAGGGCACGGCGCGTGTCTCGGGTTCTTTCCTGCACGCCCAGAGAATAGGAGGAGGTTGACGCTGTCAACAAGTCGAGTTAAGTTGACGCCGTCAACTAGACGGTGGTGGTCGAACCGTCCGGTCGAGATGCCGAGCACGGTCGGCCCGACGCATGATCCGGGCCAACGCCGACCGGCTACTACGTTCGTCCGATACGGGGGCTCAATGACATCCACATCGCAGGCAAATCCGCTCGACCTACTCYGCTCGGATGTTGCGACCTGGAATTCCCTACGGAGTTCCAGCGATTCAGAGACGGTCAGCCTCGTCGACGCCGACCTGGCGGGTGTGGGCCTGGCGGGCGCAAATCTGACGGGCATCGATCTCACCGGCGCAGACATGTCCGGAGCCGACCTCACGGATGCCGAACTCGCAGGCGCGAATCTGACTTCCGCCGAGTTTGTCGGCGCCAACCTGACGAGGGCCGATCTCACCGGCGCAATCGCGCATGACGCCAATTTCACCGGCGCGTATCTCACCCGGGCGAACCTGCGGGACGCCGACCTGACGATGGCCTATCTGACGAGAACCTACCTCGCACATGCAGATATCACCGGCGCGAACCTCTCGGGCGCGTACATGACCGGCGCATACCTCGGGGAGGCCGATCTGACGGGCGCCACCCTGATCGGCACCTATCTGGGCAAGGCCAACCTGACCGGCGCGAACCTCGTTGACGCCGTCCTGAACGGTGCCGATCTGACCGATGCGACCTTGCCGGACGGCACAGTGGCCGAGTGACGGCGGGCGTATCTTCCCCGTCGGCATCCTGAAGAGACCGTAGGACTCGAAAGAGTCCGTGACCTCGTTTCGTAGGCATGGCCGGCTGAATCTGTTGATCATCGGAAGTAGTGGTGAGCTCGGCCCACAAGGCGTGGACCGTCCTGGATATGGAACCCTCGCGAACCCTGCGAAATCTGGTTCTGCGAGACGGGCGGCAGACGCCGGATAGGCTCCCGGACATGGACGTCCGAGTGGAGATCATCCGGGAGGCGAGTCAAGGGATCGTAGATGCCTTCAGCAGGTTGCTGCCGCAGTTGTCGTCGACCGCCAAGCCCCTCGACTACGAAGCGATCGACCGGATGGTGACCTGTGATGCCAACACCGTGCTCGTCGCCCGAACATCTGATGCGGTCGTCGGCACCCTGACCCTGGTGCTGTTGCCCCTGCCGTCCGGTGCGAGGGCCCGTATCGAAGACGTTGTCGTCGACGGTGCGGCGCGAGGCCAGGGAGTCGCTGGACTTCTCACTCAGGAGGCCCTGCGGATCGCCCGGGAGGCGGGTGCCCGGACAGTGGATCTCACCTCCCGACCAGATCGTGCAGCAGCTAATCGACTGTACGAGCGTCTCGGCTTCCAGGCCCGCAAGTCCAGGGTCTACCGCTTTCCATTTGACGACTGACAGCCAACCGCCGACGGCCCGCTGCGGCGCCCGTCTGTTCGAGAAGCCGCAGATGCCGGAATAACGCCCCCACCTCTTCATATGGGGTGGCAGGCCCGCAACAGTGGCAGGGATGCGAACGGGCCGGCCATGAAAGAGCGCTCGACTTGGTCGAGGTCGACATCCAACAGATCGCCCAACTCGCTGAACACCGCGTTGCTCACGAGAATGTCTACGCCGCCGAACAATTCGACAGTCCTGGACACAAGCGGATCGAGTGCGTCATGATCGCTCACATCGCAGGCGATCGGCTCGGCGCGCACACCCGAATTGGTCAACTCCGCACAAGTGTCCACCAGCTTGCTCTCCGTGCGCCCCACTACCGCGATGTTCGCCCCTCCTTCGCCAAGCGACAGCGACGCGCTGCCCTACGCCCTGGCCCGCGCCGGTGATCAGCGCGACTCTGCCATCAAGGGTGCCCATCAGCGCTCAACCGGTGGTTCCAGAGACTTGTCGGGGCCCGCGTTTCACCTCGGCTACAACGTGACCACGAACGGCCGGTCGGGAACTGCCGAGGGTAGTTTTCATATGCATGAGTTTCGCGAGATGAGATGACGTTCGATGACGACCTCCGTGAAAGCCGAGCGCGGAAACCTGCCGGCGGAATCGACCAGTTTCATCGGCCGGCGCCGTGAGCTGGCCGAGGCGCGGCGGTTGCTGTCGGCCTCGCGGCTGGTGACCCTGACCGGCATCGGTGGGGTCGGCAAGACCAGGCTGGCGGTGCGGACCGCCGAGGACTCGCGGCGAGCATTTCCCGACGGGGTGTGGTTTGTCGCGCTCGGCGAGCTGCACGATTCGATGTTGTTGGCCGAGACCGTGGCGGCCACGCTCGGACTCGCGGATCAGCCGGGCCGGTCGTCGTCCCGGCACCTGATCGATCACCTCTCCACCACCCGGACGTTGTTGGTGCTGGACGACTGCGAGCATGTGCTCGATGCCGTCGCGGAGTTGGCGGAGGCGCTGCTGCGAACGTGTCCGGAGCTGCGAATCCTGGGGACGAGCCGCGAGGTCCTCGGGGTGGTCGGGGAACAGGTGATGCGGGTGCCACCGTTGACGGTTCCGGACGCGCAGCGGATCCCGTCACTCGAGGCGCTGCCCCAGTACGAGGCGGTCACACTGTTCGTCACGCGGGCCACCGCGGGCCGTCCGGACTTCGCGCTCACCGAGGCCAACTGCGCGGCAGTGGCGGGAATCTGCAGCAGGCTGGACGGGCTGCCATTGGCAATCGAGCTGGCGGCGGTGCGGATCCGGGCGATGTCAGCCGAGCAGATCCTGCAACGCCTGACGGACCGGTACCAGTTGCTGACTGCCGGTTCTCGGGTCGCACCGACCCGCAAACAGACGTTGCGGGCGTGTGTGGACTGGAGCTACGACCTGTGCGAGGAACGGGAGCAGAAGCTCTGGACCTGGCTGTCGGTGTTCGCCGGCAGCTTCGAACTGGATGCCGCCGAGGGCATCTGCCCAGACGAGCTGGTTGCAGACGACTTCCTGGATGCGGTCGCCTCGCTCGTGGACAAGTCGATCCTGGTCCGGGAGCAGGTCGGGGAGGTTGTGCGCCTCGGCATGGCCGAGACGATCCGCGTGTACGGCAGGGAGAGGTTGCGCGAATCCGGCGACTACGCCTGGTTCCTGCGGCGGCACCTCGACTGGTACGAACGACTGGTACTGCGGGCCGCGTCCGACTGGATCGGCCCCCACCAGACGCAGTGGATCGCCCGACTCGATCGGGAACAGCCGAACCTGCGCGATTGCCTGGCGTTCAGTCTGACGGACGCGGTCGTCGCTTCCGATCCGGATATCAGCGCGCGCATCGTCAACGCCATGTTCCTGTTCTGGTCGTGCCGGGGTCTGCTGACGGAGGCCCGGCATTGGATGGGCCGCTGTCTGACGAGCTCCGACACCATGCAGGCCGAGGAGCGCGTGGTGATGTCGTACTTCGACAGCCTGTTAGCTGGTATGCAGGGCCAACTCGACGAGGCCGCGGCGAGGGTGACGGAATGTTGCTCGCTCGCAGAGCAATTGGGAGATGCCGAGTCGATCGAGATCGCGAACTACGCGAACGGGTATCTGGCCGTGTTCCGTGGAGACCTCGCCGCGGCGGTCGAGCCGTTCCGGGCCGCACTCACGAGCGACCCAGATCTGGGTCGATCCTGGCGCCGGACCGCCATACTGCTGGGTTCCCTTCCCTCCCTTGCACTCGTCAGCGGGCTGCTGGGGGACGAGGGGACGGCCGTCGCCTGTCACGAGCGGGTACTCGAGATCACGACGCCGCTGGGTGAGTCCTATTTCCGGGCGTACTCGTTGTGGGCTCTCGGCGTGATAGCGCTCCGGGCAGGAGAACTCGATCGGGCAGCAGCCCTGACGGAACAGGCGTTGCGGCTGATCTGGCAGATCCATGTCCAGGTCATGACCGGCTGGTGCCTGGAGTCGTTGGCCTGGATCGCGATCCGAGGCGGCAATCCGAAAGGTGCCGCGGTCCTGATGGGCGCCGCCGAGACCCTCGCGCGGACGGCGGGAAGCGCCTCGGTAACCCTCCCCTACCTGCTCGGCTACCACGACAAGTGCGCGCAATCCACCCGCGAGGCACTCGGGGACCGCGCCTACGGCGTGGCCTTGCGCACCGGTGCCGACATGAGCCTCGGCGAGGCCGTCGCCTACGCACTCGGCGACCACACCGCCGACCAGCCCCGGACGACACCGGTCACACCGGTGTTGACTCGCCGCGAGACCGAGGTGGCCGAACTCGTCGCGAAAGGCCTGACCAACAGGGAGATCGCCTCCATGTTGGTGATCTCACCCCGCACCGCCCAGGGCCACGTCGAGCACATCCTGACCAAGCTCGGGTTCACCTCGAGGACGCAGATCGCGGCCTGGAGTGCCGAGAACCAGCAGCATCGACAACTCTGATCCGAGGCTCTGATCCGACGACGGGGAGATGCCGTGACGCCCTGGACGTGCCCGGCCGCGACGTTGGTAGCGGGCGTGGCGGCCGGGTACAACTCGGCGTCGGTCCTGGAGGGTTCGTTGAAGTCAGCGCCCGGTGGTGCTGTCGATCAGTTCGCGGAGGATGTCGGCGTGGCCGGCGTGGCGGCCGGTCTCTTCGATCATGTGGGTCAGTGCCCAACGGACGCTGGGGGTTGGGCGTCCCGGTCGCACCCGCGGAACGGGTGAGCCGAGGTCGGGGCACTCGTCGAGAATCTTGTTCGCGGCTGCGACGGTCTCGCGGTAGCGGGCAACGACATCGACCACGCTGTCCGTTGGCACGGCCCGGAACGTCGCCTGCCAGTCGGTCACGTTGTCGCCGAGGAACATCGCGCGCTCTACGAACGTCAGGTGATTGAGCAGTCCGAGCAGGTTCGTGCCCGAGGGCACTGCTGCTTGTCGCACCTGCGGTTCGGGTGCGCCGTCAACCTTCGCGGCAATCGCCGATCGGAGGTAGTCGAGGAAAGCACGGAGGGTCTCGGTCTCGCTGTATCCGGATCGCGGCGGTGGGGTGTCGCTGCGGCGCTTACGCGGCGAGTTGGTGGGCACGGTGGCCTCCTTCCTGGGTCTGGTCAGGCGGTACGGCGGATGAGGAGGGCGAGATCGGTCACCTCGGCGGTTTCGCCATCCCGTCCGGTCGCGATCCGGCGGGGCTGGCCCGCATCCGTGGTTCTCATCAAATTGCTCCTCTGGTCGGGACACTCCCAGTCTCGCCGGGAACGCATCGAACCGGCACGCAATCTTGCGGTTCTGGCAAGGTGGTCTCGTGGATCGCGAAACGGACGATGTTCTGGACGTGGTGGGTCCGCGGCTGCGTGCGCTGCGCCGCGAACGCGGCCTCACCCTTGCTGACCTCGCGGTGAGCACCGGGGTGTCGGAGAGCACGCTGTCGCGGCTCGAGAGTGGGCAGCGAAGGGCGACGCTGGAATTGCTGCTGCCTCTCGCCCGTACCTACGACGTTCCGCTGGACGATCTCGTCGGGGCCCCGCGCACCGGCGACCCCCGGATCCACCTGAAGCCGATCCGACGGGCCGGGATGATCTTCGTGCCGTTGTCCCGGCGGCCGGGTGGGGTGCAGGCGTTCAAGATGATCATCCCGGCTCAGCCGGAACCGCTCGAACCGACATCGAAGACTCACGACGGTTTCGAATGGCTGTATGTGCTCAACGGTCGCCTGCGGCTCGTGCTCGGCGATCGTGACATGACGTTGCCGCCCGGTGAGGCCGCCGAGTTCGATACGTCCCTACCGCACTGGCTCGGCAGTGCGGACGGCGGCGTGGTCGAACTGCTGATCCTGTTCGGCCCGCACGGAATGCGTGCGCACGTGGGCGCTGACCCGCATCGTTCCTCTCGCAGTGCGATCCAGCGATGAGCGCCACCTCGCCCGCGCAGGCCTTTGAAGCTGGGATGCGGTAGGCGCGCCCAATTCCGGTGCGCCGGTGAAAAGTGTGCCGTATCCCGCATCGGTGAGTGGCTCTGTCCGCCCTAGTCCGCGGTCTCGGTTGGTGGGTGCACGGTCCGCGGGCGCGTGGGGTCGACGGTGATGGCAGCGACGATGTCGGCGTTGATCGGGTCGGTGTAGGGATTCGGCGTCGCGTCGTGGACGACGCCGATTCTGCTCGGGCCGGACAGGTCGACTGTCGAGGCGTGACCCGTCTGTCGGTTGATCCGTCGTAGTTCCTCCGGGCCGGCAACGCTCCATTTGGTTCCGCCGGTATCGAGCGCCACGTCGGCTCTGGTCGCAGCTGTACTGACCGTGCGCTCCAATTCAGGATGGGTGACGGGCGCCAGGCGGCGGTTCGTCTCGTCGAGAACTTGGAGACGATGAAGGTCGGGTCGGGTGCGTATGACTCCGTGTCGTCGATCGCTGGACAACCAGCCCCTCGACTGACCTACGACGTAGAGCTTGTGCAGGTGGACGGCAGTGACCCTGCCGCCTTCGGTGGTGTAGCGATCGAGGTTCAGTCCGCCATCGTCGGTGAGGGTGCAGCGGTGGATGTCGTGCGGGGACGTGATCCAGCAGCCGTCATCGCCGTCGGCGTGTACTCGTCGCGTCCACTTTTCGTCCGGGACCTCGAGAGGCAGGGGCAAGGTGTATCGCACGATGTTCGGCGGACCCCCAATCGATGTGTCCACCCGAAGGAGTATCGGATCGGACGCGTGCATGACCCACACGATGTTGTCGTGGACGGCGATCGCACCGGCATTGAAGGCTGGTTTGCAGTCCGGCCTGGCATTCAGGTCCAGTTCGACGAGGACGCCGGCCGCGACGAAGTCGCCGTCCTGGGCCGAATCGGTCGGCCACCAGTCGACGTCGGTTGGGAATGTGCCCTTTTCCGACAATCGGTCCGTACCAGGGACCTGAGCCCAGCCATTGTCGAGTGGCCGAACTCGCCGCTCGACGAGGTGGATTCGACGCACGCGGCCGTGCACTCGGCCCGGCCTGTCGGTTCGGCTCCCCATCTCGAGGTCTGCGCTGAAGATCCCGGTGAGGGTTACCGGTCCGCGGACGGCACGGTCGGTCCACCATTGACTGCTCCACCCATCGCCGTAGACGAGATGCAGCCAACGAAGTCCACCATCACGGTCGGTCCACGGTGCTCGGCCGTACGCCGGACGAGCGATCGCCGTTCGTGTTTCGTCGCACATCGAGGGGGCTTCTTCGACTGAAGTGAATCCCAATGACACGTCGACGAAGTCGCCGACCGCAGCGCGGGGAAACGACCCATCGCCGATGAGCCATCCGGGGACGAATACACGCAAGGTTCGAGGACGTTGAATTGCCTCGTGCACTTGGTAGTTCATGTTGTTCCCGACGCACTAGGAGTCCGCGCGGCGAAGCGTGCGGGCGTCGGGTCACCGCGCCTGACGGTACAGCCATCGGCCCGACTGTGTCGCATCCGGCTCCCGCCACCGTTCCAAGTTACGGACCGGGTCGCGCCTAGGACATGTTCAGCTCCGCCGCGGCGCGCACGAGCGCCGTGAAGGCCTTGTCGTCGATGCTGTCGCCTTCGTGGAAATCGATGGCACGCCTGGTGTTGCCTTCGAGGCTGGAGTTGAACAGGCCCGCTGGGTCGTCCAACGAGGCGCCCTTGGCGAAGGTCACCTTCACGATCTTCTTGTAGGTCTCTCCCGTGCAGATCATGCCGGCGTGCGACCACACCGGGACGCCTCTCCACTTCCATTCCTCGACCACATCGGGGTCGGCCTCCTTGACGAGACTCCGGATCCGGGCGAGCATCTCGCCCCGCCAATCGCCCAGCTCGTCGATTCTCGCGTCGATCAGCCGAGAGGGATTGTCTTGTCCTGCACCTGCACCGGAGCCGCTTTTCGCTTGGTTCATGGTTGCCAGTCGCTCTCTTCGCCGTGGTGGTCTCTCGCCGATCACTCGAGTATCCGCGCCGGCCGTCGTGAATGCATCGCGAATCGTGTCGGCGCGTCAGTCCAGCAGGTCGGCGGCGTTCTTCTCGAACCAGTCCTGCGGATGCACCGACCTCGTTCGATCGAGAGTCCCGTGGGTGCGTTCGATGACGGGCCGGAAGCGGCGGGCCGGAACGTCGAGGTGGATCCAGTCGAAGGCGCGCAGCGTCGGATGGGCGAGGATGCGGTCGACGTCCTCGTCGGACACCGGAACGTCCTTGACGATCAACAGTTCCTCGAGGTTCGGTGCTTCCAGTACGGGGGCGAGTGACGAGAGGTTCTTCATCATGCCGAGCTCGACGCGGCGCAGATTCGTCATGTTCGCGAAGGACGGCAATCTCCCCACCCGTGATTGCGCGTACAGGCTCAGCAGACGCAGTCCTTCGCACTCCGGCAGCGCATCCATCTCGGTTATCCCGCGCACGCTACTCATGTGCAGGTAGACCAGCTGATCACAGCCGTGAACGGCATCAGCGTTCGTCCCTGTCCCGCCGCGGATGTCGAGCCATCGAAGCCCTCGAAGCCGGCTGTAGAAGTCCGGAGGTGTGCGCACCGCGTTCGCCCTGATCCGACGCACCCCGCGATGCACCGCGATATCGGATTCCGACAACGTCACGCGCTCGAGCATCAGCATGACTTCGGATGCTAGAACCACACCCCGATCTCTGCCAGTCGCGCCCGCAGACGCGCGAGATGCCCACCCGGCCAGTACAACTGTCCGCAGTCGTGGCAGCGGCTGAAGCGTTTCTGCTCCCGCAGTACCCCGCCGGGCACACGGCCTCGCGCCAGCGCGGGAGTCGCCGGTCCGATCAACCCGTTGCAGCGGGCGCACCGCGTGAGCGGCGCGATGCGCCCCTGCAGCCGGAACCGGTCGAGTACCTCACGCAGTTGCCGCCGCGAATCGGTCTCGTGCAGGAATCCGCCGTGCACGAGTGCGGCCCGCCTGAGTAGACCGACGTCCCGGGTCAGCAGGATTCGATCTTCCGTGCGGGACAGCGCAAGAAGCTCGTCGTCGTCGCTGTCGTTCCGGTAACGGGTGTCGAAGCCGAGCAGTCGCAGGTAGCGCGCGAGGTGACCGAGGTGCACGTCGAGCACGAATCGCGGCTGCTGCAGCGGCGGGCGCAGCGGCGCGATCCCCGGCAATTCCAGCGACTGGAACGCCGGATACACCGCGACCCGTTCCCCACCGGCGAGACGGTGGTCGAATCCCACGGGGCTGCCGTCGACGAGGATCAGATCGACCTCGGTGTGCGGGACGCCGAGTGATTCGATCCGGTCCTTGACCGACGGCGTCCCGTCGAAGGCGTGCTCGAAGCTCCGCTTGCGTTGCGCGGGCGCCAGAAACTCGTCCAGCTCCCCGTAGAAGCGGAACTCGCACCGACGTCGATCCATCACCAGGCACCGCACGGAACGGGGCGTCGTTCGCCCGCCTACCCTCGCCGCACCCGACCGCCTAGCGGCCGGAACCGTACGGGCGGGTGATGATCTCGAGGTTGTGTCCTGCCGGGTCGTGGAAGTAGACGCCGCGGCCACCGTCGTTCCGGTTGAACGTGCCCGGCCGGGACTTGTGCGGATCGGCCCAGTGCTCCATCCCCCGTTCTACGATCAGGCCGTAGATGCGGTCGAAGTCCTCCTCGCTCACGAGGAACGCGTAGTGCTGCGGCAGGACGTCGATCGGCGGATCCGCGAAGTCCAGGGTGACTCCGTTCTCCAGTTGCACTGCCAGGAACGGACCGGCCGGAACCGGATCCGGCAGGCCGAAGAGCGAGGTGAGAAAGAACGCGGACACGTGCTTGTCCTGCGCGAAAACGATGGTGTGGTTGAGCGAGATGGCCATGGATGACCCCTTGTGATACGACGCCTCCATGCCTGACGCAGTCCGTCACCGGCACGCGACGCTGCGCACCATCAAAGCACCGATCGCGGTTGCCCCGCAAGATCATCGGAGATCGCCGTCCAGGCAGGCACCGACGATCGGCCCGATCTCCGCGAGCGCCTCGGGCGTGGTGAGCCGGTTGTGCGTGTGACCGACCGGGTAGACCCGGACGGCACCGGTCACGAAGCGATCCCACGGCGTCTCTTGCCGTGCCGATCCGCCGTCGGCGGCGACGTAGACGAGGTCGCCGTCGAACACCGCGGGCCGGTAATTCTGTCCCAGCCCGACGGTGTGGACGTAGTCGTCGTAGAGCCGGCGCAGGTCGTCGGCGGTCAACGACGCGTACGGTCCGCCGCTCTCGTGCAGCAGTTGCGCGGCGCGCTCCGGGGTGAGCTCGCCATCGCCGACGGCGGGCTCGTCGACGCCCGCGAACTCGGCGAACAGCATGCCCAGCGTCGGTGTCCGGGACGCCTCGGGAACCGAGTCGGAGGTCTGGGTGTCCAGCATGATCAGCGTCCCGACGTCCTCGCCGAGTTCGCGCAGTCGCACCGCCATCGCGTGGGCGATCGCACCGCCGACGGAGTACCCGAGCAGGTGGTATGGACCGTGGGGGCGTACCCGACGAATCAGCTCGACATACTCGCCGGCCAGTTCCTCCATGGACCCGGGATCGTGCCCGACATCGACCGTGCCGGGCGACTGCAGGCCGTACACCGGACGCGCTGTCGGCACGTACGGAACGAGTCCCGTGTAACACCCCACCAATCCGATCGCCGGATGCACACAGAACAGCGGGGCGCCGCCGTCCCCGGCCCGCATTCTCAACAGGTTGCCCATACGGTCCGGCGTCCCGGCGTCACCCGCGGTTCGCCGCGCGATCACCGCCGGCGTCGGGTCACCGAACACCCACTGCATCGGCAGTGCCCGACCGAGTCGCGACTGCACCTCGGCGACCACCCGCACGGCGCTCAGCGAATTGCCGCCGAGCTCGAAGAAGTTGTCGTCGATGCCGACCCGCTCGGCGCCGAGGACGTCGGCGAACACCTCGCACAGCACCCGCTCGACGTCGGTGCGCGGCGGCCGGTACTCCCCCGCCGTGAACACCGGCGCGGGCAGCGCGCCGCGGTCGAGCTTGCCGTTCGAGTTCATCGGCACCTCGTCGAGGATCGTGATCGCCGACGGCACCATGTACGCCGGCAACGATGTCGCCGCGAACTTCCGCAGCGCAGCGCCGTCGACGACACCGTCCGGGGTGAGCCGGACGTACGACACCAGCACCGTCTCGCCGTTGGGCGCATCGTGGCCGAGGGACGCGGCGAACTCGACGTCCGGGTGCGCGGTGAGGGCGGCGTCGACGTCCCCGATCTCGATGCGCAGGCCGCGGATCTTGATCTGGAAGTCGGTGCGCCCCACGTACTGCAGGCCGCGCCCGCCGCACCGGCGCACCAGGTCCCCGGAGCGGTACATTCGCGACCCGGCGCCGTCGAACGGGTTCGCGACGAACCTCTCCGACGTGAGCGCCGGCTGCCCCCGATAGCCCCGGGCCAGGCACGGGCCGAACAGGTACAGCTCGCCCTCGCCGCCGTCGGGCACCGGACGCATCCAGCAGTCCAGGACGACGGCGCCGACACCGGACCGGGGCACCGGTCCCCCCATCGTGATCGGCGTCCCGGGCTCGAGGGACTCGCTGGTCGTCACGCACACCGTGCACTCGGTGGGCCCGTACGCGTTGAGCAGGCGCGTGCGGGGCGCCCACGCGTCGACCAGTTCCGCGCCGAACAGCTCGCCGCCCACCTCGATCACCTGGACGTCGGGCAGCGATCCCGGCTCGATCGTCCCGCACACCGCGGGGGTGACCAGCAGATGCGTGATCCGCTCCTCCCGCGCGTAGGTCGCGAGTTCGGCGCCCGCGTACACGTCGGGCGGTGCCACCACCAACGTCGCGCCGGCGCCGAACGCGAGCATCAGTTCCAGGACCGAGACGTCGAAGCTCGGGGAACACACGTGCAGGATCCGCGATTCCGCGCTCGCCCCTTGATGTTCCACCTGTGCGACGGTCAGGTGCGGCAGACCGGCGTGCGTCACCACGACGCCCTTGGGCGCGCCGGTGGATCCGGACGTGTAGATGAGGTAGGCGGGATCGGCCATCCGGATCGGGTGGGTGCGTTCGTCGTCGCGGATCGGCGGTGCCGGATGGTGTTCCAGGTCGAGGCCGTCCAGCGGCAACCAGTCGAGTCCGCCCGGTAGCACGTGGGCACCGGTCGCGGTCAACCCCACCCGGGCGCCGCAGTCCCCGAGCATGTACTCGATGCGTCCCGGCGGCAGCTTCGGATCGATCGGTACGGGCGCCGCACCGCTCTTCGCGACCGCCCACGTGGCCGTCACCGACTCCGCCGAGCGCGGCACCGCGACCGGCACGAAGTCCTCCGGGCCCACACCCCGGTCGAGCAGCACCCGCGCCAACCGGGTGGAACGCTCGTCGAGTTCACGATAGGTGGTATCGATTCCGTTCCAGCGCAGCGCGATCGCGCCGGGATCGCGCGCTACCGCGTCCTCGAGAATCTGCGGCCAGGTCCGCGGCGGGACCGACGCCGACTCCGCCACGTCGACGAGTTCGGCGCGCCGCTCGTCGCCGAGCAGATCGATGCGTCCCACCGGCGTATCGGGGCGGTGCGCCACGGTCTCCACGACTCGACCCAGCCGCTGCGCGAGATCCGCGACGTCGACCGGCGCGAGCGCCTCCGGCGAGTACCGCAGGCGCATCCGCAGTCTCGTGTCCTCGAACGCCATCAGCGACAGCGGGTAGTGCGTCGAGTCGTTGCCGACCACTCCGGTCACACGCAGTCCGGTGCGTTCGGTGAGGCGCGCGAGCGCGCCGGGATCCATCGGGTACGACTCGAACACCATCGCGGTGTCGAACAGTCCGCCGAAGCCGGCCGCCTGCTGAATCGCGGTGAGACCGCGGTACTCGTGCGGCATGAGCGCGGTCCGTTCCCGCTGCAGCCGCGCCAGCAACTGGCGCACGGTCTCGTCCGGATCGAGCCGCACCCGCACCGGCACCGTGTTGATGAACAGACCCACCATCGCCTCGGCGCCGGCGATCATGGGCGGTCGACCGGAGACCGTGGTGCCGAACACGACATCGGTCCCGGCGCTCATCTCGCCGAGGAGGATTCCCCACGCCACCTGCAGCACCGTGTTGACGGTCACGCCCGCCGCCTCCGACGTCCGCACGAGCGCCTCGGCCGTCGGATCATCCAACGGCACGGTCTCACTCGCGCTCGCCGACAGCTGCCGACCCACCGCGTGGGGGGCCGCGAGTGTGGGGCCGGGCAGCCCCGACAGTGCCCTCGCCCAGGCCCGTCCCGCGGCGCCGACGTCACGGGAGACCAGCCACGCGAGGTAGTCCCGGTACGGCGGGGCCGTCCGGTCGAGGGGTGCGCCCCCGGTGGCGTACAGGTCGAACAGATCGGCCACGAGCAGCGGCGCGGACCAGCCGTCCAGGACGATGTGATGGTTGGTGATCACCAGTCGGTGGGTTCGCTCGCCGACGTCGATCAGCAGGAAGCGGATCAGCGGGGCGCCGCGCATGTCGAAGTGGTTGCCGCGGTCACGGTCGATCACGGTGTCGCTGTCCGCACGGGTGGCGACGGTGATCGCCGACCAGTCGACGGGGACGTGGTCGAGCAGCACCTGCACGACGCTGCCGTCGTCGTGGTTGTCGAACACCGTCCGCAGGCTCGCGTGCCGGTCCATCAGCGCCTGCGCCGCGGCGGCCATCCGGCGTTCGTCCAGGTCACCGTCGAGGTCCAGGACGAGCTGGACGTGGTAGGCGTCGACGGCCTCCTGCGCGAGCAGCGCGTGGAAGAGCAGCCCCTCCTGCAGCGGTGTCGGTGGCCACACGTCGACGACACCGCCGTGCGAGCGCTCCCAGCGGGCGATCTCCGCCCGCGTCGCGGGAACCAGGTCCAGGTCCGACGGGGTCAGGCCCCCGCACGACGGGTCGCTCAGGTGCGCGGCGAGGTCGCGGATTCCGTTCTCCCACAACGTCACGAACTCGCGCGTCGCGTCCGCGCCGAGCACGCCGCACGCGTACCGGATCTTCGCGGTCAGCTGCGGCCCCGCCGGACCGTCGGCGATATAGGCGTCGACCGCGAGCGTGGTCGGCACCGGGCCGCCGCTGCCGGAGTCGGACGCGGAGTCCGCACCGACCGCCGTGACCCCGCCCGCGGACGCGTCCCCCGACAGCCGTCCCAGGTAGTTGACGGAGATCTGCGGCGTCGCGAGAGCGGCGAGGGTGGGACCGGTATCGGGATTGAGATACCGCAGCAGCCCGTAGCCGATGCCGTGTCCGGGGACCGCGCGCACCTGCTCCTTGACGGTTCGCAGCGCCTCTCCGAGGTCGGCCGGGTCCACGTCGGTCAGGTCGAGCCGGATCGGGTACGCCGTGGTGAACCACCCGACGGTGCGTGACAGATCGACCCCGGGAACCGCGTCCTCGTCCCTCCCGTGGCCTTCGACGGACACGACGGCGCGCACCCAACGGCCGACCCCGCCCCACCGGTTCCACCGCGCCGCCGCGATCGCCGTCGCGCACAGCACGGCATCGGCCGGCGTCGCCCGATACGCCTCGGGCAGGCGCTCCAGGAGCTGACGGGTGACCTCGACCGAGTGGCGCACGTCGAGTTCGCCGACGGCGGTATCGGCGGCCGGATCGAACCGGTGGTCCCCGAGCACCGGATCCGGCGGCACGAGCGTGTCCGTCCACCAGTCCATCTCGGCGACGCGTTCCGGTGCGGTGGCCGACGCCGCGAGTTCGTGCGCCCACGTCCTCATCGACGTACCGACCGGGGGCAACTGGGGTGTCCGACCGGTACGGATCTGCTCCGACGCCGACACGAGGTCGGGCAGCAGGATCCGCCACGACACCCCGTCGACCACCAGGTGGTGGATCGCGACCGACAGTCGGCCCGCCCGGTCCGGGCCCGCGTCGCACCACACCGCCTGCACCATCATCCCGTTCGACGGGTCGAGCCGACCGACCGCCGCGGTCCGTTCCCGCGCCGCCACCGCGTCGACGGCACCGTCGTCGGCCGCATCGGAACAGTCCACGCGGCGCAGGCACTCGCCGGCCGCCACCGCGCCCGGTTCGGGGATCTCGAGGTGCAGATCGGTGCCGGCGCCGACGCGACGGGCCCGCAGCATGTCGTGACGGTCGAGCACCTCCTGGAAGGCGCCGGCGAGGTCGGCGGCGGACAGTTCCGCCGGGACCGCGACCGTCACCGACTGCGAGAAGTGGTCCCAGTTTCCGCCGCGCTCGGCCAGCCAACGGACGATCGGTGTCGGCTCGACCGGCCCGATGCCGCCGCCGTCGATCTCCCCCAGCACCGGGTGTCCGCCCGCCTCGACCCCGGCCCGGATCACCGCGGCCAGGCCCGCGACCGTGGGGTGTTCGAAGACGTCCTGGGGGGTGAGCCCGAACCCGCGCTCGCGGGCCCGCGACACCAGCGAGATGACCGTGATCGAGTCACCGCCGAGCACGAAGAACGAGTCGTCCGCCGCGACCTCCGGCACCCCGAGTGCCTGCGCGAACAGCCCGGCGAGCGCTTCCTCGACCGCGCCGGCCGCGCGGCGGCCACCCCCGGCGAACGCCGCGAAGTCCGGTTCGGGCAGCGCCTTCCGATCGATCTTGCCGTTGACCGTGACCGGGAGATCGTCGAGCACCGTCACCGCCGCGGGCACCATGTAGGACGGCAGCAGCGCCTCGACCTGCCGACGAACCTCGACCGGGTCGAGCGTGCGGCCCGGAGTGGGGACCACGTATCCGATCAGCCGATCGCCGCCGCCATCGACGCTGCCACCGGCCCCGCGTTGCGCCACGACCACGGCCCGGGCCACCCCCTCGCACCGCAGCAGGGCGGACTCGAGCTCGCCGAGTTCGACGCGGAAGCCGCGCACCTGGACCTGGAAGTCGGTGCGTCCCAGGAACTCCAGTTGCCCGTCGCCGCCGCGACGGCCGAGGTCCCCGGTCCGGTACATCCGCCGCCCGCCGCCGCGGCCGTCCGCGACGAACCGTGCCGCCGTCAACCCCGGGCGTCCGACGTAGCCGCGCGCCACGGCCTCACCGGAGAGGTAGATCTCGCCGACCACGCCGTCCGGGACCGGATGCAGCCGTGCGTCGAGCACGTGCAGGCCGACCCCCGGGATACCCCGGCCGATCACGGTGCCGGGGATGCCGGCCAGGCCGCCGCGCTCGAGCGCGGCGGCGCTGTCGATGACCGTGGCCTCGGTGACCCCGTACATCTCGAACACCCGACCGGCGTCGTCCGGGCGGCGGGCATACCAGCGGGACACCTGCTCGAGGGCGAGCTCCTCGCCGCCGACGAACACGTAACGCAGGGGCAGATCGGCCGTGTCGCGGTCCACCAGCTGGTAGAACGACGCGGGGGTCTGATTGAGCACCGTGATCCGTTCGCGGCGCAGCAGGTCGACGAAGTCCGCCGGGGTCCTCGCCGTCAGCGGGTCCACGAGCACGGCCGTCGCACCGGTCGACAGCGGACCCCACACCTCCCACACCGCGACGTCGAAGGCGAACGAGTGGAAGATCGTCCATGCGTCCGACGAGCACAGGTCGAACAGCGTCGTCGCGTTCACGAGAAGGGCGACCGCGCTGCGGTGCGTCACCTGCACGCCTTTCGGCCGTCCCGTCGATCCCGAGGTGTAGATGACGTACGCGGCGTTGTCCGGGCGCAGCGCCGCGGCGCGATCGACGTCGGTCAGCGGCGCCGGCGAGAGTCGTTCGAGTTCGGCACGGGTCGCGTCGTCGTCGAGCAGCAGCATCGGGGCGGACACTGCRCCGAGCGCGGCGGCCGAGTCGGTGGTGGCCACCACGCACGTGGGCTCCGCGTCACCGAGCACCAGCGCGATCCGCTCCGCGGGCGAACCCGTGTCGACGGGCAGGTAGGCCGCGCCCGCCGCGATCGTCGCGACGATCGCCACCATCATGTCCGTCGACCGCGGAAGCGCGAGGGCCACCACGGTTTCCGGCCCCGCGCCACGATCCACGAGGAGCCGCGCGAGCCGGTTCGCGGATGCCGCGAGGTCCCCGTAGCTGAGCCGGGTGTCACCCGACACCACGGCCGTCGCGTCCGGGTGCTCGGCCGCGGCGGCGGCGAACACGTCGGCGAGCGTGTCCGACGCGGGCGGGGTGCCGCCGATGACCGCCGACACGATCGCGGTCCGCTCGCCGGAGGTGAGCAGGTCGACGTCGCCGACCGGGTGGTGCGGGTCCACCGCGGCGGCGTCGAGGATCCGGTGCAGGCGCTCGGCGAACCCTCGGACGGTGCCGAGGTCCCACAGGTCGGTGGCGTAGGTGACGTCGAATCGCATGCCGTCGGGGGCGCCGTCCGAACCGAACGACTCCGACACGCTCAGCTGCAGATCGAACTTCGAGACCCCGAGGTCCCGCTCGACCGGTTCGACGTCCAGGCCCGGCAGCCGCAGGTAGTCGGACATGTCGGTGCGGTACTCGACGAGCACCTGGAACAGCGGCGCATACGACGTCGACCGGGTCGGGGCCAACTCGTCGACGAGCCGCTCGAACGGCAGGTCGGTGCGCGCGAAGGCGCCGAGGTCCACCTCACGCACCGCGGCGAGCACGTCGGCGAATCCGGCGCCGGTGTCGATCGGAGTCCGCAGCACGAGGGTCCCGACGAACATGCCGACCACGTCGTCCAGCCCGGCCTCTCCCCGGCCCGAGACCGGGGTGCCGATCACGATGTCGGCGGTGCTCGACAGGCGCGCGACGAGTACCGCGAGGGCGGCGTGGGCGACCATGAACATCGTCGAATTGCCCCGGTGCGCAAGGTCGGCCAGGGCAGCGTGCGTCCGCCGGTCGACATCGAAACCGACGACGGCACCGCGCAGCGACTGCCGCGCTGGGCGCGGCCGGTCGGTGGGCAGCGGGACCAGGTCGGGGATGCCGTCGAGCGTCCGGCGCCAGTAGTCGAGTTGCCGCGCATAGCGCGACGTCGGATCGTCGGGCGACCCGAGCAGGTCACGCTGCCACAGGGCGTAGTCGACGTACTGCACGGCCGGCGGCGGCCAGTCGGGCGTCGCCCCGCGTCGACGCGCTTCGTACGCGCGCATCACGTCCTTGCCCAGCGCCGTCATCGAGAAACCGTCGGCACTGATGTGATGCGCCACCACGGCCAGCACGTGCTCGGACCCGGACACCCGCACCAACTCGGCCCGCAGCGGCACCCGATCGCTGACGTCGAAGCCGGTCGACGCGAGCCGCAGCAGGTGCGCGTCGAGGTCGGCGCGCAGCACCGCCAGCACCTCCGGTTCGGGGACCTCGCCGATGTCGACGATCCGCTGCGTCGGCACGCCACCGACCAGCGGGTACATCGTGCGCAGACTCGAATGGCGGCACACGACGTCCCGGACGGCGGCGGCGAGCGCCCGCTCGTCGAGGTCACCGCGCAGGCGCACCGCCATCACGATGTTGTAGGCCGGCGACGACGTGTCCAGTTGGTTGATCGACCACATCCGCAGCTGCGCCGACGACAGCGGCAGCACCTCGGGCCATTCGTACGGCCGCAGCACCGGTCGGTGCTCGGCGCCCGCGCCGCCGTGTTCCACCCGCGCGGCGAGCCCGCRCACCGTGGGGGCCTCGAAGATCGCGCGGACATCGAGGTCGGCGTCGAGCGCGGCATTGAGTCGGCCGGTGACCCGGGTGGCCATCAACGAGTTGCCACCGAGGTCGAAGAAGCTGTCGTCCAAGCCGATTCGGTCGATCCCCAGCACGGCCCGCAGGTGCGCGGCGACGATCGTCTCGATCGGGGTGAGGACCGCGGCGCTCGTGGCATCGACGAGGCGCGGGAAGTCCGGGGCGGGCAGCGCCTTCTGGTCGAGCTTGCCGGCCGGGGTCAGCGGCACCTCCGCGATCGGCACGATCAGCGCCGGAACCATGTGCGCCGGCAACCGGCCCGCGAGGTGGCGGACCAGTTCGTCGGGGTCGACGGCGGGGTCGTCGCCGGAGCGGACGTACGACACGAGGACGGTCTCCCCGGACGGCGCGGTCCGGCCGAGGGTCGCGGCGAACTCCACCGCCGGATGCTCGGCGAGGGCCGTGTCGATCTCGCCGAGTTCGATGCGGAATCCGCGCACCTTGACCTGCAGGTCGCTGCGACCGAGGTACTCGAGTGCGAGGTCGGGGCCGTCCTGCCGCCAGCGGACGATGTCGCCCGTCCGGTAGAGGCGGTCACCGGGCATGGTGCCCTCGTCCTCGTCCGTGGGGTCGTCGGTCGCCGCCACGAACGGGCTGGCGACGAACCGTTCCGCGGTGAGACCGGGGCGCAGGTGGTAACCACGCGCGATCGCCGGACCGCCCAGGTACAGCTCGCCGGGGACGCCGATCGGGACCGGCTGCAGGCGCGCGTCGAGCACCAGTTCCACGAAACCGAGGGTCGGGCCACCGATGGTGACCGGGTCGTCCGGGGCCAACGGACCGGCGATGTTCGACATGATGGTGCCCTCGGTGGGCCCGTAGGCGTTGAACATGTCGCGTCCGGACGCCCACCGGCCGATCAGTTCGGGCGGGCACGGCTCCCCCGCCACCGCGAGGGAGCGCAGTGCATCGAGCCCTTCGGGATCGAACGACCCGAGGACACTCGGGGTGAAGAACGCGTGTGTGTCCTGCCCGGCGGCCAGCTGCCGGGCCAGATCCTGGCCGCCGTAGACGTCGGGCGGGGCGATCACCAGGTGCGCGCCCGACCCGAACGCCATCAGCAGCTCGAACACGGACGCGTCGAAGCTCGGCGACGTGAACTGGGAGACCCTCGAATGGGAGGTGACGGTGAGGCTTTCGCGCTCCTGGACCACGAGGTTCGCGAGACCGCGGTGGGTGAGCACGACACCTTTCGGCACGCCGGTCGAGCCGGACGTGTAGATCAGGTAGGCCGGGTTGTCGATCCGCAGGGGCGCCGCGCGGTCCGCGTCGGTGACCGGATCGGCCGGGTACCGCTCCAACCGGTCCCGGTAGTCGTCGGAGTCGATCTCCCGCCACCCGATCCGCCCGGACAACCGCGGGCGCCGGTCGTGCACGGTCAGCCCCGCCGCCGCTCCCGAGTCGCGGAGCATGTGGTCGATCCGCTCCGGCGGATAGGTGGGGTCGACGGGGACGAACGCCGCCCCGGCCTTCGCGACCGCCCACACCGACTCGACGAATTCGATGGACCGGGTCAACCCCAGCGCGACAACGCTTTCCGGTCCGACGCCGTCGTCGATGAGCAACCGGGCCATGCGCGAGGATCGGGCGTCGAGGTCGGTGTAGGAGACGGTGCGATCCCCGCACGACAGCGCGGGCGCGTCCGGATCGATCGTTGCCGCGTCGGTGAGGATCCGCGCCAGCGTCCGGTGACGGCCACCGCGGCGGCCGAGCACGGGTGCGAGACGGTGGTAGTCGGCGTCGGACAGCAGTCGCAGCCGGGCCAACGTCTGCTCCGTGTCGTCGGCGAACGCATGCAGCACCCGCTCGAGCCGATCGGCCACCGCGTCGACCTCGACCGCATCGAAGAGGTCGGGCGCGTAGTCGATCCGGATCTCCAGCCCACCGTCCACCGACGCCGCGAGCGCGAACGGATAATGGGTGGCGTCCCGCACGGCGACGTCGGTCACCCGCATCCCGGCGAAGTCGGTGTCCGCGGTCAGGCCGGCCCGGTCGACCGGGTACGACTCGAAGACGGTGATGGTGTCGAACAGGGCGGCCGCACCGGTCGCACGTTCGATGTCGGCGAGCCCGACGTGCTCGTGATCGAGCAGCGACGTCTGCTCGGCGTGCGCGCGGTCGAGGAGTTCGCCGAGCGTCTCGGCGGGATGCAGGCGCACCCGCACCGGAATCGTGTTGATGAACAGGCCGATCATCGACTCGATACCGTCGATCTGCGGCGGCCGCCCCGACACGATCGCGCCGAAGACGACGTCGTCACGCCCTGTCCACGCCCCCAACACGATTCCCCACGCCGCCCGCACGATGGTGCTGAGGGTGACACCGCGCTCGCGGGCGACCGCCTCGAGTCGGGCCGTCGCCTCCTCGGTGAGGATCAGCCGCTCCGCCCGTGGCACCGTGGGCAACTGCCGACCACGCTCGAGCGGTCCGAGCAGCGTCGGCTCGTCGACCCCTGCCAACGCGTCGACCCAGCGCTCCGTCGACGCCGCGAGGTCGACACTGCCCAGCCAGGACAGGTACTCCCGGAACGACGGCGGCACCGGGACGGCCCCCGGGTCGGGTGCGACGTACGCCTCGAGAAACTCGCGCACCAGCAGGGGCACCGACCAGCCGTCGAGCAGGATGTGGTGGTACGTCAGCACCAGACGGTGCGCGTCGGCGCCGGTGCGGATCAGCAGCCCCCGGAGCAGCGGCGACACGCTCATGTCGAAACGTCGGGCCCGATCGTCGGCCAGGACCTGCTCGGCGGCTTCGGGGTTCTCGAGATCGGCTACCGCCCACGGCAGCTCGACGCGCTCCGGCACCAGCTGCACGGGGTCGCCGTCCGGCCCGGTGGCGTACGAGACTCGAAGGATCGCATGACGATCCAGAAGAGCCTGGACGGCGCGGCGGACCCGGTCGGCATCGACCGATCCGCCCAGCACGATCTCGAGCTGCACCAAGTACGGGTCGTGCTCGTCGCCCGTCAGCTCCGTCTGGAACAACAGCCCGGCCTGCAGCGGCGACAGCGGCCACACGTCGGCGAGCCCCGCCTGCGCCTCCTCGAGACGTTCGACGGTCCCCTGGTCGAGGTGCACGAGCGGCAGATCCGACGGAGTGAGGCCGCCGGCACCGGGCCGGACGGCGGCCGACGCAAGTGCGCGGCACGCCGATCGCCACAGCTCGGCCAGGTCCTGGACGTCCCGGTGATCGAGCACGCCGCCCGGGTACGCCAGTGTCGCCCGCAACGTCGGGCCCCGCTCGGTGTCGACGATGATCAGGTTGATGTCGAGGGCGGCGGTGGCCGGCATGTCCGGTTCGACCGAGGAACCCAGGTCCCCGAGTTCGTCGACCGGGAGCCAGTCCCCACCCACGCCGTGCGGCGCCACGGCCATCCGCCCGAGGTAATTGATGCTGATCTGCGGGGTCGGCAACCCGTCGAGGGGTCCGGGGGTGCCGTCGACGCGGGCGCCCAGGTAACGCAGTACGCCGTAACCGATTCCGTGATCGGGCGCCCCACGCAACTGTTCCTTGACGAGTTTGAGCGCCTCACCCGCGACCGGCCCCCCGGCGAAGGCGGCGTCGAGATCGATTCCCGCCAGGTCGAGCCGCACCGGGTGGGTCGTCGTGAACCACCCGACGGTCCGCGACAGGTCCGCACCCGACACCACCTGGTCCTCGCGGCCGTGTGCCTCGATCGTGAGCAACGTCGACGAGTCGGACGCGGTGCCACGCCGGTGGCGCCAGGTCGTCAGCGCCAGGACCAGCGCGGTGACGACGGCGTCGTCGACACTCCCGTGCACGCTCTCCGGTACCGCGGTGGACAGTGCCGCGGTCACGGCCTGTGGGAGGTCGACGGCGACGGTCTCGACCGTGTCGGCCACGTCGAGGCGCGGATCCAACGGGCGGCTGCCGAGCAACGGGTCGGGGCCCGCGAGCACGCCTCGCCAGTAGTCGATCTCGGCGGCGTGATCGCCACGTGCACGCTCGTCGAGTGCGTGCGCCCACGTCCGCATCGACGTCCCCACCGCCGGCAGTCGCACCGTCCGACCGGCCCGCGCCTGCCCCCACGCGGAGGCCAGGTCCGGCAGCAGGATTCGCCACGACACACCGTCGACCACCAGGTGGTGGGACACCAGCACCAGCCGACCCGGCCGACCCGGGCCCGCGTCGCACCACACCACCTGCAGCATCCGGCCGGCCGTCGGGTCGAGCCGGTCGACCGCCTCGGTGCGCGCGGCGACCAGTGCCGCGACGAAGTCGTCCGTGCCGGGATCCGCGGCCACCGGGATCCTGTGCACGACGTCGCCCGCGGCGACGGCCCCGGGCGGCGGGACCTCGAAGGCGGCGATGTCGATGTCGATGCCACCGACGTATCTGGCGCGGAGCATGTCGTGGTGGTCGAGGACGGCCTGTACCGCGGTCCGCAGATCATCGCCGGCCAGCCCGATCGGCAGGACCACGCACACCGACTGCGACAGCCGGGTCCAGGACCCTACGTGGTCGACGAGCCAGCGCACGATCGGTGTCGCCGCCACCGATCCGACACCGCCGCCCGACAGTTCCTCGAGCGCGGGAGCGCGCCCGGCGGTGTCGGTGGCCACGGACGCCAGCCCCGCGACCGACAGCCGCTCGAAGACGTCCCGCGGGGTCAACGCGAGACCGGCGGTACGTGCGCGGGACGCCAACTGGATCGCCATGATCGAGTCGCCGCCCAGCGCGAAGAACGAGTCCTCGGCGCCCACGGATTCGAGCCCGAGGACCTCGGCGAACAGCCCGGCCAACTTCTCCTCGGTGACCCCGGCCGGCGCCCGGCCGACCCCCGACGAGGAACCGAAGTCCGGTTCCGGCAACGCCTTCCGGTCCACTTTCCCGTTCACGGTCAGCGGCAGCCGCTCGAGAACCGTCACCGCCGCCGGCACCATGTAGGGCGCGAGCGTGCCGGTCACCTGCTCCCGCACCGCCGCYGGTCCCACCACCGCACCCGATTCCGGGACGACATACGCGACCAGTCGCACGAGCTCTCCCGGCGCGGCGCGTCGAGGCACCACCACCGCGTGGGCGACACCGGGGCACTCCACGAGCGCCGCCTCGATCTCGCCGGGCTCCACGCGGAAACCACGCACCTGGACCTGGAAGTCGCTGCGCCCCAGGAACACCAGCCTTCCCTCGTCGTCGAGACGGGCGAGGTCCCCCGACCGGTACATCCGGCTGCCGTCGCCGGAGAACGGGTCGACGACGAATCGCTCGGCGGTGAGCCCGGGGTGGCCGCCGTAGCCGCGGGCCACCTGCGCACCGCCCGCATAGATCTCCCCGACGACACCGACCGGGACGGGACGCAGGCGACGGTCGAGCAGATACAGTCTGACGCCGGGAAGCCCCCGGCCGACGACGTTGCCGCCGCCCGACGCAGCCAGCGCCGACGTCATGGGCATCGAACTGAGGAAGACCGTGGTCTCGGTGATGCCGTACACGCTGACCAGGGCGGACCGGTCCCCGGCATGGCGGTCGAGCCACGGCACGAGGCGCCGCTGGTCGTACTCGTCGCCCCCGACGAAGACCCGGCGCAGGTCGGGCAGTGGTGCGGGGGCATCCTGCTCGACCTCGGCCAACTGCAGGAACGCGGCGGGTGTCTGGTTCACCACGCTCACGCGCTCACGTCGGAGCAGATCGAGGAACGCGTCCGGGGTTCGCACGGTGTCCCGATCGACCACCACGAGTGTTCCGCCGATGGTCAGCGGCCCCCAGATCTCCCATACCGAGAAGTCGAACGCGAAGGAATGGAACATCGTCCACACGTCGGCCGCGGTGTTGTCGAACTCGAGGTTCGCATTGGCGAGCAGCGCCGCGGCACTGCGATGACTCACCTGCACGCCCTTGGGCCGGCCGGTCGAGCCCGACGTGTAGATCGAGTACGCCAGGTGGTCCGGCCGCAGCGGCCGGATCCGTTCCCCCGCGGTCACCGGCGCGGTCGGCAACCGCGCCAGCTCGGCGCGTGTCGCGCGCGTGTCCAGGGCGACGACGGGGGCGTCCAGCCCGTCCAGTCCGTCCAGTTCCTCTGCGAGCGCGGCGGTCGTCAGCACACATGTCACCCGCGCGTCCGCCAGCACGTAGTCGCGGCGTGCACGGGGCGATGACGCCTCGATCGGCACGTACGACCCGCCTGCGGTCAGGACCGCGAGCAGCGCGACGATGAGCTCGGCGGACCGGTCCGACACCACCGCCACCCGCGACTCCGGCCCCACTCCGAGCGTGATGAGTTCGCGTGCAAGCTGATTCGCCTCGCCACACAGCTCGCGGTACGTCAGCTCGGTGTCGCCGAACACCACCGCGGCCCGATCCGGGTCCAGCTCCGCGGAGTGGGCCACCAGCTCCGGCAACGTCCCGCCGCCCGACACTCCGGGAGTGTTCCACTCCGCCAGCAGCGCGGCGGTCTCCGCATCGTCGACGATCGGGAGCTCGCCGACGGGGGCCTCGGGAGCGGCGGTCGCCAGCGCGCGCAGCAACCTGGTGAACCGGTCGTAGTGCCGGCCGAGTGCGGCGTCGTCRTACAGGTCGGGATTGGCCTTGAAGTCCAGGCGGATCGGGCCGGAGGTGCCGTACCGGTAGACATTGACCAGCAGGTCCTCGATCGGACCGGACGAGAGCACCTCGAGCGAGGTCCGGGTGTCACCGAGGCGCAGCTCGGTCGGGAACATCATCAGGTTGAGCAGCGGGCCCGAGAACCCGCGGCCGGACCCGTGCTCCCCGCGGTCCCGGCGCAGATCCTCGTGCCGGTAGCGCTGATGGCGCAGCGCGCCGGACAGGGCCGCCGCGACGGCCGCCACCAGTTCCGAGACCGTGGTGCCGGTACCCACCGACACCCGCAGCGGCACCACGTTCGCGAGCGTCCCACCGGATCGCCGCAGAACCGCAGTCGTCCGGGACGAGACCGGCAGGCTCAGCACGATGTCGGACGCACCGATGTGGCGTGCGGTGTAGGCGACGATCGCCGACGCGACCAACACCGGGAGCGTGACCCCGTATCGTTCCTGCGCGGCTGCAAGAGCGTGGGCGACCGCGGGTTCGATCTCGGTGCCGACGTCCCGGCTGTGGGCCCGCGCCGGCGCGGCGTGCTCGGCGAGGCTGCACCGCTCCGGCATCCCTGCGGTCTGCTCACGCCAGTAGTCGCGATCCGACTCCCACCGCGTCGACCCGACGTACTTTGCCTCGGCGGCGTGGACCTTCTCGAGACCGTCGGCCGTGTTCGGTGGTGGCTCACGGCGCTCGACTGCCGCGTTGTAGAGATCGGCCATCCGATAGACCAGCGTCGCCGCGCCGACACCGTCGAGCACGATGTGGTGCGCGCGTGAGTACCAGAAGTAGCGGTCGTCGGCGATCCGCAGGAGTGCAGAGACCGCCAGACGGTCCCGGAACAGATCGATCGGCGTGCCGATGTCCGAGCGCATCCATTCGCGCGCCGCCGCCTCCGGGTCGGGTTCACCCCGCAGGTCCACCAGCCAGGTTCCGGTGTCGACGTCGGGATCGACGATCTGTTGCGGCCGGGAATCGTGCGGAACCAGACGAATCAGACCCGAACCGAATTCGCGGGCCGCTTCGGAAGCGGCCCGCGAGAGCAGTGGGACGTCGAGCCGTCCTCGGATGTCGATGAACTGGGCGACCGCCATCGGCACGCCGGGGTCGAGTTGTTGTGCGAGCCACTGGCCCATCTGTGCGGGCGTCAGAGGCATCGGATCCGAACCCCCTGCGCCGAACCCGTACGCCCCCATGCGATCACCGGCGTCCGTCGCGCCGGGCGCCGTGTCGACTCGAAATGGAAGCTCCATCAGCAGGATTGCGGCTTCACACGGACCGAGAGGTCCGGTTGTCGGGCTCCGGACCCGACGCCGTCACCTCAGCCGGTGCCGGGTGAGCCGATCGTCCGCGCCCGAACGCCGAGTGCGCTCGCCGACACGGGATTTGCGTCGATGTTCGTCATTGCAACAACGATACGTCGGTCCGCCGCGACGGAGCGAGTGACGATTTCGTGTCGATCCCGGTCAACTCACCACTGCGGTCCCGCGACCACCAGGAACACGACGCCGGCCGTCACACCCAACGCCCCGCTGAGGGCTCCGAACAACGCCTCGAGCGACTTCGGTTCGTCGTCCTCGACATCCACGGCACGGGACGCGGCCACACCGGTGACGATCGCACCGATGCCGAGCAGGATGCCCAGACCGAACGTCCAGAATGTGATGACGGACAGGGCCCCGAGCGCGAGCGACATGTCGCTGCCCGCTCGGCGCAGGACCGCCCCGACGGACGCGAGCGGCGATGCGGGACGGCGTTCAGGCCGGGAATCGGGGGCGGGAGTGGGCTCGGGAGCGGAATCGGGCGAACGGTCAGCGACGACGGACATGGTGGAGCGGTACTTTCTCGAGCGAAGGACAGAGGTTGCGAGGGGCGTGGGGACCGCAGACCTAATCGGTACGGGAACCGTGCCCCGTACCGATTCGCGCCGACGGTGGTGTCAGGTGCCGTCGGCCCTAGGTGTCTCCCGTCCTGTCGCCCGCCCCCGCCTCGATGGTCCGTGGAGTGTCGGATCCCAGGCGGGTGACCTCGATCCGTCGCGGCTTCGCGCGCTCGGCAACCGGGATCATGACCGTGAGGACACCATTTTCGTAACTGGCAGAGACCTTTTCGGCATCCACGTCGTCGCCGAGAGAGAGCTGACGACGGTACGTTCCGCTGAACCGCTCGGACGCGAGCCACTGGACGTTCTCCTCCGAGGGCGCGCTGCGGTGCGCCGTGAGGGTCATCGTCCCGTTCTCGATGTTGACGTCGACCGAGCCGGGATCGACACCGGGCAGGTCTGCATGGAGGACGTAGTGATCGTCGACTCGGTAGAGGTCCATCGGCATGAACCGCGGTACGCGCGTGCTACCCATCGGGTTGGAGAGAAGGCTTCGAGTCAGTGCATCAATATCCGAGAAGGGATCGAAGCGCAGCACAGCAACACACCTCCTGAGCATCTCCGGTGCCCGCCACCCGACGGGCAGCCGATCAACTGTGCATTACCAAAATTAGCACTCCCACCCGATGAGTGCCAATCGTTTGTTCGGTCGATCGCAGCAGGGCCCGGAGGGCTACTTCCCTCGCCGAAACAGCTTGTTACCCAGCCACACCACAGGGTCGTACCGCTTGTCGGCGACGCGTTCCTTCATCGGGATCAGCGCGTTGTCGGTGATGTGGATGTTCTCCGGACACACATCGGTGCAGCATTTGGTGATGTTGCACAGCCCCAGCCCGAACTCGGACTGGGCGGCGTCGCGGCGATCCGCGGTGTCGAGGGGGTGCATCTCGAGCTCGGCGATCCGCATCAGGTAGCGCGGGCCGGCGAACGCCTCCTTGTTCTCCTCGTGGTCCCGCACGACATGACACGTGTTCTGACACAGGAAGCACTCGATGCACTTGCGGAACTCCTGAGACCGCTCGACGTCCACCTGCTTCATCCGGTACTCGCCCGGCGCCAGACCGGGCGGCGGCGTGAACGACGGGATCTCGCGCGCCTTGGTGTAGTTGAACGACACGTCGGTGACGAGATCGCGGATGACGGGGAAGGAACGCATCGGGGTGACGGTCACGACCTCGTTCTCGCCGAACGTCGACATCCGGGTCATGCACATCAGCCGTGGTTGACCGTTGATCTCCGCTGAGCACGACCCGCACTTGCCGGCCTTGCAGTTCCAGCGCACCGCCAGATCCGAGGACTGCGTCGCCTGGATGCGGTGGATGATGTCGAGGACCACCTCGCCCTCGTTGACCTCCACCGTGTAGTCGCACAGGTCCCCGCCCGACGCGTCGCCGCGCCACACCCGGAACTTCGCGTCGTAGCCCATGTCAGGTCGCCCTTCCCGGATGCCCTTCGAGCTCGGCATCCGTGTAGTACTTCCCCAGCTCGTCGATCTCGAAGAGCGCCAACAGATCCGGACGCATCGGCGTCTGCTCCTCGCGCGTGACGATCACGTCGGGGATCGCGACGTCGCCGCCGAGTGCCGGATCGCCGGGCACCGTGCTGCAGACCAGCAGTGTCGACCGCCACTGCGGGTCCATCGACGGGTAGTCGTCGCGCGTGTGCCCGCCGCGACTCTCGGTCCGCATGAGGGCGGCGCGCGCGACGCACTCGCTCACCAGCACCATGTTCAGCAGATCCAACGCCAGGTGCCACCCCGGGTTGAACTGGCGGTGGCCCTCGACCGTCACCCCACCGACGCGAGACTTGATGTCGTCGAGCCTCGCGACGGCCCGCTCCACCTCCTCCTCGTTGCGAATGATGCCGACCAGGTCGTTCATGGTCTGCTGCAACTCGGTGTGCAGGGTGTAGGGGTTCTCCCCGAGCCCCTCCGCGGGCGGGTCGAACGGCGCGAGGGCCGCGGCCGCCGCGGCCACGACATCCGATTCGGTGACCGCAGGACGGGTCTCGAGGGACTGGACGTAGTCGGCCGCCCCGAGCCCGGCCCGCCGACCGAAGACCAGCAGGTCCGACAGCGAGTTTCCGCCGAGCCGGTTCGATCCGTGCATGCCCCCGGAGCATTCTCCGGCAGCGAAAAGGCCGGGCACCGTGGATGATCCGGTATCGGGATCGACTTCGATGCCGCCCATCACGTAGTGACAGGTGGGACCGACCTCCATCTGCTCCTTCGTGATGTCGACGTCGGCGAGTTCCTTGAACTGATGGTGCATCGACGGCAGCCGCCGCACGATCTCGTCCGCCGGCATCCGGGACGCGATGTCGAGGTACACGCCACCGTGCGGGGTGGACCGTCCGGCCTTGACCTCGGAGTTGATCGCCCGCGCCACCTCGTCACGCGGCAGCAGGTCGGGTGTACGACGGTTGTTGTCCGGATCGTCGTACCACTTGTCGGCCTCCTCCGCGGTCTCCGCGTACTGACCTTTGAACACCGCGGGGATGTAGGAGAACATGAACCGCTCGCCGTCCGAGTTCTTCAGCACCCCGCCGTCGCCGCGGACGCCCTCGGTGACGAGGATGCCCTTCACGCTGGGCGGCCACACCATGCCCGTCGGGTGGAACTGGACGAACTCCATGTTGATCAGGTTCGCCCCGGTCCGCAGCGCCAACGCGTGGCCGTCGCCGGTGTACTCCCACGAGTTCGACGTGACCTTGAACGACTTGCCGATTCCGCCGGTCGCCATGACGATCGCGGGGGCGTCGAACAGCACGAACCGCCCCGACTCGCGCCAGTACCCGAAGGCGCCGGCGATCCGGTCGCCGTCCTTGAGGAGTTCGGTGATCGTGCACTCGGCGAAGACCTTCACACGCGCCTCGTAGTCACCGGTCTCCGCGAAGTCCTCCTGCTGCAGCGAGACGATCTTCTGCTGCATCGTGCGGATCAGTTCGAGCCCGGTGCGGTCCCCCACGTGCGCCAGGCGCGGATAGGTGTGCCCACCGAAGTTGCGCTGGCTGATCCGGCCGTCCGGGGTGCGGTCGAACAACGCGCCGTAGGTCTCGAGTTCCCACACCCGATCCGGCGCCYCCCGCGCATGCAGTTCGGCCATCCGCCAGTTGTTGAGGAACTTGCCGCCACGCATGGTGTCGCCGAAGTGGACCTGCCAACTGTCCTTGGAGTTCGCGTTGCCCATCGCGGCGGCGCAGCCGCCCTCCGCCATGACGGTGTGAGCCTTCCCGAACAGCGACTTGCACACCACGGCCACCGACAGGCCCCGTTCGCGCGCCTCGATGACCGCCCGCAGCCCGGCGCCGCCGGCGCCGATCACCACCACGTCGTACTTGTGCCGCTCCACCTCTGCCACGAATTCCCCCTCCGGCTGGAATCGCTCGTGCCCGTCGAGCCCGTCAGTTGATGAGACGCAGGTCGGAGATGGTGCCGCTCGCGACCAGCATGATGTAGAAGTCGGTGATGATCAGGGTCGCCAGCGTTGTCCACGCCAACTGCATGTGGCGGGTGTTGAGCTTGCTCACCCACGTCCACAGCCGATAGCGGACCGGGTGTGCCGAGAAGTGCTTGAGCCGGCCGCCGGTGACGTGGCGGCACGAGTGGCACGACAGGGTGTACGCCCACAGCAGGATCACGTTGACCGTGATGATCAGGCTGCCCAGGCCGAGGCCGAAGCTGCCGTTGGGGCCCTCGTACGCCCGCACCGCGTCGTACGTGTTGACCAGTGACACCACCAACGCGACGTAGAAGAAGTAGCGGTGGGCGTTCTGCACGATCAACGGCAGCCGCGTCTCCCCGGTGTAGGTGGCGTGGGGCTCGGCCACCGCGCAGGCAGGCGGCGCCAACCAGATCGACCGGTAGTAGGCCTTGCGGTAGTAGTAGCAGGTGAGACGGAAACCGAGCAGAAACGGCAGCACCAGGAAGCCGAGCGGAATCCACATCGGCAGCTCGCCGACCCAGGTGCCGAAATGACTCGCACCCGGCACACACGACTCGCTGATGCACGGCGAGTAGAACGGCGTCAGGTAGTGGTAGTCGTCCACCCAGTACGCGGTCCGCACGAACGAGCGGACCGTCGCGTACACGACGAAGACCGCGAGCCCGAGCGTCGTGAGCAGCGGCGCCAGCCACCACCGGTCGGTGCGCAACGTGCGCGCACCGATGCCCGCCCGAGCCGGCGATGGTGCACCGATCTCGGTCACGCGGGGCGCCCTCACGCGTTCTCGTGCGGGTTGCCGCCAAGGCCTTCGTCGTCGGCCCCCTGCCACAGCGAACGGTCGTAGGGCGTGTCCGGCACCTGTACGCGCTCGGTGCCCGCCCCGACCGTGGGCCGCGGAGGCGA
Source organism: Rhodococcus sp. TAF43 (assembly GCF_052113525.1). Taxonomy (NCBI): domain Bacteria; kingdom Bacillati; phylum Actinomycetota; class Actinomycetes; order Mycobacteriales; family Nocardiaceae; genus Rhodococcus; species Rhodococcus sp. TAF43. The sequence continues at coordinate 62,368 of NZ_JBFRDL010000021.1, forward strand.
TTCGGTGAGGTCGTGGGCGTCGATGTCGAGACGATCGACGTCGTTGGCCAGCCGGCGCACGGCCGACGCGTCGCCGTAGACGTCACGCCGCGACCCGACGCACTCCCGCAGATGGCCGATCGTGCGCTGCAGATCCATCACTTCGGTGGTGGTCATCGGTACCTCCGAGAAGCTTCGAAAAGCAGTGTTCGAATCCTCGGCCGATCGGAGCGGTACCAGGACTGTCGGTCCGCCGCCCGATCTGCCTACTCGATGTGATGGCACTCACAGTACGTGAAGCGTCGCCGCGTCGCCGCGAATTACCCCGACGGCACCGGGCCGTCGGAATTCCCCAGCACAGCGGGGCGCCTGGCCACGACAGCGAAGTTGAGAGGAATCCGCGGCGCTCCGGGTCGCAGCTCCCACCCGCGCCGACACGGGACGAGATCGTCGAACGCGGGCCAGTCCATGTACGGCAGCTCGACCAGGGATTCGATCGTCAAGCCGGCCTCCAGGAGGGAGCCGACGACTTCGCCGAGGTCGTGACGCCACTCGTAGTTCGTCACATGCGCGATCTGCCCGGCCGAATCCTCGGTGTACGTTCCCGAGTCGTCGTAGGTGCGGTGACCACCCCCGCCGAGATAGTCGTCGACGATCTCCCACGGCTCGTGGTCCATCGACCCGAGAATCGGATGGTCGTCGCGAATCATGAACACGCCTCCCGGTTCGAGGAGGTCGTGGATCGACTGGGCCCACGTCGCCAATTCCGGCAGCCACACGATCGTGCCGGCACTCGTGACGACGGTTGCGAACCGGCGGTCGATCAGGGTCGACGCATACCGGGCGTCGCCTTCCACCCAGCGGATGTCACGCCCGTCGGCGGCCGCGATCCGCGCCGCGTGGTCCAGGGAGTTCGGCGACAGATCGAGTCCGTGCACGTCCACGGCGCCGAGCCGCGCCCACGAGATCGTGTCGGTGCCGATGTGACACTGCAGGTGCAGCAGACTGCGGCCGCGCACCCCCGAGTCCGGCAGGTGGGGCGCAAGCACCGAAAGATCGTTCACAACGACTTGCGAGATCGTCCCCGGATCGGCGAGGAAGCCCTCGATGTCGTACATCTTCGATCGCGCGTGGACGTCCGCCCGGTCGTTCCAGTTCGCCCGGTTGGAGGCGATAGCCTCTGTGTCCTCTGTGGCCTCTGTGGCCTCTGTGGTCTGCACGACCCGTCCTCCCGTATGCGTACGCGTATGTCGACTCGACCGTGTCTAGCACGGACATATGCGTCCGGCGCAGCGATTTTCTGCGCCTCGGGCCGTCGGATCGGGTTGTTCAGCCGATCGAGGCGGCGAGCCATTCGGGGTCGAACCAGCCCGGCGCGGCACTCGCGAATCGAGCCTCGTCGAGACGCCCACTCCCCTCCGGGATGCGCCCGACCAGTGCGGCCCCCGTCACGGTCGGCAGATCCTCGAGATTGCAGCGCATCGCGAGATCGGGTTCGACGGGCCACGATCCGACGACGAAGCCCGAGCACTTCACGCCCGCCGCGGCCAGCGATTCGGCCGTCAACGCACAGTGGTTGAGCGTGCCCAATCCGGGCGCAGCCACCACGACGACAGGCGCATCCAGGTCGGCGGCGACGTCGCGCACCGTGAAGCCGTCCGCGCCCAGACGCACCAGCAGTCCCCCGGCGCCCTCGACGATCGTCACGTCGTACGTGGCATCCAGTTCGCGCACGACGGCCACGACATCGGACCGGGTGAGCATCGGCATGCCACTGCGCCGGGCCGCCGTGTCCGGGGCGAGCGGTTCGGGATACCGGGCGAGTTCGACCGTCGCCGTCACACCGCTCAGCCGCGTGACCTCCGCCAGATCGCCCGGCTCGTCCGCCGTGACACCCGTCTGCGCCGGCTTGCACACCGCGACCGATCGGCCCGCTGCCCGAAGCGCGGCCACGAGCGCCGCGGTGACGATCGTCTTGCCGACGTCCGTCGAGGTACCGGACACAACGAGCACGCTCACGCCGACACTCCCACGCGATTGCCCGAAAGCACCTCGGCGAGAATACTTTCGATCCGTTCCATCTCGTCGGCATCGATCGTCGCGCGCGCGGTCAGGCGCAGCCGCGACGTGCCCTCGGGCACCGACGGCGGTCGGAAACAGCCCACGTGCAGCCCCCGTTCCCGGCACGCGACCGCCGCAGTGAACGCCACCTCCGGATCCCCGAGGATCACCGAGACCACGGCCGATGCCGGATCTGTTACCCCGGTGATGCGCGCCAGGTCGCGGGCCCGGTCGAGCACCGCGGATGCGCGCTCCGGCTCCCGGATCAGCACGGCCAGCGCGGCACGTGCGGCCCCGACCGCGGCGGGCGCGAGGCCGGTGTCGAAGATGAACGTGCGCGCCGTGTCGACCAGGTGTGCACGCACCTTCTCCGACGCCAGCACCACGCCACCCTGGCTGGCCAGCGACTTCGACAGGGTCGCCGTGACCACGACGTCGGGCTCCCCCGCCAGTCCGACCTCGTGGACGAGGCCGCGGCCGCCCGACCCGCGGACGCCGAGCCCGTGGGCCTCGTCGACCAGCAGCACCGCGCCGTGCTCGCGGCACACACGGTGCATCGCGGCGAGCGGCGCAAGGTCGCCGTCCGCGCTGAAAACCGAGTCGGTGAGCACCAGCGCGCGTTCCTCGGCGCGTTCGGCCAGCGCGCGGCGGAGGAACTCGATGTCGGCATGCGGTGCCACCACGACCCGGGAGCGGGACAACCGGCACGCGTCGACCAGCGAGGCATGGCAGCCCGCATCGGACACGATCAGCGCGCCGGGCCCCGAGAGTGCTGTGACGGCACCGAGATTCGCGGCGTAGCCGCTCGCGAAGACCAGGCCGGCCTCGGCGCCGACGAACTCGGCGAGTTCACGTTCGAGCAGTTCGTGATCCGACGTCGTGCCCGTCACCAGCCGCGATCCGGTCGCGCCACCGCCCCAGCGACGGACCGCGTCGACGGCGCCGTCGATCACCTCGGGGTGCCGGACGAGACCCAGGTAGTCGTTGGAGGCGAGGTCGATCACCGAGTCGGACGCGCCGCGTGCCCGCAGCTCGCGACGCAGACCGGCCGCCCGCCGATCACGTTCGACGTCGTCCAGCCAGCTCAGCGCATTGCCCTCGGTACCCACCCGAAGCACGATACAAGCCCACTTGAACAGCGTTCAAGTGGGCTTGCGGTCAGGCCGCCTGGCTTCGCGCGGCCGCCACCATGCCGGTGGTGAGCCGGTCCAGATCCTCGGCGGTACAGATGTAGGGCGGCATCGCGTAGATCAGATTCCGGAACGGGCGCAGCCACACCCCCGCCCCGACAGCGGCGTCGGTCGCGGTCTGCATGTCGACCGGTTCGGCCAACTCGATCACCCCGATGCCGCCGAGCACCCGGACGTCGACGACACCGGGAATGTCCCGCGCGGGTGCCAGCCCGCGTTCGAGCCCCTCGTTCAGCGCCGCGACCTCGGCCCGCCAGTCGCGCGAGAGCAGCAACTCCACCGCCGCGACCGCGACCGCACAGGCCATCGGGTTCCCCATGAACGTCGGGCCGTGCATGATCCCGCCGCCCTCGCCTGCGCTGATCGTCTCGGCCACCTCGGTGGTGCACAGCGTCGCGGCGAGCGTGAGATAGCCGCCGGTGAGGGCCTTGCCGACACACATCACGTCGGGCGCGATCCCCGCGTGGTCGGCGGCGAACAGCTCGCCGGTGCGACCGAATCCGGTGGCGATCTCGTCGAACACCAGCAGCAGATCGTGCTCGTCGCACATGCGGCGCAACTCGCGGAGGTAGTGCGGGTGGTGGAACCGCATGCCCCCCGCCCCCTGCACGACGGGCTCGACGATGATCGCCGCCAACTCGTCGCGGTGTTCGATCACGAGCCGCTCGAACTCCGCGACGTACGCGGCGTCGTACTCGCGCGGCGGCGCGGGCGCGAACACCTGCCGGGCCAGCACGTCCGTCCACATCGAGTGCATGCCCCCGTCCGGGTCGCACACGCTCATCGGCGCGAACGTGTCCCCGTGGTAGCCGCCCCGCCACGTCAGCAGCCGGTGCTTCTCCGGTCGCCCCTGGGCACGCCAGTACTGCAGGCACATCTTCACGGCGACCTCCACCGACACCGAGCCGGAGTCGGCGAGGAACACCTTCTCCAGACCGGCGGGTGTGATCTCGACCAGCAACTCCGCGAGACGTGCGGCCGGCGCGTGGGTGAGCCCGCCGAACATGACATGACTCATCCGGCCGAGCTGATCGGTGACCGCGGCATCGAGGACCGGATTGCGATACCCGTGCACCGCGGACCACCACGAGCTCATACCGTCGACCAGTTCGGTGCCGTCCGCGAGGGTGAGGCGAGCGCCCTCCGCGGACTCGACGACCAGGGGGGCCGTCGACGCGGGAAACGCCCCGTAGGGATGCCACAGGTGTTCGGTGTCGATCGCGACGATCCGCTCGGAAGACATGCGCAAGGAGTTCACGGCGCTCGACTGTATGTGCTCGGGCGCGACGGTCGACGCGGCAGGTATTTTGGGGACGTCGCCGCCGCGACCGTTCCGCGGCAATCCGGGATTCCTCCCGCGCCGCCTCGAAAGGATCGCGTGTCAGTCCGCTCCACCGCCCCGACCCTCGGTGGCCCCTCGGGCTCCGAAAGCCGCATTCGCCCAGTTCACCGCCGTGATCTCGACGGTCTCCGGGGCCTCGCGATCGGGCTGGTGGTCGTCTACCACGTGTGGTTCGGACGGGTCTCCGGCGGCGTCGACATCTTCCTGGCGCTGTCCGGGTTCTTCTTCGTCGGGTCGCTGCTGCGGGTCGCGGAGGGTCCGTCTCGACTCGATCCACGCCCCGTCGTGGGGCGAATCACTCGACGACTCGGACCACCCCTCGTCGTGGTGCTCGCGGCGACGGTCGCGTTCACCGTCTGGGTCCATCCGGCGACGTTGTGGTTCGACATCGCGCGGCAGACGACCGCCTCGCTGACGTTCCTCCAGAACTGGCACCTCGCCGACACCGCGAGCGACTACCTGGCCGCCGACCCGTCGGTGAGCCCGTTGCAGCACCTGTGGTCGATCTCCGTGCAGGGCCAGTTCTACCTCGCCGCGATCGTTGTCGTGTTCGCGGTCGCGTGGCTGTTGCGGGCCCGCGGGTTGCCCGTCCGCGGGCCGCTCGCGGTCGTCCTCGCGGCCCTGGCCGCCGCGTCCCTGATCTATGCGACGACCAGCGAACTGCCGCAGACGTGGCTGTATTACGACACCGCCGCGCGGATGTGGGAACTGCTCGCCGGCGGTGTGCTGGCGTGCGTCGCACCGTGGATCCGGGTGCCGCGCGGGTGGCGGATCGCGCTGTCCGTCACCGGCCTGGCGATCGTTCTCGGCTGCGGCATGGTGCTCGACGGACGCAGCGAGTTCCCCGGACCGTGGGCGCTGGTCCCGGTCGGCGCCGCGCTCGCCTTCATCGTCGCGGGCGCGCAACCGGCGGACGATGCTCGCGCGAATCCGGTCTCGAACCTGCTCGCCTCCCGACCGCTGCTACGTCTCGGCACCGTCGCGTACGCGCTGTACCTGTGGCACTGGCCGATCCTCATCGGCTATCTGGTGATCGCCGATCGCCCGTCGGCGAGCGTCGCCGGCGGGGCCATCGTGATCGCGGTGTCGCTGGTCCTCGCGGAACTGACGACCCGACTGGTCGAGACCCCGATCCGTAGGACCGCCGATCGCGGAGCGACACGGTCGGCGCTCGTCGCGGCCGTCGCGGCGCTCGCGGTGATCGTGGGTGCCGCATCGGTGACCTGGACACACTTCGTCGACCGCCGGACAACGCAATGGGCCCAGCAGGGACCACTCGATCCGGTCACCTACCCGGGTGCGGCCGCGCTCACGTCCGGCGCCGACGTCGTGACGGCGCGCGAGCAGCCGTCCCGGTTCGTCGCGCACGCCGACCTGCCGCCGACCACGGGCGACGGATGCATGTCGCAGTCCGGCCAGATCGAGGCCCTCACCTGCACGTACGGCGACGTCGATGCCGAGCGGAGTATCGCGGTGATCGGCGGATCGCACGCCGAGCACTGGATTCCGGCCCTGGACATCCTCGCCCGGGAGCACCGTTTCCGTCTGGAAACGTTCCTGAAGGTGGGCTGCCCCGCCCTGCTGCCCGTCGGCCCCGACTACCCGATCGGCGAGTGCGAGGAGTGGACGTTCGGGGTGGTCGACGCCCTCACGGAGATGCGCCCCGACTACGTCTTCAGCACCTCGACCCGGCCCCGCCCCGGCGAGCCCGGCGACTACACCCCTGAGACGTACGTCGCGCTCTGGCAGGAACTGGCGACCCGGGATCTGCCCGTGATCGCGCTGCGCGACACGCCATGGCTCGAGGAGGACGGCGTCAGCTACCGGGCGGCGGACTGCCTCGCCCGACGTGGGGGCAACGCAGACTCGTGCGGCATCGACCGTGCGGAGGTCCTCGAGCCCGTCGACCCGGCGCAGGCCGCCGCGGCGTACCTGCCGACCGTCCAGCTACTCGACCTGTCCGACGCCGTGTGCAGGACCGACCGATGCCGCGTGGTCGAGGGCAACATCCTGGTCTACCGCGACGACGACCACCTGACCGCGACCTACGTGCGCACCCTCGCGCCCGAACTGGGCAACCGCCTCGGCCCCGCCACCGGGTGGTGGTGACGGGGCCGCAGGCGCGGGCTCAGTGCGCCACCGGGCACTTACCGGCGTAGTCCACCTGGAGTTCCTTGATCCCGTTGATCCACCCGGACCGCAGCCGCCGCGGGTCACCGAGTTTGGTGATGTCCGGCATGTGGTCGGCGATCGCGTTGAACATCAACTCGATCTCCATTCGCGCCAGGTTCGCCCCGATGCAATAGTGCGCCCCGGTGCCACCGAAGCTCAGGTGGTCGTTGTCGGCTCGCGTGATGTCGAACTGCGTGGGGTTCTCGAACACGTCCTCGTCGAAGTTGGCGGACGAGTAGAACATGACGACGCGGTCGCCCTTGCGGATCTGCTGACCACCGAGTTCGTTGTCGGACAACGCAGTTCGCTGGAATCCGACGACCGGCGTGGCCCAGCGGATGATCTCGTCGACCGCCGTGGCCGGACGCTCCCGTCGGTACAACTCCCACTGGTCGGGGTTGTCCATGAACGCCATGATCCCGTGCGTGATCGCGTTGCGCGTGGTCTCGTTGCCCGCGACGGCGAGCAGCAGCACGAAGAACCCGAATTCCTCGGAAGCCAGGGCGTCGCCGTCGATGTCGGCCTCGACGAGCGTGGTGACGATGTCCTGCGCGGGACACTTGCGCCTCTCCTCCGCCATCGCATACGAGTAGGCGAGAATCTCCGCGGACGCCGTCGCCGATTCCTGCGCGAACTCGGGATCGTCGTAGCCCATCATCTGGTTCGACCAGTCGAAGATCTTGTGGCGGTCCTCCTGCGGCACACCGATCAACTCCGCGATGGCCTGCAGGGGCAGCTCGCATGCGACCTGTTCGACGAAGTCGCCGGCGCCGGCGGCGACCGCCTGCTGGACGATCTGTTCCGCCCGCGCCTTCAACGCCGGACGCAGACTCTGGACGGCACGCGGGGTGAAACCACGAGCGATGATCTTGCGGAGCTTGGTGTGATCGGGCGCATCCTTGTTGATCAACAGGTGCCGCATCATCTCGACGGTCTCGCGGGGCATGTCGTCGCCGAAGCGGGCGATCGCCGTGTTCTCCCACGTCGAGAACACCTCGCCGTTGCGCGAGACCTCCTTGACGTCGGCGTGCCGGGACACCGCCCAGTAGCCGGCGTCTGGGTACCCGCCCTTCGTCGGCGGCTGCTCCACCCACCAGACCGGAGCCGACTTCCGGAGTGCCGCGAACTCCTCGATCGGCAACCGGGTCTCGTACACATCGGGATCCGTGAAGTCGAATCCTTCGGGGATGCCGGGAACCGCCACGTCGTACTCCTTCGCTCGGGGATATCGCCGACCACGTCTTCCGTCGTCGTGACGATCGTCACACGGAACGGTGCGATCTCGCTTGGCCGATCTGCCCAGTCCAGCGCGGACCTTTTGTGCGACCCGCACATCCCGACATTTGTGCGACCCGCACATCCCGGCGCACAGCGGGTCAGCCCCCGAAGGTGTCGAAGCAAGCCAACGCCAGTTCGAGTTCGAGGTGCCGCCCCGTCAGGTCGCGCCCGAGCGTGGCCTCCACCTGCTGGATCCGGTACCGCACCGTGTTCTTGTGGACACCGAGCCTGCGGGCCGCGGCTTCATGGTTACCTCGGCAGGCCAACACTTCACGCAGCGTGTCCCGGAGACGCTCCGCGGTGGCATCCTCACCCCGCAGGCCCCCGAGTTCCCGCTCGACGAGTGCCCGCATCGACTCCGGATCCGCCGACAGCATCGACACCACCTCGACGTCGCGGTACCGCGTGACGGTCGCACGACGGCGACCGGACTCGGCGATCCGTTGCGCCGCAATCGCTTCCCGGTGGCTGCGACGGAATCCGTCGATCCCGGCGGCCGGCTCGCCCAGCGCGAGCCGCACCCCCTTCGGCACCGACAGCGGATCGACCGTCCACGGATCAGCGTCACCGTCGTCGGTGGCGATCCACGCCCACACCCCGTGCGCCCCGGAGGGCACCGACAGACTACGACGTGCCCCGGCCAGACGCGCCACGACCGGTTCGAGGGATCCACCGGACGATGTGGATTCATCCGCCCACAGCACGACCGCGATGTGCGCCCGCTGCAGCGGATACCCGAGCCTGGCCGACGCCTGCGTCTGGTCTCCGCCGCCGTCGAGGATCTCCCGCACCGCCGTCATCCGGTACGCAAAGGCGCCCTGCAGCAGACGTTCACGCTCCTGCGAGTAGGTGACCGCAAGCTCGTCGAGCATTGAACTGAGCAGTTCGCCGGTCTGCGACCACATCGTGGTCAGCACCTGGATCTTGAAATCGGGATCCAACGACTCCTGCTCGATCAGCGCCGACGTGAAGCCCAGCATCGCGCGGTGGCCGGCGTGGTAGATCCGCGAGAGCACCCGCAGTTCCAGTCCCCGCTGTGCCACTGTGCGTGCCAGCGCGTGGGTCGCCTCGGACACCGGCGCCGCAGCCGGCCCGTCGGCCAGCGGGCCGCTGGCCTCGAGGAATGCTCCGAACTGACCGCGGATGGCGGAGCGCAGATCCCGCTCCAGTTCCGCGTCCGACGCCAGTTCCGGCACATCCGCGGCGAACGACTCCTCGAGGAATGCGAGGAAGGCACTCAGATGCTCGCTCGTCAACGTCGTAGTGATGTAGTCCCGCAACCACAGATCGGCACGCGTGTCGTCTCCCACGCGTTCACCTCCCTGTCTGCGGCTCACCGTCGGCGCCATTGTGTACCGAACCGACAATCCGGCGCACGGCTTCGCCGGATTCCGGGCGCGACGAAGAATCCCGATTGTGTCGATCGCACAGAACCATCGTCGGGCAACATTCAGGCGCACTCACTCGCCCTTGCGGGGTCGATACCTCCGGCGCGAACCGCGAAGGCGATCCACGCCGCACCGAACAGCAGACAACTGAACGGCATCAACAGAATCCGGGGATCTCCGACCCCGCCCATTCCCACCCCCATCACGCCGACCAGCACCAACGGGCTCTGCTTCAGCGCATACAGCAGGGCCGCGACGCTACCCAGCCAGGCCAGCCACCGCGAACGCGGCCAGATCTCGCTCGGGATACCGAGCGCGACGGCCAGTGCCGCGGCAGGAAGGTTCGTCCACACCATCTGCGACTGCCAGAAGGACTCGTCGCCATCACGGATCCAGCCCGCCGTCAGCATTCCGAGCAACAGGCCCGGGATCGACAGCAGTATCGGCCGCGTCCACCGCATTCGTCCCTCCCCGTCCGAACGATCCCACCACCCTCGCACGACCCCCCGGACGGAGCGCGCCGTCCCCCCGGTCGTGCCATGCTCGAAACCGCGAGCGAGATCCCTCGGACAATCGACGAAGGAGCGCAGTATGAGAGCAATCCAGTACACCCGGATCGGCGGCGAACCCGAACTGGTCGACATCCCGAAACCCGAACCCGGACCGGGCGAGGTGCTGCTCGAGATCACCGCGGCGGGCGTCTGCCACTCCGACGAGTTCATCATGAGCCTGCCGGCGGAACGGTTCGGCTACGACCTACCACTGACCCTCGGCCACGAGGGCGCCGGTCGCGTGGCCGCCGTCGGCGCCGGTGTCACCGATCTCGACGTCGGCACCAACGTGGTGGTCTACGGCCCGTGGGGCTGCGGCCGCTGCTGGCACTGCGCCCAAGGACTCGAAAACTATTGTTCGCGTGCAACGGAACTCGGTATCCACCCGCCCGGTCTCGGAGCGCCCGGCGCCATCGCGGAGTTCATGGTGGTGGACTCGCCTCGGCACCTCGTACCGATCGGAAATCTCGACCCGGTCGCAACCGTCCCCCTCACCGATGCGGGTCTGACCCCGTATCACGCGATCAAACGGTCGCTGGGCAAGCTCAGGGCAGGATCGTCCGCGGTGGTGATCGGAACCGGTGGACTGGGCCATGTCGCGATCCAGCTGCTCCGCCATCTGTCCCCAGCTCGCGTGATCGCACTCGACGTCAACGACGAGAAGTTGCAGTTCGCCCGTGAGGTCGGCGCCCACGAAGCGGTGTTGTCCGACGCCGACGCCGCGGCGAACGTCCGGAAGATCACCGGCCCCGCCGGCGCGGCTCTCGTCCTCGACTTCGTCGCCGTCCAGCCGACGCTCGACGTCGCCACCGCGGTCGCCGGCGTCGGATCGGACGTCACGATCGTCGGACTCGGCGACGGCAAGGCCACCGCCCGCGTCGGCTTCTTCACCGGCGCATTCGAGACCAATGTGTCAGCGCCGTACTGGGGCTCGCGCAGCGAACTGATCGAGCTCATCGACCTCGCGCACCAGGGCGTCCTCGACATCGCTGTGGAGCGCTTCAGCCTGGACGACGGCGTCGAGGCCTACCGCCGCCTCGCCGCGGGCACGTTGCGGGGACGGGCGGTCATCGTGCCGTGACCGGTGCCAGCGATCTCCTGCCGGTGCCGGCGCTGCTCGGCTACCTGTTACGAGAGCCTGCGAACACCCCCACCCACGCCGTAGCGTTGGGCGTGGCCGCCGCCGTCATCCCGATCGCGATGGTGATCGTCACCGATCGAGTCACCGATCTCCTCTACACCTGGATCCCGGATCTCGTCGGGTTCGACGGATATGCCCGGTGGTGGATCTTCGCCGTGCTCACCGGGATCGGGCTCCTGGTGTGGAAGCTTCCGGGTCACGGCGGACCCGATCCGGCGACGGCCGGACTGGTCGGGGGGGGGGGGGGGGGGGGGGGGGGGGGGGGGGGGGGGGGGGGGGGGGGGGGGGGGGGGGGGGGGGGGGGGGGGGGGGGGGGGGGGGGGGGGGGGGGGGGGGGGGGGGGGGGGGGGGGGGGGTGTGGCCGACCGTGCCGACGAAACGGGTGGTGTGGCTGACGACGTCCGCGACGATCGGAGTGCTGTTCGGGACCCCGCTGGCGGGGCCGTTGGCGTTCGTCTGACGGTCCACCGCGGCCAACTGGTGGTGGGACCCGACACCGCACCGCTCGAGAAACACGCCGGCTGATGCTTTGTCAGAGTCATCTTCCGAGTGAGAGGTGCCGCGGCCGCCGATCTCCGGGCTTGACGCAATGCATGTTCACCTTCTCGGTGAGTACTGTCTCGTCCGCGTGCGCAGCGTGTCTTGGCTGTGTAACAACGGTGGCGTGGCGGTATCGGTACCGGTGAGAGTCTGGATAATGGGTGCCTGTGGCTCAGATCTTGCTCATCGAGGATGACGAAGCGGTACGCGAAGGACTCAGACTGGGGCTAGGTCAGCTCTCTCATGTCGTGCAGGGAGCCGTCACCGGCCATATGGGTCTCGATTTTCTCCAGATCCAACCGCCCGACGTTGTCATCTTGGATCTCATGTTGCCCGGCATGGACGGTTTCGAGGTCTGCCGAAGAATTCGTTCCGCCAGCAGTGTTCCGATCATCATGCTGACCGCCCGTGGCGACGATGTGGACGTCGTCAGTGGGCTCGAAGCCGGGGCCGACGACTATGTGATCAAGCCGGTCCAGCCTCGGGTTCTCGATGCTCGGATCCGGGCAGTGCTCCGTCGCGGCGAGACGCAATCCACGCCCGCGGCCAAGTACGGCGACTTGACGATCGACTACTCCTCGCTGATCGTGGCAAAGCATCACGATCCGCTGATACTGCCCCCGACGGAGCTGCGTCTGCTCCTGACCCTCTCAGCGGCCCCGGAGCAGGTCTTCAGTCGGCAACAGCTGTTGCAGTCCGTGTGGGAGCACGAGTACCTGGGTGATTCGAGACTGGTCGACGCCTGCGTGCAACGACTGCGCGCCAAGATAGAGGACAATCCCGCACAGCCGGTCTACATCCAGACGGTGCGTGGGTTCGGCTACCGCTTCGGACCGGTCTAGGCGGGAACAGCGGATGCGGATTAGGATGCGGCTACCCGGGTGGCGCGGCGGCTTGCGGGCTCGCCTGGTGATCGCCTTCATCCTGGTGACTCTGGCTGCCATAGCCAGTGCCGCCACGGCCGGCTACGTCTCCGCCCGCAATTCCCTCCTCGCCGCCGATCAGGACCGCGCCATCCGCGACCTGCGGCAACGCGTCACCGCGCTCGCCCCCGAGCTGCAGTACCCACCAGACCAGGAAACCCTGAACGCATTCGCGGCACAGTTGCCGGGCAACGCCACGGTGACCTACCGCGATCTGCAGTCCACCACTGAATCGGCACACGTCACCATCAACCCGGAGCTCCGCGACGCGGTACGCGACCACACGCGCGTACAGGTGCAGTATGTCTCCACCCCGACCGGGCCCGAGTTGGTGATCGGCATGCCGGTAACGATCTGGCAGCCCGGCGACGCGAGTCAGCCGTCGGGGCTGGAGGTGTATTCCGGCCACGATCTTGCTCCGACCTACCAGCAGGTGCAGGTGCAGAGTCGGACCGCATGGCTGGTCGGTGCCGTCGCGGTGCCGTTCGCCATTCTGGTGGGTTTGTTGTCCTCCAACGGCGTACTTCGCCCGGTACGAGATCTCCGTCATGCCACTCGGCGATTGTCCGCGGGCGATCTCACGGCACGCCTGCGCGTGCGGGGAACCGATGAGCTGGCGGATCTGGCGCACACGTTCAACGAGACCGCTGACGAACTCGAGCGGACGATCGCCGAACTGCAGCGACTGGAGGAAGACGCCCGCAGGTTCGTTGCCGACGTCTCTCATGAGCTCCGAACCCCACTGAGCGCGATGCTCGCGGTGACCGACGTGCTGGAGGCAGACGTCCCGCGTATGCCCGACGATGCCGCGCGATCCGCCGGTCTGCTGGTGCGGGAAACCCGCCGACTTACTCGACTCGTCGAGGACCTCATGGAGGTGTCACGATTCGACGCGGGCACCGCGTCGCTGATCCTCGAGGAAGTGGACGTCGGGGAGGCGATTCGGGCGACCCTGGTGGCCCGCCACTGGGACGACACGGTCGATCTGGACTTACCGAGAGACGTTCGAGCCCAAGTCGATCGACGCAGACTCGACGTGATCATCGCGAACCTGGTCGGTAACGCGCTCCGGCACGGGCGGCCTCCTGTCACTGTCGTGCTTCACGCCGACCGCGATTGGATCGAAGTCGTCGTGAACGACCACGGCGACGGAATCCCAGACGACGCGCTGCCGCACGTCTTCGACCGATTCTTCAAAGCGGACACCGCCCGCGGTCGCTCCGAGAGCAGTGGATTGGGGCTGGCCATCGCACAGCAGAACGCGCGGATACACGGCGGCGACATCGAGGTCGGGAACGTCCCGGGCGGCGGGGCACGTTTCGTGGTTCGGCTACGCCGGAACGCCGACCAGAACCTCAACGAGGTCCAGCACGATCCTGACGATCAGTGATCAGATCCGCCTACTGTGCAGTCGTGGCCAGCACAGCTGGTCACAGCACCGGACATTTGCGGCCAGCAACCTTGTCGCCGGATAGTCCGTTGTGGAGCAAGATATCAACGGATTTGTCCTGGCCTGGGTTGCCGCGCGCGGCGTCGACCGCGAGGGCGGTGCACACCACCTGGTCGACCGCCGGCGGGGAGAGATCGTAGACCGGTACCGACACGGTGATCACGGTCTCGGTGACGGTGACGTCGATGTCCGCCAGTGAGGCCCCCATCCGGGGCACCTCGTTGCGAAGCTCGCGGGTGTCGTCGCGCAGTTCCCGGCCCGCACCCAGGCCGAGCATCTGGATGGCGCGGCGGAGGTCGCCGAGCTTCCCCCACGGCTCGTCCCAGACGGTCCCTTGCGGTGCCGTCACCGGGCGCAGCGCGGTCCCGTCGAGGTAGTACAGGGTCGGGCCGGTGGCAATGCCGACCGGGGGCTCGCCGACGTCTGTGACCCCACTACCCGTTGGGATCGCGCTGCAAGCCACGGTCAGAGTCAACCCCGTCAAGACCAGCAGAAGAGCACGCAGCGCCGCAGTCGGCACCCGGTTCACCCCTCGCACATCGACGATCCTCCCACGAGCTTGCGGAACGCCGTTCGGACGGGCGGGTGTGCGGTCCTTCCGGCGGCGACCTGCCGGGTGATTGCCGTTCATCGCGACTGCTGCTCGATGGCGCGCGTCAACAGGTCGACATACAGCCCGGTCCCGGTGGGGCTCCGCGGGTGAGTGTCGTCCTCCCAGAACACCTCTGGTACACCCTGGGTGGCGACCTTCCAGTCGACGATCACGGTGTTGGGCCAGCGCCGCTGTGCGGCGCGCAGGGCGGCATTGACCGCGTCCTGCCACGGCCTGGGCACGCTGACGTTCATGATGATCACCCGACGCGACGACCCGATCGTTCGCAGTGCCGCATCGAGGGCGGACTCGTCGAATGCGCCGTTCGTGCCCAACCCGATCACAACCACCTTTCCGAGCCGTCCGGTGTCGCGCAGCTGCGCAACGAGATCGGGCAGATCCCACATCTGCCGACCGATTTCCACATCGACGTCCGCGCCGGGCAGGCGCTCTCGCAGTTCGCGTCCGGCCGCCGCCATGACGGAGTCGCCGAGCGCGGTCACGCCGCTGCCCGGAGGGCCGGCAGTCTCCGCCCTCAGCGGGATACCCGCGGGCGGAGATGTGGGTGTTACTGATGGCGTCTGCGGGGCGCGGGCCGCGCTCTGGCCGGCAGCGATCTGAGATTGCAGGTCGTCCGCCGGCGGGGCGAAGACAATACCCGCCGCCGCAGTGAAGACGGTGGTGGCGGCCACGGCCACCGCCACGCCACGGCCGGATGACGAGGGCAGTGAGCGGGGGTACTCGGTGAACCGCACGAGAGTGCCGCGGAATCCGTGCCGCCTGATCGGGTCCTCGACCCAGCGATACGACAACGCAGCGGCAGCAAAGGATATCGATGTCGCCGTCGCGGCGAAGACGAGCGGCGACATCGCGGGAACCGCAGCCTTAAGCAGCACGATGACCGGCATATGCCACAGGTATATGCCGTAGGACCRCAACCCGATCCACCGCAACGGCCGCGCAGCGAGGGTTCGCGCGAACCAACCGCCATCAGCGACAGCACCTACTACCACGGCGCCCGCCGCGACAGTCACCAAGCCGAACCCACCGGAATACAGGAACGGGCTCGTTCCATCCAGCACCGCAACCATGACCACCAAACTCGCGGCGCCCACCACCCCCGCGGTGTCGAGGGCGCGACGCCGCACAGGCACCATCGTCCTCACCCACGCCGAAGGCATCGACAGCGCCAGCGCTGACCCGACAAGCAACCCGAAGGCATGGGTATCGGTCCCGTAGTACACACGGGAGGCATCGACGCCGGGCTCGTAGAGCACGATCATCGCGGCCAGTGACGCCAGCGCGCCCGCTCCCGCGAGCACGGCGCACAGCGAGCGACTACAAGTGACCCGCATGACGACGACGAACAGGACCGGCCACACCAGATAGAACTGCTCCTCGACCGCGAGGGACCACAGGTGCAGGAACAACGATGGCTCGCCGAACCCGGCAAAATAGGACATCCCGCTGACAATGTTCCACCAGTTGCTGGTGAACGTCGCTGCGGCGAGCAGCTCTCCACCGATATCGGACACCAGAGTCGGCCGAATCACTGTGGCCGCGGCCGTGGCGACCACGACGACCACCGACACGGCCGGAATCAATCTACGTGCCCTGCGAACCCAGAAAGTACGCAGAGGAATGGTTCGTCGTTCCGAGAACAACCCGTGCAACTGATCGGTAATCAGGTAGCCGCTGATCACGAAGAAGATGTCGACGCCGAGAAAGCCACCCGGAAGCCATGTCTCGTCGAGGTGGTACACGAGCACCGCCAGCACCGCCCACGCCCGTACCCCGTCCATCCCCCGCCGGTACCGCCTCCCACCCGACTCGTCCAGACGCGCGGTCGGAATCTCGGCGCCGCCACGACCGTCGACACGGCGGGCGAGCGTTGGTGGCGAAGAATCCATGAGCACAGAGTTCCGAAGCAGTGTCAGCACCAGATGYGGTCCGTGTCGCAACCGCGTCACAGAACCACCGACCCGGGCACAGGACGGCGCGGCGGAGCAGGCTAGCCCTCCTCGCCGGTCTCTTCTCGGAAGGCTGCAGCGCGTGCCATTTGCGCGGGCCTGCGGCGCACGATCGCCCACGCCACACCCAGCACGGCGAACCACACCGGGGTGATCAGCAGCGCCTGCAGTGTGTCGTCCTTCTGGGTGAATGCCCAGATCAGGAACAAGAAGAAGGCGAACACCGCGTAACACATGGGGACGCCGCCAGGCATCTTGTACGTGGAGGCCTGGTGCAGGTGCGGACGTCGCTTGCGATAGACGAGGTAGCTGATCAGGATGATCGACCAGACGAACATGAAGCAGAGTGACGCGATGGTCGTGACGAGGGTGAAGGCCGCGATGATCGAGCCACCGACCACGACCATCACGACACCGGCAAGCAGGAACACACCCGAGAGGTACAACGCGTTGGCCGGCACGCGCCGCCGGGTGAGCTTGCCGAACGCCGCGGGCGCGTCACCTTCCTGCGCGAGCCCGTACACCATCCGTGAGGTCGAGTAGATCCCCGAATTCGCCGAGGACGTCGCAGAGGTCAGCACGACGAAGTTGATCACCGAAGCGGCAATGCCGAGGCCGGCGAGGGAGAACATTGCCACGAACGGGCTGCGATCTGCGACGATCTCTCGCCACGGCGTAACCGAGATGATCACGGTGAGCGCGACCACGTAGAACAGCATCATACGAACCGGGATCGAGTTGATGGCCTTCGGAAGGTTCTTCTCCGGGTCCTTGGCCTCGGCAGCGGTGGTGCCGACGAGTTCGATACCGACGAACGCGAAGGTCGCGATCTGGAATCCGGCAACGAAGCCCATGATGCCGGTCGGGAAGAAGCCACCGTCGTTCCACAGATTGGCGAAGGACGCCTCGGCGCCGCCGGGGGCGATGAAATGAGTGAAGACCATTGCCAGTCCGACGACGATCAAACCGACGATGGCAATGATCTTGATCAGCGCGAACCAGAACTCAGTTTCTCCGAATGCCTTGACGCTGGGCAGATTCAATCCGATGAGGAGGGCCACCGAGACGAGCGCCGGGATCCACAGCGGCAACGACCCCCACCAGTACGAGACGTAGCCCGCAATGGCGATGACATCCGCGATACCGGTGACGATCCAACAGAACCAGTAGGTCCACCCGGTGAAGAAGCCGGCCCACGGGCCGAGTAGATCGGAGGCAAAATCCGCGAACGATTTGTACGATGTGTTGGAGAGCAACAACTCCCCCATCGCGCGCATGACGAAGAACAGCATCGTGCCGATGATCGTGTACACGAAGATCACCGACGGACCCGCGAGGGAGATCGTCTTGCCGGACCCCATGAACAGGCCGGTGCCGATCGCCCCGCCGATCGCGATCAGCTGGATATGACGATTGGACAATTGCCGGGACAGTCCCGGCGGGTGTGACTCGTCGGCTGCGACAGCAACTGGCGTCGCAGCGACGCGGGGCTCGGTGTACTCGGACACAGGTACTCCTTGCTTCGGATGGATGCGGCACAACGACGATTGGTGGCCTGCGCATGGCACCCACACGGTTCGGTTCGACTGGGCGGGATCGATCGCGACCGGGATGTCGCACGAGCAAGAGGTGGGCTGCCCCAGCAGTCACATCGACGCTCCGAGCGCCCCAGCGCTGTGCCGCGGATCACACTGTAAGGGTGGATGAGGCGCGGCGCAACGGTCACGCCTTCGCCGAGGGCACCGTGCCGCACCGCAACACCGCACCAACCATCCGACACCCGTGCGTCAAATGCACTGCACACCAGCGCTTCAAGATGCCCGTCGATTTCCGGGACCCGGGAGCGCAAGGCCATTCAGCGGTTCCCGTCGACATGCGCACCTGCCGAACATTGCGACGACGATCAACTCCGAGCAGACAACCGCGGACACAGGGAACGTGCATGGAGCGCCAGCCCGCCACAACGGCCATCGACGGCATCGCCGCTGTTCAGGGCATCGATTGTGCTGTCAGCACTGGCTGCCGACGAAGTATTGGAGCGACAGCACGGTGACTCGCCGCCCTTTCACCCAGATGATCGTGTGACGGCAAACACGTTTCGAGAAGAGGTGCGTTCATGAGGCTCTGCCCAACGACTCCACAGCGGGTCTGCATCGTCGGTGCGGGGATGGTCGGGTTGTCCACGGCATGGTTCCTGCAGGAACGGGGTGTCGAGGTTACAGTGCTCGACCGCAAGGGAATTGCGGCCGGGGCGTCGTGGGGTAACGCCGGGTGGATCACCCCCGGAATCAGCACTCCATTGCCCGAGCCGGCGGTGCTGCGGTACGGGGTTCGTGCGGTGCTCAGCCCATCCTCGCCGGTGTACGTACCGCCGACATTGAACCCTCGTTTGATTCGTTTTCTCGCGTCATTCGCCCGGCACAGCACCGCGGCGCGGTGGCGTGTCGCGATGGAGGCCCTGGTCGGGATCAACCAAGGCGCACTGTCCGCGTTCGACGAACTAGCGGACGGCGGCGTACAGGCGAGGGCACACGAGGCGAAATCCTTTCTGGCAGCGTATCGGACACCGGCGGAGCGCACTGTCCTGCTCGAGGAAATCGAGCACATTCGTGCAGCCGGTCAGGGAATCGAGTTCGACGTCCTGTCGGGTGACGACGCACGCGGGGTGGAGCCGTCGTTGTCCGACGAAGTCGGCGCCGCGATCCGACTGCATGGTCAGCGGTTCATGAACCCCGGCGAGTTCGTGCACAGCCTCGCGGATGCGATCCGAGAGCGCGGGGGCACGATCTGTGAGGGCGTTGACGTCAACGGTGTCTTCGATGACGGTAGCGCCGTTCGGATTTCAGCCCCCACAGGTGATGTGGGACAGTTCGACGCCCTGGTACTCGCGACCGGAACATGGCTCGGCGACATTGCGCGCGACTTCGGCGTCCGCATACCCGTGCAGGCCGGTCGTGGATACAGCTTCAGTGTCGCGATCGACCACGTTCCTGCAGGCCCGGTCTACTTCCCGGCACAGCGGGTGGCATGTACGCCACTCGGAGATCGTTTGCGGGTGGCCGGGATGATGGAGTTCAAGACACCCGACGCTGCACTGGATCGGCGGCGGATCGCGGCGATCGTGGAGGCCGCGCGACCTCTGTTGCGGGGCGCCGATCTCAACGCGCGTCGCGACGAATGGGTCGGTTCACGTCCGTGCACGCCGGATGGCCTGCCGGTGATCGGAGCAACCCGCTCGCCCCGCGTGTTCGCCGCAGGCGGTCACGGTATGTGGGGTATCACCCTCGGGCCGGCGACGGGACGTCTGCTCGCGGAGACGATCACCACCGGCCGAACAGCGACCGAGCTCGCACCGTTCGATCCGCTCCGGTGACCGGATCAGTTGTGGAGGTGGAGACTCCCCGGCGGCCCAGCGCATCGATCTCGGTCCGTCGATTCCCGACAAACGAGCGATACTGTGGAAGTGCGACTGCGCATGGCGGGTCCCAGGAGACTCGGCACGGCCGAGTCTCCTCCGTCACCGAGGAGAACCGATGATCAACGTCAGCGCCTTGATCGACTCGCTGGGCGGGGCCCTTCTTCGCCCGATCGTCTCCGGTCAGCGCGATCAGATCCACGACGTCACCCTCGCCGATGCCGACGACACATCCTTCGACCACCCCGGCAGCCTCGTCCTGGGTTTCGGAGTCGACTGCGCGGCCGCCGCTGTCGAACTCATTGATCGAGCAGTCCGCGCCGAGGCCTGTGCCGTGGTCCTCAAGGCACCCTTGGCCGAGGACCCGGGCGTGGCCGGCCCGGCCGCCGAGCTCGGCGTCGGTCTGATCGAACTGCAACCGCAGGCCTCGTGGACGCATCTGGTGTGGTTGACACGCAGCATCCTCGATCACTCCACGACGCTCGCACGATCCGAGATCCAGCACGATCCCAGCAACTACGGTGAACTGTTCGCCTTCGCCGACGCCGCAGCGGCCACCATCTCCGCACCCGTCACCATCGAGGACGCCCATTCGCGGGTGCTCGCCTACTCCGAACTCCAGGACACCGCCGACCCTGCCCGCATCTCCACCATCGTCGGACGCCGCGTCCCGGAGCCAATCGTGCGGCACTTTCGGTCCCGAGGAGTGTTCCGACGACTGCAGTCATCCGACGAGCCGATCTGGGTCGACGCTGGTCCCGACGGCGTACTTCCGCGGTTGATCATCCCTATCCGCGCCGGACGAGAACTCCTCGGCTCCATCTGGGCCGTCGATCCCGGACCTCTCCCCGATGACCAGGTCCACGAACTGACCCGTACCGCATCGGTGGTAGCGCTGCACCTCCTGCGTCTGCGCGCGCAGTCCGGCGCCGCACGCAGAATGACCGTCGACCGTCTCCGCGCGGGACTGCTCAGCCCAGACAACACAACGGACCTGCGGTTGCCGCCCGGCCCGTGGCGCGTCGTCGCATTTGCCGACGCTGCCACCGAAGCGCAACCGGAGTACCGGCTACACCTGTGGGAGTCGGTCATGACGCGCTACGGCTGGCCCCAACCACTGCTCACCTCAATCGAAGGCACTCCGATGGCCGTGGTCACCGACACGGGGTCTGCACGCACCGCAGGGAGCTGGGCGTGGCTCCAGGCATTGGCCGACGACACGTACGCGTACGACAACACCGTGTCGATCCTCGCCGGGCGACCCGCACACACGACACACGATCTTTCCCGATCATGCGCGGAGGCAACCGAACTCATTTCACTGGCCCGGAAAGGACGGGCCGCTACACCGTCGACGACGTATGAGGAATCCTGGCATGAAGTCGTAATCGCACGAACTCACGCGGCACTGCTCACGGAACCACCGCTCGGCGCAGGACCTATCCAGCCCTTGGTCGACCACGACGCTGAACGAGCAACCGATTACGTCACAACCCTGGCCGCGTTCCTCGTGCACTACGGCGAACCGAAGCGTGCCGCACAGTCGCTCCATATCCACCCGAACACGTTGCGCTACAGAATCAAGCAGATAACCGACCTCATCGGACTCGACTTGATGGACGCCAGGCTCCGCCTGGCCATCGCGGTCCATCTGACGTCCATCCTGGATGCCGCCGACAGCGCCGCCTCCGTTTCTCCTGAAGAGGCTGCCGTAGAACCACTTCCGGACGAACAGCCGACCAGCGACGATCGTCAGTGTTGATCGGCTAGCCGGCATTTCCTATCTCTTTCCAACCATCACCAAGATCCGAATCCGACAACCCAGGGAGCGCAACTATGTCCTCCACACCACCCACCGCAACCACGCCCGACGCGGGTTCGAACTCGGAATCGGACGCGGACCCGTCGATGTCGTGGGCGGACATCCTCACCGAGTTGGGGTACGCGTTACCGGCGACCACAGCACCGATAGGTGCGTATGTGCCGGCCGTTCGGACCGGCAACCTGGTGTACACGTCTGGCCGACTGCCTGTGGTAGACGGTGTGATCGAACGGACGGGCAAGGTCGGCCGCGACGTTTCAGTGGCGGACGCATCGAGCGCCGCTGAGATCTGCACGCTGAATGCGCTCGCTGCGATCGATGCTCTCGTCGGTCTCGACGCGGTCGTGCGAATCGTCAAGGTGGTCGGATTTGTCGCGTCCGCAAACGATTTCGCCGGCCAGCCAGACGTCGTCAACGGGGCATCGAATCTGCTGGCAAATGTATTCGGCAACGCCGGTGCACATGCTCGATCGGCAGTCGGCGTCGCGGAACTACCTTTGAATGCACCCGTCGAAGTTGAACTCGTCGTCGAGGTGGCCTGACCACGAATACGGAAGGATGGCGGTGGTCGCGACAGTCGTCAGTCTGACACATACCCCCGAAACGACAACAGCCCCGAGCCGACCCGAGTTTCAGGTCGGGGCTTGATCCCATCGGAGAGTGACTCGCGATGGACATCGGACGTAGAACCCTTGTCGCAGCGGTCGGCCCGATTGTGTCGTCCTGCCTGGGCGGGGCGCTGGCGCCGGAGGGCCCCTGCCTGGGCAGCCACACCGGCTACGGGGCGACTGTACGAACACGACAGCCTCGGCCTGTGGCAGCATCCGTCGGCAGTCGAAGCGGTACTCGCCGAATGTGTTGCTCTGCGGGTGCGGAGACACAGTTCGTTTCTGCTCGCGGGCCTGTATCGCCGTAGTGTCCTGTCCATACCGTTCAGAAGGTGATCACGCGGCCCTGCCCAATCCGGATCCGGAGGCTCACCATGACCCATCCGACGTCGACCAAGACGGCGACACGACGTATGACAGAGACGCGGCGCAGTCCCTGCCGCAGCTGCGGCTGAGTCTCCCCGCGGTCCAGCACAACGTCGATCTCATGGCGGCGTGGTGCCGCGACCGCGGCGTCGAGCTGTGCCCGCGCATCAAGACGACGATGACCCGGCCCATCGTCCAGAGACAGCTGGACGCCGGCGCGTGGGGCGTCACGGTCGCCACGGTTCGTCAAGCCTCCATTGCCCTCGAATGGGGGCGCTGCCAATCCACTGAGGGTCCTCGTCGACGTCGGGACCCCGGGCGGGCGAACCGGAGTCCGGGACGCCCCGGCGGCGCTGGGCCTCGCCCGGGAGTGTGAGAACGCGCCGGGAATCGCCCTCGCGGGCGTCGCGGGGTACGAGGGCGTTCGCCCCAACCGGCGGGACGCGGACATCGTCGCGCAGGTCGATGCGCATTGCCGGGAGACGGTGGACGCCTTCCGCGCGGTGTCGCCGTGGATCCAGACCGACAGCGCCCTACGGGGGGAACTTCGGATCATCGCGTGATGCGCATAGTGATCAGCGAGTTGTGTTGAAGGCAAGCTGATTTCGAACATGCTGGGCAACCGCTCGGTCGGTTCGGTGGCGCGCTGCTTGGCTGCGATCGCAGCCCGCAGTCGTCCATGCCGTCGTCGGAGACGTAGCGTCGAGTGACTCGCCGCTCGTCGTGTTGTTCGATGACAATGACTGTCACCAATGGAGGACGCGGCCGTGGGGAAAGATCTCCACGACGTCGGCTCTGAGTTGATCTCCTTGGACGGCAAACTCTGCGGCGCCGACCCCTCCCGCATCGTGGGATCATCCGTTTCTGAAATTCACTTCTTGCAGATTCGCCTGCCGAATCCTGACATCTTGCGACTTTCGGATCGCAAGTGCTCGTCGACACCTTCAATATGGTCGGTCGTTCGTTTGCAATTTCTTCTGATTTATGAAGACCTGCAACAGAGTTCGCAAACGAAAGTGACCGCCAGCGCCCGCTGTCCTATCCTTTCCAGGTCGCCCTCCCCCGGGGTGACGTTCGTGGCTCCATTCCCCCAGCGTGGTGTCACATGGGTGGCGCTTCTCGCTTCCGAGAGTGCAGGCACCACCCTTCTATCGACTGATCGCCCTGCCACCGGCGTGACCAGGCGGGGCGATCAGTCCACAAGGGCCGCCCCTGGCTGCCGTTGGCGTCCCGTCCAGCGAGCTGTGCCGCATAGGACTGCTTGCAACACAGGGCGAAGCGGGCGGTTGCGCAAGTATCGACCCGATCCACCCGATCTGAACCCGAGAGGCGGACCGAAGTGTTCACGACAGTCGTCGTCCTGGCTGCCCTCGTCCTGGCTGTCGGCRGTGTCGTCATGGTGGTGATCGCTCCACCCCGCAACCGGAGCCCAGGTCCACGTTCAGCAAGACGAACCGGAGACGAATCTCCCGAGATCGACGACAGGTAGTAGCTCGCGCCGGGTCGTCGAAGGCGGTCAAGAGCTCGGGCCCAGACCAGGATAGGTATACAAACAGGTAATAGTGCCGTAGTCCCTGAGCCGCCGATAGGTCAAGCTGAGGTAGTCCTGATCAGCCCGACTTCGACGAGGGTGAGGAACGATGAACGGCGGACTCGAGGCATTCTTGACCTTGGTCGTCTGCAAGTGGCGCTTCGCCTCGATCGGCCGAGGTCGTAGGCAGTCAATCCTTTGGGCCCCACTGCCGCATCGACCGGAAAGGCGGCTGTACGAGTATGACAGCCTCGGCTTGTAGCGGCGCCTCACGATGCCCGCGTGACGAACTTCTCGACGTATCAGATGTTACGTGCCGATTGAGACCCGCCTTTTGCTGACCCAGTCTGTCGGGAGCGTGGATGATGTTGTGCTTCGGCCCCCAAAGCGTTTGTGAGGACAGCCTGCTGGTCCGATCGGCGCCCGCGCCGCCTCGGCGCGCCAAGTTGGTCTAGTTCGGCGCAGACCGCACGCAGGGACCATCGGTAGGCCCAGGCGTTGTCGGTGATCAGCCGACCCCGCTGACGCTACCGATATTCCATAGCTGTCGCAGGACCGCTCTCACCACAATTGTGTCGAACATTTGATTCACAGACCGGACTGAAGGTCGGGAACCTGGCGTCAGCTGGATGTTCCTGAAACTCGACGCGCAGACCGGGCATCACGCGGTGTTGGCCACGGACCCACGCGAATGTCCACTGGCCAGAGTCCAACGCAATGATCGTCATCCTGCACGGAGCGGGCTGCCGCGTGCGCGGCGTCTCTTGGATTGGCCGAAGGGCCACGACCGTGCCCTTCTTCGATGGGTTCCAGGTGGCGTGCAGGTCGGCTACTGGTTGCAGGTTCTCGCCAGGCATCTAGGTCGCTCCCTGAGGTGGGCTGTTCGAGCAGATCCACCCTGTCGCACCCGGACAGAAAACCGCACCGGTAGAAATACCTGGTTAGGTACCTATATCGGCACTCGACGCAATGAGTCCGCGTCGGGTACCAACAGTGTTGCGACGGCCCCTTGAAACCGCCTGCTTCGGGGAGAGGCGTTTCGTCGTTCTCGGGTCACTGCGTCGGGTGCAAACCGAATGGGCCTACCGGCAGGTCTTCACCACCAACGCCGAACGCGCCGCGGCACTTGCACCCTAGCTCAAGCGCGGCAACACTCGACGACGCCACAGCGCACTCGGAGGCCTTCCTCCAATCAGCCGCCTGGCACCAACCTGGTGGCCGGGTACAGCTAGTACCGCAACCACAGTTTGTGATGTCGGCCCGTCGCCGATAACGCTCGTCGTCGCGGAAGCGGCCGACGCGTGCCAGTGGGACGGCACCCCGTAGCACCCTTCGGGGTGATCGCCCATCTCCGGCGCCCAGACCTCGGTAGGTCAATGAATCCCGCACAGGCACAGCAGTTCTCGCTGGTGCCGAATTTCTCGCGTCACAGCCGTGGCGGTCGTCGACTGCGCCGGGCCGTTGGGTTCGTTTCGCCGTGGGCGCGCCCATCAGCTTCAGGGTCTCTGTACAGCAGAGCGGTGTTGCCATCTGAGGAAAACTTGCCTACGTTATGAGCGCAACGGGTGTGATCGGCGTCTCATCTTGCATCACTCGTGAAGTGCATTAGTTGTCGCGTAGGAGGTTCAATGTCCATCGACGTCCTCGGAATCGTCGTTCTCGCACTCATATTCGCGCTCGGGACATGGCGGTCGGTCAATCTCGGTGCGCTGGCGCTGATCGGAGCGGTGGCGGTCGGCACGCTGGTTGCAGGAGTTGGACTCGACGAGATCTACGAAGGGTTCCCGGCCGATATCTTCGTGCTTCTGGTGGGAATGACCTTCCTGTTCGGCGTCGCCACGGCCAACGGCACCGTCGAATGGGTCGTAGACCGAGCTGCCCACCGCGTAGGAGACCATGCGAAGGTGCTGCCCTGGGTGCTCTTCGCAGTCGCTGCGGTGCCGACTACGGCCGGAGCGCTGGGGCCGGCCGGCGTCGCCATCCTCGCTCCTCTGGGTCTTCGACTCTCACAGCGGTACAACATCAATCCGGTCCTGACCAGTTTGATGATCGTTCACGGTTCCGCGGTCGGGAACTTCTCGCCGGTCAATGTCCTCGGGGCTATCGTCAACCAGACGATGGAACGAGAAGGCCTGTCGTCGAATCCGCTGCTGTTGTTCGCCGGCAACCTGGCATTCAACGTCATGCTCGGCGGAGTGATCTACTGGATCTACGGCGGCGCGCTTCGCCGCCGCGGCGCTGATCGCTCGGACACCACTTCCGGGTTGCCGGACCCGACCGGCGGCGACGTCGCGCAGGTGCCGGATGGTTCCGGCGCCGTTGCGGTGCAGGGAGCGGCGGCCACGACGATCGCACCTTCCCGAAGCCTGCCCACACTCACGTCCCCGCAGATCGTCACCATCGGAGCCGTCCTGGTCGTGGTCACGGGCGCCATGATCTTCGGGTTGGACATCGGCGTGTTGGCATTGACCGCCGCGGTGGTGTTGCGGCTGGTCACGCCGAAATCGAGTGAAGGAGCAGAGAAATCGATCTCGTGGAACGTTGTGCTCTTGATGTGCGGAATCATCACCTATGTCGCGCTGCTGCAGCACATCGGGACGATAGGTCGGATCGGTCACGCCGTCGCCGGCTTGAGTCTGCCTCTCCTCGCCGCATTCATCATCTGCCTCATYGCCGCAACGGTTTCCGCGTTCGCGTCCAGTGCGGGCACACTCGGAGCCTTGATTCCACTCTCCGTTCCGCTGTTGGCACAGGGGGAAGTTCCCGTGCTCGGATTGATCATCGCGCTGGCGGTGTCCGCCACGGCCGTCGACGCGACCCCCTTCTCCACCGTGGGCGCATTGACGGTCGCCAACGCCCCGGTCTCTCAGCAGCAACGCATCTTCAGTGGCATTCTGCGATGGGGTCTGTCGATGATCATCGTCGCACCGGTCGCCGCATGGCTGATGTTCGTGCTCGTCCCGAGCCTGTGATCCTGCGTTAGCCTGCCGCTTTCACGGTAATTCGGCTGAACACCTGTGTCACTGACGAAGAAAGGTGCTCCGACCTGCGATAATTCGACTTGTCTAAGGTTGAACAATCGCGTGATCAAGGAGCACCTTTCAGGTGGCCAAGTCTACGTC
>NZ_JBFRDL010000022.1:0-128006 GCF_052113525.1 Rhodococcus sp. TAF43
CGCACTTGCACCCTGGCTCGAGTACTACAACACTCGACGACGCCACAGCGCACTCGGAGGACTCCCACCGATCAGCCGACTGCAACCAACCTGATGGCCAGGTACAGCTAGACGTTCGACGTGTGCAGGGCGGGTCCGACTCCGGTCGGACCCGCCCTGCACGTCTTTCGACACGTGTCGGTCCCGGGCCTTTTGTGGCTTTCGCGACGATGTACGAATTGTCCTACTCCCGGGTAGACACGGACATATGCCATTCCGTAACCTGTTCGAGACCTTACGGACCCCCTTGCAGGCCCCACCGCCGTCTGGTGGAGACGAATCCAGAAACGGAGAGTCGCGCCGCTGTGCCCTCCCAGAAGTCCTCGCAGAAGATGAAGCGTTCGATGTGTGCCGCTCTGGCGACGGGAGTGCTCTCCCTGACCCTCGTGGGACTGCCCGCCGGTTCGGCCGGCGCGGATCCGTTGGTGAGCAACCCGACCGAGGCGCTGGAGCGGCTCGCGGACCTGTCGCGCGAATCCGAACAGACCACCGAGGCGCTGCACAACGCGCAGATCGACCTCGACGGCAAGCAGGCGGCCCAGCGGGACGCGGAGGCGCGCCTGGCCGGAGATCGTGACCTGCTTGCCGCCGCCGAGTCCCGGATCGACCAGTTCCGTCCCACGGTCGGCAAGCTCGCCGCCGCCAGCTACCAGGGCGCCCGCACCAACCGGTTGTTCGCGCTGATGGTGAGCGACTCGCCGCAGCAGCTGCTCGATCAGATGTCGGCGCTCGACGCGATCTCGAACGAGACCTCGAAGGCCGTCTCCGGATTCAAGCAGGCGACCGCCGATGCGACCGCCGCGGCGGAGGCCTCGCAGGCTTCGGCCGATGCGGCGCGCGCCGCGACCGAGCAGGCCAAGCAGGTCAGCGACGAGCTCCAGAACAAGCAGAGCGAGCTGCAGAAGCAGATCGATTCGGTCACCAAGGCATTCGACCAGCTCACCGGTGCCGAGCGTGCACAGCTGGCAGGCTCGCCGTTCCCGGCCGGCGTCGACGCCGGGAGCATCCTGGCGAACCTCGGCTCGGGTACCGGATCGGCCGCGTTGCAGGCCGGACTGACCCAGGTGGGGAAGCCCTACAGCTGGGGCGCGACCGGTCCTGACGCGTACGACTGCTCCGGGCTCGTGGTGTGGGCGTACAAGCAGATCGGCAAGGTTCTGCCGCGCTCGAGTCAGGCGCAGGCCGATGGCGGTACGCCGGTCGACAAGAGTCAGCTGCAGCCCGGCGACGTGGTGTTGTTCTACAGCGACGCCTCGCACGTCGGCCTGTACGCCGGTGACGGCAACGTGCTGCACGCCTCGACGTACGGCACGCCGGTGAAGGTCGACTCCATGGCGTCGATGCCCTTCTACGGCGCTCGCCGCTACTGAGAACGCCGCCCCAACGCTCGATACACCGACACCGGATGGACCCGATACCCAGGGGTATCGGGTCCATCCGTGTCCGCGGCTCCTAGACTCTCGGACGTGCCCGATGATGATCACTCACCGAGTCCCGCGCCGCGGCGGCGTGTGCGTCGGTGGGAGTGGGTAGGTCTGGCCGGGCTGGGTGTCGCGGTGGCGCTGGTCCTCTCCCTGACGACGTTCGACCGGGGCGGTGACGAACCGGAGGCCCCGGGCCCCGCAGCGCCGGTCGGGAACCCGTACGACGACGGTCGCCGGACGGGTGCACAGGCAGTGCTGGACGAGTGGGCGCGTGCGGTGCGGACAGGGGACACGGCGGCGCTGCCGGCGTTGTTCGATCCGCAGGCGACACCGGGTTTTCTCGACTCGGAGGTCCGGCGGGCCGACAATGCTGCGCAGGTTCCCTTCTCCGAGTTCGCCTACGACATCGGGCTCGAACCGGAGACGCCGGTCCCGTCCGGGTTGGCGGACGCGCTCGGTGCCTCCGACGTGTGGGCCCCGGCGGTGTACCTGCGCTACGGGATCGCCGGCGCGGATGCCCAGTCCACCCGCAAGCCGGTCTCGCTTCTGTTGGCTCGGCATGGTGACGAGTGGAAGCTGGTGGACGATTCGCCACTGCCCGGATCGAATCGTGAAACGTGGCGCGGTCCTTGGGATTTCGGACCCGTCACGACACGGACGGTGGCCGGTGAAGAGGGGCGCCCGTCGATCGTGCTCGGTCACCCCGAGCAGTCGGCGATGATCGATTTGATCGCGGCGGACCTCGGGGACGCCGTCGCCCACGTGACCGACGTGTGGGGCGAGGACTGGTCGCGAAGGGCCGTCGTCATGGTGGCCGGCTCGCAGGAGGAGTTCTCCTCGCTGGTGGGCTCGGACCACAGCGGAGCCGACATCGCCGCGGTCGCGGTGTCCGATGCCGTGGATCATCGTTCGGGGACGGCGTCGGGGCAGCGGATCGTGTTCAGTCCGGAGGCGGCGGGACGCCTCACCGACCTGACCCGGGTCTCGGTCCTGCGGCACGAACTCACCCATGTCGCGGCCCGTCCGGCAACCGAGGACGGATCCCCCATGTGGATGCTCGAGGGCTACGCGGACTACATCGGCTACCACGGGATCGAGGCGCGATTCGGGGACCTCGCGCCCACCCTGGCGGCGGAGGTGGCGCGGACCGGTCCGCCGACGGCGCTGCCGGCGAACGAGGACTTCCGGGCCGGCGGTGACACCGCCCGCGCGGCCTACGAATCGTCCTGGTCCCTTGCGGCTTTCATCGCCGCCGAGTACGGCGAGCCGCGTCTGGACGAGCTGTACCGGCAGCTGGCCCGGGGGCCGGTCACCGCGACCGATCTCGACAGCCGGATCCGCGGCATCCTGGGCACCGGGACGGACGGGTTGGTCGATTCGTGGGCCGGCTGGATCAAGGGGCAGCTGTCCCGACCCTGACGCCCGGTGCCGGGTCGCGGGCACCTACGGTGGACGCATGCGTCGAACCCTGTTGGTGACGAATGACTTTCCTCCGCGACCTGGTGGAATCCAGTCGTACCTGCATGCCTTTGCGGCCCAGCTTCCCGCGGACGAACTGGTCGTCTACGCCCCGAGATGGCGCGGGGACAGCCACATTCGTTTCGACGCCGAGCAACCCTACGCGGTGGTGCGGCACCCGACGACGCTGATGGTGCCCACGCCGTTCGTGGCGCGGCGTGCGGCCAAGCTCGTCGAGAAGTACGAGTGCACCAGTGTGTGGTTCGGGGCGGCGGCCCCGCTGGCCCTGTTGGCGCCGACGGTCCGCCGCGCCGGTGCGCAGCGGGTGATCGCGTCCACCCACGGCCACGAGGTGGGCTGGTCCATGCTGCCCGGCGCGCGACAGGCCCTGCGCCGGATCGGGGACCACACCGACGCCGTCACCTATGTCAGCAAGTACACGCGGGGCAGGTTCGCGGCGGCATTCGGGTCGCACGCCGCGCTCGAGCACCTGCCGTCGGGCGTCGACACCGACCTGTTCCGTCCCGACCCGGCGGCGCGCGCGGAACTGCGCGCACGCTACGGGCTGGGGGATCGGCCGACGGTCCTGTGCCTGTCGCGGTTGGTTCCGCGCAAGGGGCAGGACCAGCTGATCCGCGCGCTGCCCGCGATCCGGCGGCGCATCGACGGCGCGGTCCTGGTGATCGTCGGCGGGGGGCCCGACGCCGAGCGGTTGCGGGCGCTCGCCCACGAGTGCGGCGTCGCCGAGCACGTCGTGTTCACCGGCGGCGTCCCGGCCGCGGAGCTGGCGGCGCACCACACCATCGCGGACGTCTTCGCGATGCCGTGCCGGACCCGCGGTGCCGGGCTGGACGTGGAGGGACTCGGCATCGTCTACCTCGAGGCGTCGGCCACCGGCGTGCCGGTGATCGCCGGCCGTTCCGGTGGTGCGCCGGAGACGGTCGTCGAGYACGAGACCGGGCTCGTCGTCGACGGCACGTCCGTGGACGACGTCGCGCAGTCGGTGATCTCGGTGCTCGAGGATCGGGACCGGGCCGCCGCGATGGGCGCGGCCGGGCGTGAATGGGTGAAGGCGAACTGGCGCTGGGATGTGCTGGGGGGCAAGCTGCGTCGCCTGCTGGGCTGACGCGGGCAAGAGCCGCGCACGGAAAAGTCGGGCGCCCCCCCACCCAACAGGCGGCGTCGATGGTGATCAGCGCGCCGATGAACGGCTTCTGGTCGCCGACGACGATCGCCTGGCTGATCAGCGGGTGGGCCCGCAGGTGATCCTCGAGCTGCGCGGGGGCGACGTTCTTGCCGCCGGCGGTGACGATGATCTCCTTCTTGCGGCCGGTGATGGTGATGTAGCCGGCGGAGTCGACGGTGCCCAGGTCGCCGGTGTGGAACCAGCCGTCCTCGATGGCGTCCTTCGTCGCGGCCTCGTTGCGCCAGTAGCCGGAGAACACCACCGGGCCGGACAGCAGGATCTCGCCGTCCTCGGCGATGCGAACCGAGTTGCCGGCCAACGGCTTTCCGACCGTACCGACCTTCTGGTTGCCGATCGTGTTGACGGCGAACGCGGCGGTGGTCTCGGTGAGGCCGTAGCCCTCGTAGATCGTGACGCCGATGCCGCGGAAGAAGTGGCCGAGGCGCGCGCCCAGGGGAGCGCCTCCGGAGATCGCGAGCTGGCACTTGCCGCCGAGCGCCGCCCGCAGCTTGGAGTAGACCAGCTTGTCGAACACGGCGTGCTTGATGTTGAGGATCAGGCCCGGGCCGCCGTTGTCCTTGGCCTCGCTCCACTCGACCGCGGTGGTGGCCGCCAGGTCGAAGATCTTGCCCWTGCCCTCCGAGTGCGCCTTCTGGCGGGCGGTGTTGTAGACCTTCTCGAACACGCGCGGGACGGACAGGATGAAATCGGGCTTGAAGGTGGCGAACGTCGGTACCAGGTTCGGGATGTCACTGGTGTGGCCGAGGGAGGCGCCGGCGTCGAAGGCCGCGATGCTGACTGCGCGCGCGAGGACGTGCGCGAGCGGCAAGAACATCAGGGTGCTCACGCCCGGCGTCGTCAGCAGCTTGCCGAGACTCGAATCTATGATGCCCTTGGACTCGGCGATGAGGTTCGAGTGGGTGAGCTGACAGCCCTTGGGGCGTCCGGTGGTGCCGGAGGTGTAGATGAGGGTCGCCGGATCGCTGGCCTTCAGGGCCTTCGCGCGGGCCCGTACCTCGTCGTCCGGGATGTCGGCGCCCTGCGCCGTCAGGACTGCAACCGCGCCCTCGTCGGTACCGGACGGCTCGATCTGGAGCACGGCCCGCAGATCGGGTGCGGCGGCGGCAACCTCCGCGATGGCCGTGGAGTGCTTGGCAGTCTCGACGATGAGGCCGATCGCGCCGGAGTCCTCGAGGATCCACTTGACCTGGTCGGCGGAGGAGGTCTCGTAGATCGGCACCGTGACGCCGCCCGCGCTCCAGATCGCGTAGTCGAACAGGGACCACTCGTAGCGGGTCGCGGACATCAGCGCGACGCGGTCGCCGGGCTGGACGCCGCGGGCGATCAGTCCCTTCGCGACGGCGGTCACCTGATCGGCGAACTCGCGGGCGGTGACGTCCACCCAGGACCCGCCGACCTGTCGCCGGTAGACGACGTGTCCGGGCTTGGTCGTCGAGTACTCGAAGACGGAGTCGACCGCGGATGCGTCCTCCGGGATTGTGAACGTGGCAGGAACGCTGAACTCGGGCACGACAACCTCCGACACTGCAGATACTGACGAGTAGGGTTTGCTGGTCCTCACGATAGACCGACCGAGGACAGCACGCGGCAAGGCTACCTACCTGCGGCTTGGTGGATCTTCTCCCACCCAGGTGTAGTCCAGATCACGGGGCGTGAGGGCGGTGTGTGAAGCTGTGGGAGTGAGCAGCATTCAGGTCGCCGACCAGACTTTTGTCGCCGCAGCCCCGGAGAAGGTGGCTGCCCGCGTATCCGTGCCCGCGCGCTGGCGTGCGTGGTGGCCCGACCTCGTTCTCGACGTCCGTGAGAATCGGGCGGAGAAGGGGATTCGCTGGACGGTGGCGGGTCCGCTGACCGGCACGATGGAGGTGTGGCTCGAGCAGGTCATGGACGGCACCGTCGTCCACTACTTCCTGCATGCGGAGCCGACCGGCGTGAGCCCGCAGGCGCTGGCGTCCCTCGACCTGGCCGGAATGAACCACGCCCGACGGCTCGCGGGCAAGGTGATGACGTTCGAGCTCAAGCAACAGCTCGAGGCGGGACGCGCCGCGGGTGAACCCCCGCAGTAGTGAGATTGTGAGTCCTGTCGGAAATCGTGTGAGATGGACGTGCGGTGACGCGCACGTCGCGCCGTTCTGAAAGGAAGCGTCCGAGGCATGGCCGAGAAGACCAAGAGGTCGATCACCGTCGACGCACCCGCCGAGCGGGTGATGGGTGTGATCGCCGACTTCGACGACTACCCGGCATGGGTGGAGGCCGCGAAGTCGGTCGAGGTGCTCTCGACCGGGCCCGACGGCCGCGCCGAACAGGTCCGATTCGTGCTGGACGCCGGGATGGTCAAGGACACCTACGTGCTCCGGTACCGCTGGGCGCCCGACGGGATGTCGGTGAGCTGGGAGCTGGTGTCCGGCGAGATCCAGAAGGCGCAGTTCGGGTCCTACACGCTCGAACGTGAACCCGGCGGCGGCACCAGTGTCACGTACGAACTGACGGTGGATCTGACGATCCCGATGATCGGTCTGTTCAAGCGCAAGGCGGAGAAGGTCATCACCGACACCGCGCTCAAGGAACTGAAGAAGCGGGTGGAGGGCTGAGCGCCGCCGGTTCCACCCGGGTCACCCAGGTCCGACTGTTCGTCGGCAAGGGCGGTGTCGGCAGGACGACGGTGGCGGCGGCGACGGCGGTCGCGCTCGCCGAGGCGGGACGTCGGGTCCTGCTGCTGTCCCTCGACCAGGCGCACTCGCTGTCGGATGTGCTCGACCGCCCGGTCGGGCGGAGCGAGGAGTCGCGCGTCGGACCCGGCCTCCACGCTCGCGAGATCGACACGCAGGCACTGCTCGAGGAGCGCTACCGCGGACTCGTCGCGCTGCTGGCCCTGGGTGGTGTCCACGATCACGGCGCCCAGTTCGCCGATCTGGCACCAGAGGAATTGACGGGGCTGCCTGGCGTCGAGGAGGCCCTCGGGCTCAACGAAGTGGTGCGACTGGCCGAACAGGCGCGCTGGGACGTCATCGTCGTGGACTGCCCGCCGACCGCGGACGCGCTGCGCACGTTGGCAATTCCCGGATCCGTCTCCGGATACGTGGAGCGCGTGTGGCCGCAGCACCGGCGTATCGCCGCCGCGACCTCGACCGGTGCCCGGCTGGCCTTCGTCGTCGCGATGCTCGATCGGGTGCTCGACGCGACTGCCGCGGTGGGGGACCTGCTGCAGGACCGCGACCGGACGTCGGTGCGGGTGGTGACCTGCGCCGAGCGAGTCGCGCTCGCGGAGACCCGCCGGGTCCTGTCCGCGCTGGCGCTCGCCGGGCTCCGCGTCGATGCGATTGTCGTGAACAAGACTCTGCCCCAGATGGATTCGGGTGACATGCCGGAGGAGCTCGCGAGTTGGTGCGACACCCGCCGCACCGCGGAGCGGAAGATCCTGGCCGAGTTGACGGCCACGACGGGTGAGGTGACGGTGCTGTCTGCCGACCACCTCGCGAACGAGCCGATAGGGTGGGATGCCCTCGGTGGTGTGGCACGCACGGTCTACACGGACGTGGCAGATCCGTCCGAGGTGCTCGGGGCAGACTGTGCGCCGGTGCGCGTCGCCCTCGAATCGGGTTCGGGCGACGTCGAATCGGTGTACGCGATGCGCATGCACTTGCCGCTCGTCGATCCCGGGACGTTGACGCTGGGACGAGTGGAGGACGACTTGCTGGTGGGAGCCGACGGCAGACGTCGTCGCGTGCGCCTGGCGTCGGTGCTGCGCCGCTGCGTCGTGCGCGACGCCGACTTCGACGGATCCGACCTGGTCGTGCGGTTCGTCCCCGATCCCGCAGTGTGGCCCCGGTGACCGGCGACCACGCCGAACTGGCCGCCGAACTCAAGGCGCTCGCCGAGACTGTTCTCGACCGGCTCGAGCCGATCCTGCAGAAGGCCGCGGCGGCCCGCTCCGGGGAGGGCGCAGCCGATGCCGCCGCTGCAGTCGCCGACACGGTCGGCGCGGGCACCGGCTCCCAGCCCGCTTGCAGCAGTTGCTCGTGGTGCCCGCTGTGCGCGTTGGCCGCGCTGGTGCGCGGTGAACAGCACGACCTCGTCACGCTGCTGGCAGGTCAGGGCGCCGTGCTGCTCGCCGTGCTGCGTGAGGTCCTCGACGATCACGACCGTGCCGCCACCGGTACCGCCGATGAGCCGACTGCCACTGGGCCGTCTGGGCCGTCTGGGCCGTTCACGTCGCACAAGTTCGTGCCGATCGACGTCACGATCAAGCACTAGACACGCGGTACCCGCCGCACGCACCGCCGGRCGCGGTCGGCACAATCGGCAGGGTGGAGAGCACCGAACTTCTCACCGTCGGCGTGGACGTCGGGGGTACCAGCATCCGGGCCGCGGTCGTCGATGCGAGCGGTGACGTGCTCGATACGGCGCAGGCGCCGACGCCGCACGCCGCGGATGCACTCGAGCGGGGGATCGAGCGGGCCGTCCGCGAACTTGCCGATCGGCACCGCATCGCGGCGGTGGGTCTCGCCGTCGCCGGCTTCGTCGATTCCGACCGCACCACGGTCCGATTCGCGCCGCATCTGCCGTGGGTCGATGCGCCGGTGGCCCGCACGCTGGGTCAGCGCCTCGGTCTGCCCGTCGTGCTCGAGCACGACGCGAACGCGGCCGCGTGGGCGGAATGCCGGTTCGGTGCCGCCGCCGGCGGGCGCAATGTCGTCATCGTGGCGATCGGCACCGGCATCGGCGCCGCCCTGCTGATCGACGGCAGGCTGTACCGGGGCAGCTTCGGCGTGGCCCCCGAACTCGGGCACACGCAGGTCGTTCCCGATGGCCGCCCGTGCGCGTGCGGGAAACGGGGATGCTGGGAGCGCTACTGCAGTGGCACCGCGCTGGTGGACACCGCACTCGAACTGCTCGCAGCCGACCCGTCGGCGTCGACCGTCCTGGCCCGCGCCGTCGCGGTCGATCCCGGGTCGCTGACCGGACGACGGATCGCGGCAGCGGCCTCGGACGGAGATCCGCTGGCGCTCGCGGTGTTCGCGGACTTTGCCCGCTGGCTCGGCGTGGGGCTGGCGACGGTCTCGGACGTCTTCGACCCCGACCTCATCGTGATCTGCGGCGGTGTCGGCATGTCGGCGCCGCTCTTCCTGGACGACGCCCGCGAGCACTATGCGCGCCTGACAACCGGTGCGGGTCACCGGCCGTTGGCGCGGATCCGGCACACCCTGCTCGGCGAGGCGGCCGCGATGATCGGTGCGGCGGATCTGGCGGCGGCGTGTGGCAGCGGTCCGGACTGCTGAGTACAGTCATTCCCTAGGTGGAGGCCTGGGTAGACCTGGGGGAATCGAGCTCGGACGGAAGGACGCCATGTGGTACTGGCTGTTTAAGTACGTGTTGTTGGGTCCGGTGCTGTTGCTCCTCGGGCGGCCGAAACTCGAAGGCGCCGAGAATATTCCGACCGACGGCCCGGCAATCCTCGCCAGCAACCACCAGGCGGTGCTCGACTCGTTCTTCCTTCCGCTACGAGTCAACCGCCGCATCACCTTCCTCGCGAAGAGCGAGTACTTCACCGGCACCGGGCTCAAGGGCCGCTTCCAGCGGTGGTTCTTCTCCGCCGTCGGCCAGGTCCCGATCGATCGAACCGGTGCCTCCGCCGCGCAGGACGCGCTCAACGCGGGCCTGCGCGTCCTCGGGGACGGCAAGCTCCTCGGCATCTACCCCGAGGGCACCCGCTCGCCCGACGGTCGCCTCTACAAGGGCAAGACCGGCATGGCCCGCCTCGCGCTCGAGTCCGGGGTCAAGGTCATCCCGGTCGCGATGATCGACACCGCGAAGGTCAACCCGATCGGCTCGCGCATGTGGAAGCCGGCGAAGGTCACCGTCCGCATCGGGGAGCCGATCGACTTCTCGCGCTTCGAGGGCATGGGCGGCAACCGCTTCGTCGAGCGGGCCGTCACCGACGAGGTCATGTACAAGTTGATGCGCCTGTCGGGTCAGGAATACGTCGACATCTACGCCGCGACGCTGAAGAACCCGGCCCCGGGAGCGCCCCCGGCCGAATCGGCGGCCGACGCCGCACGTGTGCCCGACACCCGCGCCGGATAGTCGCCGCCGGATGTGCCCGAACCTCGAAACTCCACAACCCTGATTCCTCGAGCCGTGTTGCGCGGCGCCTGTCTCGCAGGGGCGGGTGCGGTCGCGGTGGTGGGCCTGCCGTTCGTGTGGATCGGCGCGGCCGCGGCCGGACGAATGCACGATCCGTCCGATGCGCCGTACGCGCCGGTCGTGATCGTGCTGGGCGCGCGGGTGCGAGCCGGTCGGCCGATGAAGTTCCTCCGGGGCAGGCTGGACGCGACGGCGCGGTTGCTCGCGGACGGCAGCGCGTCCGTCGTGCTGGTCTCCGGCGACGCCCACGGGAAGTCCGGTGACGAGGTCGCGGCCATGACCGGCTATCTCGTCGCGGCCGGGGTCGACCCCGCGAGGATCGTCGAGGACCCGTACGGACTGGACACCTACGACACCTGCGTCCGCGCCGCCCGCACGTTCGGCATCCGGCGTGCTCTCGTCGTCACCCAGCGTTTCCACCTCCCGCGCACCGTCGCGTTGGGGCGTGCCGCCGGGATCGATGTCGACGGTGTCCGCGCGGGTCGGGCCGGCGGGCGACGGTCGACGCTGGTGAAGAACAAGGTCCGGGAGATGCTCGCCTATCCGAAGGCGGCGCGCGATGTCCTGACCGGCCGGGAGCCGAAAGTGTCCTCTCCGCCGGTCGATTCGGTGGCCGACGCGCTCGCCCGATAAATCCGTCCGGGTTTCCGATCGCGGTATCTTCCCACTCGTGCCCCTCGCATCGTTCCGGCGAAACCGGCCCCGGTTGTTCTGGGCGCTCGTCGTCTCCGTGATGGCCGTGTTCTACCTCGGTTCCCTCGCCGTGTACGCGTCGAGCACCGACGACCGCGACGAGGTCGTCGCGATCCACACCGACCACGACGAGGTGGCCGTGATCGTCACCCCGACGTCGCTGCACCCCGCCTCGGGCCGACTCGACGTCGAAGTCACCATCGGGCCGGGTTCCGATTTCTCCGGACCGGACGGGGAGACGCTCGCCGTACCGATCAGCCTGCATCTCGCGCCCAGCACGTCGCGCACCGAGCTGGTGTTCCCTGCCGGCGCGGTGCCGACCACGTTCGATGCTCAGCTGATGGTGCAAGGACAGGCCGGGCGGTGGCCGCTCGACCGGTTCGACGTCGCCCCTATGGTGGTCGCCGCATACACCGGCACGGGCGACGGCGTCGAGATCCACCGCAGCAGCGTCTACCTCGACGACAATGTCGAAGGCTGGACGGTCCGGTCGGACGCGGTGGGCGTCGACGAGGAGTTCGCCTCGAGCACGACGGTCCATCTCGCTAGGGGCGTGGGCACCCTCGTGTACTCGGCGATTCTGCTGCTGATGATGGCCGTGCTCGCGGCACTGGCCGCCTTCGTCGCCGTGCAGACCGCGCGACGCCGCCGACGGGTGCACACCGACATGCTCAGCTGGATGGCCGCGATGCTGTTCGCGGTCATTCCGCTGCGCGGCATCCTGCCGGGCAACCCGCCGATCGGCTCGTGGGTCGACATCGCACTGACCATGTGGGTCGTGGTGACGCTGGTCGGTTCGCTGACGGTGTACGTGCTCTGCTGGTGGCGCGATACCGCCGCGGAATCCTCGAGGGGAGCGTCAGGGGACGGTGGTCAGATGCGTGGTGCCCGCCACCGAGCCGGCCTCGCCGACGCGACGACGCCCGAGGTGGACGGCGACGGCCGCGATGACGGCGATCGCCCACCACACGTAGGACGAGGCGAGGAACTGATCCCACACGGGCCAGCCGGTTCCCTCCCAACGTCCGTGACCGAGGCGCCAGTGCGGGGCGATCACGAATATCGCCCCGCTGGCGACCACGCCGGCGCCGAGGACCAGGCTGCGCCGCCGGTACGCCTCGACGCCGACGAGCAGCAGCAGCGGGGCCACCCAGACCCAGTGGTGTGACCACGAGACGGGCGAGACCAGCAGTCCCAGCAGCGCGTTGACGAACAACGCCAGCGCCGCCGCGCCCGCAGCGAAGGCCCGCCACATCGCGACCCCTGCGAGCACGAGTGCGGCAGCGCTCAGCAGCAGCCACAGCACGCTGCGGACGGACGGGTCGAGACCGAGCCGGGCGAGGACACCGGTGATGCTCTGATTCGCGGGGTAGGCGGGTCCGCCGATCCGGCCCGAATCGAGCAGCGTGTCGGTCCAGTACTGCCACGAGTCGGCCCGCGCCACGACGAAGCCGATCGCGCCGAACCCGACGAAACTCAGCCCGGTCGTCACCGCCGCCCGGAAGTCCTTGCGGAGCAGGAAGAACAGGACGAAGACGGCGGGCGTCAGCTTGACGGCCGCGACGAACCCGATGAGCATGCCCCGCGGCCACGGCGTCTTCTTCAACAGACAGTCGGCCGCGACGAACACCATCAGCAGGATGTTCACCTGGCCGTAGTCGAGCGTCGAGTAGACCGGCTCCAACGTCAGGGCCGCTGCAGCGGCGGCCAGTGCCGTCCACACCAGAGTCGAGCGAGGCGAGATCCCGATGGACGCGAGGGTGAGCACCAGCGTCGCGAACAGGGCCACCAGCGACAGCGCCGTGAGCACCACGCCCGCCGCCTCGAGTGAGATCGCCGACATCGGACTGAACACCACGGCCGCGAGCGGCGGATACGTGAACGGCAGTCCGATTCCCGACTGGGTCGGGGGCATCGAGCCGTACAGCGGGCCACCGGCGGCGAACACCGACCCGCCGAGCCGGTAGACGTCGAGGTCGATTCGGTAGTAGAAGCCGACGTCACGCAGCCCGGGGATCCCGAACAGGTGGTACACCGCGCCGACCGCGCACGCGAGCACGATTGCGACGCGTGAGAGGACGACGACCGGCGAGCGCCGTCGGGACGTCGCCGATGGCGAGTCCGCGGCGGCAGCGGGGGACCGGTCGGCGGAGTCGGGGGTGGGGGTGTGCACCAAGCCATCCTTCTACGAACGGGGGGCGTGGTGTCGAGTGCCCCGGCGCGGGGGGCATAAGCTCCCCCGGTGCGCTACTTCTACGACTGTGAGTTCATCGAGGATGGTCGCACAATCGAGCTCGTCTCGATCGGTGTGGTTTGCGAGGACGGCCGCGAGTTCTACGCGGTGTCCACCGAGTTCGATCCCGAGCGTGCCGGCAAATGGGTGCGCCGGAACGTGCTGCCCAAGCTGCCGCCGCCGTCGTCGCCGCTGTGGAAGAGCCGTTCGCGCATCCGTGACGATCTGATGAAGTTCCTCGTGCCGCGGCCGGGCATCGAACCCGAACTGTGGGCGTGGGTCGCGGCATACGACCACGTCGCGCTCTGCCAGCTGTGGGGTGCGATGACCGAGCTGCCGTCGAACATGCCGCGCTACACGCGTGAGCTGCGTCAGCACTGGGAGATGAACGGCTGCCCGCCGCTGCCACCGGTTCCCGACGATGCGCACGACGCGCTCGCGGACGCCCGGCACAACCTCGCGAAGTTCGATGCGATCGAGGCTTTCCGCTCGGTTCGGTGACGAGAATCACCGCCTCCCGGCGGTGATCGGGTCACAGGTTGATCTTGTCGAATGGGGGCCTTCGGTTACCCGGGGTCGACGGGGCGAATATCCTGTAGTGGTGAACTGGACTGTCGACGTTCCGATCGACCGCTTGCCCGAACTTCCGCCGCTGCCCGCGGGTATGCGTGAGCAGCTCGACGCCGCGCTCGCCAAGCCGGCCGCGCAGCAGCCGCAGTGGCCCGCCGACCAGGCGTCGGCCATGCGCACCGTCCTCGAGAGCGTGCCGCCGATCACGGTGGCCAGCGAGGTCGAGGCGCTGTCGGCGAAGCTCGCAGAGGTGGCACGCGGTGAGGCCTTCCTGCTGCAGGGCGGTGACTGCGCGGAGACCTTCGCGGACAACACCGAACCRCACATCAAGGGCAACATCCGCACGCTGCTGCAGATGGCCGTCGTGCTCACCTACGGTGCGAGCCTGCCCGTCGTCAAGGTCGCGCGCATCGCCGGGCAGTACGCCAAGCCGCGCTCGTCGAACACCGACGCGCTGGGCCTGCCGTCGTACCGCGGAGACATGGTCAACTCGATCGTCGCCGACGAGTCGGTCCGGGTCCACGACCCGTCCCGTCTGGTCCGTGCGTACGCGAACGCCAGCGCGGCGATGAACCTCGTGCGTGCGCTCACCGGCGCCGGGATGGCCGATCTGCACAAGGTCCACGACTGGAACCGCGAGTTCGTGACGTCGTCGCCGGCCGGTGCCCGCTACGAGGCCCTCGCCGCCGAGATCGACCGCGGCCTGCAGTTCATGAACGCGTGCGGTGTCACCGACCCCAGCCTGCACCACGCACAGATCTTCGCCAGCCACGAGGCGCTCGTCCTCGACTACGAGCGCGCGATGTTGCGCCTCGACAACGACGACGATCACCCGAAGCTGTACGACCTGTCGGCGCACTTCCTGTGGATCGGCGACCGGACCCGCCAACTCGACGGCGCGCACATCGCGTTCGCCGAACTGCTCGCGAACCCGATCGGCCTCAAGATCGGCCCGAGCACGACCCCCGAGATGGCGGTCGAATACGTCGAGCGGCTGGACCCGACGAACAAGCCCGGCCGGCTGACGCTGATCTCGCGGATGGGCAACGGCAAGGTGCGCGACCTGCTGCCGGCGATCATCGAGAAGGTGCAGGCCACCGGTCACCAGGTGATCTGGCAGTGCGATCCGATGCACGGCAACACCCACGAGGCATCCACCGGCTAC
This sequence comes from Rhodococcus sp. TAF43, assembly GCF_052113525.1. NCBI lineage: Bacteria > Bacillati > Actinomycetota > Actinomycetes > Mycobacteriales > Nocardiaceae > Rhodococcus > Rhodococcus sp. TAF43. The sequence goes on from NZ_JBFRDL010000022.1 coordinate 14,934, forward strand.
AAGACCCGCCACTTCGACCGGATCGTCGACGAGGTGCAGGGCTTCTTCGAGGTGCACAACGGTCTCGGCACCCATCCGGGCGGCATCCACGTCGAACTCACCGGTGAGAACGTCACCGAGTGCCTCGGCGGCGCCCAGGACATCTCCGACCTGGACCTGTCCGGACGCTACGAGACCGCGTGCGACCCGCGCCTGAACACCCAGCAGTCGTTGGAGCTGGCGTTCCTCGTGGCGGAGATGCTCCGCGGCTGACACCCACCGCCCGTCCTGAAGGGTCCCTTCCTGCGCCCGCAGCGCACGAGGGGACCCTTCAGCCGTTCTCGGGGGATACAGGGGGACGGGTCAGGGGAAGGAGATCAGCGTGACGGTGCCGCCGGGGGCCACCCGGTCACCCGAACCCGGGTTCTGCGAGATCACCAGCGAGCGGTCCGACCCGGCCACCTGACGGACCTCGTACTGCAGGCCCAGGCGGGCCAGTTCCGACTTCGCGGAACCGACGGTGCGTCCGAGCATCGACGGCACCTTCACCGCGTTGGAGACGCGCAGCGTGACGCTCGACCCGGCCTTGACGCTCGTGCCCACCGCGGGGTCGGTGCCGATCGCGTCTCCGGCGTCGACATTCGCGTCGAACACCTGCTGCACGTCGCGGACAGTGATGCCCACCGAGTCCAGGGCCTGGCGGGCGGCGTCCTCCGACATCCCGGAGACGTTCGGGACGTCCACCGGCGGCGCGCCCTTGCTCCGGATCATCCGGACCTGGGAGCCGACGTCGAGCATCGTGCCGGGGGCCGGTTCGAGCGCGGCGATGCCACCGACCGGAACACGCGCGCTGAACGCCTCGCCGCCGTCGACGGGGGCGAACGTGCGCTCACGCAGTGACGTCTCGACCGCGGCGACATCGCCGCGACCGCTGACCTCGGGAACCGTGGGACGGCCCAACGACACCAACAGCGTCACGTCGGACCCGCGCGGCACCTTGGCGCCCGCGGCCGGATCGGTGCCGACCAGGGCATCGACCGCGACGGTGTTCGAGTACTCGCCCCGCGTCTGCGTGGAGAGCCCCGCGGCCTCGATCGCGGTTGTGGCGCCCGCGGTGTCGAGGCCGTCGATCGCCGGTATCGCGGCGTAGCGACCCGAGCCCAGCCACCAGCCGCCGAACCCCAGCCCGGCGGCGACCAGCAGGATCACCAGCAGCCACACCAGTACCGTGCGGCGGGACCGGCGCCGTTGCGCGTCGATGTCCCCGAAGCCGTGTTCGGCCGGTGGTTCGCTCTCGGGCGGGCTCTCCGGCAGCCGCGGCGTCGCGGTGGTGACGACCTTGGTGTGCTGGATGCCCGACTGCGGACCCTCCGTCGGCGCGGACATCACGGTCGTCGCATTCTCGGACGGCGCGGGTGCCGGTGCGGGCGGCCCCGCGGCATCGTGCGGGGTGCGCGTGGTGGCGGCGGTGGGGAAGCCGGACTGCTGTGCCGTCCGACGCGGAGCCGGAACCCGGTACGACGGCAACTGCAGCTGTGTGCACACCGAGCGCAACTCGGCCGCCATCGCACCGGCGTCGGCGAAACGTTCCTCGGGATCGCGCTCGGTGGCGCGGACCACGAGGTCGTCGAATTCCGCCGGAACGCCGTCGATGACACTGCCGGGTTCGGGAACGTCGTTGTCGATGCGCTGGTAGGCGATCGACAGCGACGTGTCGCCCGTGAACGGCGTCGTACCCGTCAGCATCTCGAACATCAGCACCCCGGCCGCGTAGACGTCGCTGCGGGCGTCCGCGGTGCCGGTGGTGACCTGCTCGGGGGACAGGTAGGCGGCGGTGCCGAGGATGACGCTGCGCGACGTCGTGTTCGACGCGGCGATCGCCCGCACCAGACCGAAGTCGGCGATCTTGACGTCCCCCGAGTGCGAGATGAGCACGTTCTCGGGCTTGATGTCCCGGTGGACCAGGCCTGCGCGGTGCGCGACGGCGAGGGCCTCGAGAACAGGTCGGGCGACGGCAGCGGCGGCGTGCGGGGGCATCGGGCCGCGTTCGCGCAACAGCTCGCGCAGCGTGCCGCCCTCGACGAGCTCCATGACCAGGAAGGCGTGCTCGCCGTCGCTGCCCTGGTCGTGGACGCCGACCAGCCCGGGATGGTTGAGCCGGGCTACCGCGCGGGCCTCGAACTCGAAGCGCGCGAGGAACTGCGGATCGGCGGCGAACTGTGGGTCCATCACCTTGATCGCGACCGGTCGGTCCAAACGCAGGTCCATGCCGCGGTACACGGTGGACATGCCGCCGCGCGCGATGGGTGCATCGATGCGGTAGCGCCGATCGAGCACCACACCGATCAGTCGTCGACCTCCGGGATTCAAGCTCGCGCCCCCTCGTTCCTTCCACAGATTCAGTTCGATCGTAGTCAGCCCGCGTCACCGTCCCCGTCCCCACGAAGGGACCGTGGTCGAAGCCGCGGTGCGGACCCGATAACGTTACGGGAGTGAGTGCTATCCCTTACTGCGATGACGTGTTGGACCGATCGATCTCTCTGCTGCAGTTGGCAGACGTGTCGAAGCAGATGGGTCTCGTCGTCACCCACGTGCACCAGTTGCTGCGCGACCACGAGCTGATCGCGGTTCGCCGTGACAGCGTCCTCGGCGTTCCGGAGGCGTTCTTCGGCGACGACGGACAGCCCGTCCGTCTGCTGCCGGGACTGATCCGCGTGCTCAAGGACGGCGGTTACGAGGACGAGGAAGTCATGCGGTGGCTGTTCGCCGAGGACGATTCGCTGCCCGGTACGCCCATCGATGCGATGCACGGTGACCTGGCGCGTGAGGTCGTCCGCCGCGCACAGTCGATGGCGTTCTGAGTTTCCGGCCGGGTCGGGTCGCGGGTAGGTCCGCGGCCCGGACCCCGGTGCGCTGTGTCGTCAGCGGTCCCGCACGGTCAGCGTTCGCGCGAGCAGCGGCAACGCAACCGCCAGCCGTCGGTGCCGAGGAACCGTCGCGCGCCGGTCGAGGACTCGGAACCCGCTGTCCTCCACCTCGTCGAGGATCTCGGAGTACAGCACGACGGCGGCGCGCATCCCCGGACGGACACGGGGCTCGAGCATGTCCAGTCCCGGCTCCGCCTGCCGGTAGAGCGCTCGCGTCAGGGCAGTGAAGTGGGCCAGCGCCCGCCGCAGCCGCGGGTCGACCGTCCCGGTGCGCCGACAGCGATGCAACAGTTCCTCGTCCACCCCGAACGTGGTCCAGGTGTCGGCGGGTAGGTACACCCGCCCACGGTCGAGGTCCTCGCCGACGTCGCGGATGAAATTGGTCATCTGGAAGGCCTCGCCCAGCGCCACCGCCCGGGGCGAGGCCTCCGCGAGGGATGTCGTGGTGCCCAGGACGGGCAGCATCTGCAGGCCGATCACCGCGGCCGATCCGTGCATGTACTGCCGCAGCGCGTCCATGTCGGGATAGTTCGCGCGGTATGTCGGCGTGCCCGGGATGTCCATCCGCATCGAGTCGAGGAACGAGCGGAAGTGGGCGACCGGGATGTCGTAGCGGCGGATCGTGTCGGCGAGGGCCGTGACGACCGCACCGGTGCGGGGATCGTCCACGGGGCGTCCGGCGAGTGCATCGTCGAGACGAGACTCGACGAGGTCGACCGCTGCCGCGCGCTCGGCCGGTGGCCGGCCGGCGCAGTCGACGTCGACGACGTCGTCGACCGTGCGCGCGAACCCGTACAGGGCGTGGACGGCGGGCCGTCGCTCCGGCGGCAGCAGGCGGGTCGCGAGGTAGTAGGTGCGGCCGTGCTCGGCGGCGAGCCGACGGCAGTGCCGGTAGGCCGCGGCGAGGTCGTCCGTGGGGGTTGCTCGGATCACAGCGCCGGTCGGGTCACACTGCTGGTCGGGTCACCGACGAGCGCTGCTCGGCGGCGTCGGCCATCTCGTCGACCGCCACCGCGGCCGCCGCGGCCGCGGCACGGGGTTTGTCGGACACCGACCGCAGACGCAGCGGGTCGACGGTCCTGAGGGACACCGCAGCCACGACAGCGGCGAAGGTGGCCAGCGCGACGTGGAAGAACGTGTAGAGCCCGATCGACCCGTCCGGCTGGAACACCAGCATGAGCCACGTCGACAGGCCGACGAGGATCTGCAGCGTTCGGGTCGACATCGCAAAGCCGGCGGCGATCGAGAGCGGCCACGAGTAGTACCAGGGCAGTGCGGCGGGGGAGAGGACGACGATCGCGACGAGAGCGACGAGGATGCCCATGACTGCGTCGCGCTCGGTCTTGCGGAACCGCCACCACACCGCGACGAGGATTGCGACGAGCGCGACCGCACAGATCATGCGGGTGATCTCGAGGGCCGGTTGACCGGCGTGCAGCTCGCTGCTCACCGTGACGATGTGCGCCAGGAACGTCGGCAGCGACAGCCAGTTGATGATCTTCGCGGAGCCGGACAGCGCGGTGAGCCACCCGATCCCGACACCGGCGGCCGCCGAGGCCGCGGTGAAGATCGCGACGAACACCGCGAACCCGGTGCCCGCGGTCTTGAAGAAGGCCGCCAGGGGTGTCGCGGGTTCACGGCCCTCGGCCAGCGCCTTGTCGCGCTCGTGGATCATCCAGATCCACACGATGAACGGCAGCGCGATCCCTGCCATGGCCTTCACCGCGACRCCGAGTGCGATGATCGCGACAGCCGCGACATGCTTGCGATCCAGCGCGAGAGTGATGCCGGCGACCATCAGGCCGACCATCAGAAGCTCGTTGTGGACGCCACCGATGAGATGGATCAGCACCAGCGGGTTGAGGACAGCGAGCCACAGCGCGATCGCCGGGTTGCCGCCGAGCTGACGGGCCAGCCGGGGCAACGCCCACACCATCAGCGCCAGACCCGGAAGCATCGTCAGACGCAGCATCATCGTGCCCGCGACGACGTTGTCACCGGTGATGGTCGTGATGCCCTGGCCGAGCAGTAGTGAGATCGGGCCGTACGGTGCGGTGGTGGTGGTCCACACGTTGCTGACGTTGTCGAGCAGGATGCCCGGGTTGACGACGGGTCCCACCGCGTATGGATCGAAGCCGTCCCGCAGAAGGGCTCCCTGCGCCAGGTAGGAGTACGCGTCCCGGCTGAACATCGGGACCGCGAGCAGCATCGGCGCGGTCCACACCGGGACCGTCCACGTCAGCGCTCGGAGGCCGACACGGCCCTTGATCGTGGCTCGGCCGAGGCGCACCCACGCGGTGATCATCGCCAGGACGCCGCCCCAGATGACGATCGTCGACAGGACGTAGCCGTGACCGAAGCGCAGCCACGACAGGCTCATATCCTCGAGCAGCGGATCGTGCCGACGGACGCTGCCGGCGCCGAAGCCGCCGAACGTGATCATCAGGGCGCCGACGAAACCGAGAACCGTCGAATGTCCCTCGGGGGTGCGCAGATAATCGGCGCTCGAACGCAGCCAGGACCGCTCGGTAACGGCAGCGTCGTGGATTCCGGAASAGGCCGACATCGGTGCAGGTTCCTCCCCGGAAGGATCGTTCAGTGATATCCGGCCGCGTCGTGACGGTCGGACAGCATGGGACGGGTAGTCAGTTTAGTGCGTCGGCGGCAATTATCGGGCAAGCACCGGCTTCGGCCGTCCGCACACGCGCTCGGCGGCGAGTTTGCCCGAGATCAAAACCGTCGGGACGCCGACGCCGGGTGTCGTTCCGGATCCCGCCAGAACGACGTTCGCCGGCCGTCTGACCAGGTTGCGGCGCCGGAATGGCCCGGTCTGCCGGAAGATGTGGGCCGGAGCGAACGGGCTCCCGGCCGCCATCCCCTGACGGGCCCACGTGGCMGGCGTATCGATGTGATCAACGGCATAGTCGGTGCCGATGTCGTGGTATCCGCGCTGTTCCAGGGTCTGCAGGAGCTCGCTCGCGTACGCGTCGGTCAATGCCGACCAGTCGAGCGGGGCGCTGTCGAGGTTCGGGCACGGCGCCAGCACCGACAGTGGTTCGTGTTCGACGCCGTCACGGTTGAGGATCAGCCCGGGATCGGTCACCGCGGGGCGGGTGATCAGCAGGGACGGATCGCTCATCAGGCGGCCGCGTCCGGGCCGCGCCGCGATCTCGGCGAACGTGCGCTCCCACTCCGCGCCGAAGTCGATCGTGTGGTGGTGTGGCGCACCCCACCGCGTGCTGGTGACGCGGGGGACCGTGCCGTGCAGCACGACGGCCGACGGCGAGATCCGCTGACGACGGACGCGTCGGGTCGCCAGCAGGTCGTCCACGATCGGCAGGTCGGGGGTGAGGACGAGCGCATCGCACGGAAACGAACGACCGTCGGCGGTGTGCACGGTGCGCACCCGGTCACCGGACCGCTCGATGCGGGTCACCTCGGTGCCCAGGTGCAGGGTGCCGCCGGCCGAGGTGAAGGCGTCGGCCATCGACTCGGCGATGGTGCACATCCCGCCCTCGGGGAACGACACCCCGAGCGAAGTGTCCATGTGCGCGATCGCGCCGTACACCGCGAGCGCCTTCGCCGGCGCCACACCCGCGTACAGGGCCTGGAACGTGAAGATCCGCTGCAGCCGTGGATCAGTGACCCGCCGGGCAACCTGACCGCCGAGCCGGCCGAAGCCGCCTGCTGCGAGCAGGCGCGCCAGATCGGTCGCCGACTTCCGGGTGGAGAACAGATCCAGCGGTGAGTCGAAGTTGGCGTCGATGAACGTGTCGAACTCGGCGTCGAACACCCGGGCCAGCCACCGGCGCAGATCCAGATAGCGGCGTGCCTCGTCCGGTCCGCAGACCCGGGCGACCTCGGCGACCATCCGCTCGGGGTCGGAGTGCACGTCGATCGTCGAGCCGTCCGCGAAACGCGCGTGGTACGCGGGAGCCAACCGATGCAACCGCAGCGGCGGCGTCGTCGTGTCGAAGTCCGCGCCGACGGCGGCGAGCGCGTCGCGCACCAGTTCGGGCATCGTCAGCACGGTGGCGCCGCTGTCGATCACGTACCCGGGGCCCCGGTACGTTCCGACGCGCCCGCCCGGACGGTCGTCACGCTCGAGCAGCGTCACGTCCCGGCCGCGCCCCCGCAGATGCAGCGCGGCGGCCAGCCCGGCCAGCCCGGCGCCGACCACCACGACCCGGTCGGTGGCGCCCGGAACGGTGCGCACACCCACGGCGATCAGGCGTCCCGGCGGGTGACGGCGATCGCCATCTCCCGCAGTCGCCGCTTGCCCTCGTCGGTGGCCGTGCTGCCGTCGAGCGCCGCGAGTGCGTCGGCGGTGAGTTCGGAGATGCGACGTTCGGCGTCGTCGACGGCGCCCAGGTCGGTGATCACGGTGCGCAGCCGCGCGACCTGCGTATCGGACAGGTCGGTGCCGATCGACTCACGCAGCAGCGCCGCGGCCGCCGGATTGGTGGCGTCGGCGCGCTGCAGGGCCTCCGCGAACAACACGGTGCGTTTGCCCGCGCGCAGGTCGTCGCCGGAGGGCTTGCCGGTGACCTCGGGATCGCCGAAGACCCCGAGCAGATCGTCGCGGAGCTGGAACGCGATGCCGATGTCGGTGCCGAACCGGCGGTAAGCCTCGACCAGGGCGTCGTCGGCCCCCGCCAGTGCCGCACCCAGGTGTAGCGGGCGTTCGATCGTGTACGCGGCCGTCTTGAAGCGGTTGACGCGCAGCGCGGCCTCGATCGATTCGTCCGCGCGCACCTCGCCGCTGATGTCGAGGAACTGACCACCCAGGACCTCGGTCCGCATCGCCGACCACACGGGGGAGATGCGGGCGAGGGTCTCCGGCGCGAGCCCGGCCTCGCGGACCATGTCGTCGGCCCAGGCCAGTGCCAGATCGCCCAACAGGATCGCGACGGCCCGGCCGAATTCCGCGCTGCCGCCGCTCCACTGCTGCGCGCTGTGCTGATCGGCAAACTCGACGTGCACGGTGGGGAACCCCCGACGCGTGGTGGACGCGTCGATGATGTCGTCGTGGACCAGTGCGCACGCCTGCACCAGTTCCAGCGCCGACGCACTCCGCAGTACCGCGTCCGCCTGCGCGCCCTCGGGGTCGCCACCGGCTGCGAGCCAGCCCGTCCACGCGAAGACCGGACGCACCCGCTTGCCGCCGCGCAGCACGAAGCTCTCGAGGGTCGCGACAGCGTTCTCGTAGCCGCCGCCGACCGAACGGATCGTGTCGGCCCGCGACGCGAAGAAATCGCGGAGCGCACCCTCGACGAGATCGGTGAGCGGTGGGGTGGACCGGGAAGGGCGAGTGGACTCGCCGGCTCCAGCGGACAGGACAGCCTCCAAGTTGAGTACGGACCGGCGCGCGGCGGCGACCGTGGCGCAAAGCCTCGACACCACCATAGTGGTCGCTCGGATGCCGAGGCTGCCGGTACGGACCCCACTCGATGCGGGTGAAACAGGGAGGCCAACCTATGCTGGATCGGTGACATTCGATGCCGTTCGGGGGCGCAACAGCGCGGGTTGGGAGACCCAGACCCCATCGATCGTGGACCGGATCAGCTCGTCGGAAGCTTCCAAGAGTGGTCGGATCCCCTTCTCAGTCGAGTTCTCGCCCCCGCGTGACGCGGACGCCGAGGCGCGTCTGTGGCGCGCGGTCCGCGAGTTCGAGCGACTCGGACCGGCGTTCGTGTCCATGACGTACGGCGCGGGCGGCTCGACACGCGATCGCACCGTCCGGGTCACCGGCCGGCTCGCGGAGGACACCACGCTGCTCCCCGTGGCGCACTTGACCGCGGTGGGGCACAGCATCGACGAACTGCGTGCGATGTGCGGCGCCTACGCCGATCGCGGTATCAGCAACATCCTCGTGCTCCGGGGCGACCCGCCCGGTGATCCGCTGGGTGAGTGGGTCAAGCATCCCGACGGCGTCGAGTACGCCGAGGAACTGGTCCGTCTGGTCCGCGACATGGGCGACTTCCATGTGGGTGTGGCCTCGTTCCCGGAAGGCCACTACCGGGCGCCCGACCTCGAATACGACACGAAGTACCTCGTGTCCAAGCTGCGGGCCGGCGCCGAGTACTCGATCACCCAGATGTTCTTCGACGTCGACGATTATCTGCGACTGCGCGACCGCGTCGTGGCGTACGACCCCGAGCAGGGCGAGAAGCCGATCATCCCCGAGATCATGCCGATCACGTCGCTGCGCTCGGCCCGTCGCAGCCTGGAGCTGTCCGGTTCGAAGCTGCCGGCCGCGCTGGAGGAGCGGCTCACCCGGGCTGCGGGTGACGGTCCGGAGGAGAACCGTGCCGCGGTGCGTGAGATCGGTATCGAGGTCGCGACCGAGATGAGCGAGCGGTTGATCGCCGAGGGCGCGCCGTGCCTGCACTTCATCACGCTCAACTTCGCGCGGGCCACCGGTGAGGTGCTGGCGAACCTGGGTATGTCTGCCTCGACGTCGGTGTGACGGGCTCGACGCGTCCGCCCATTGGGTGAGTGCCGGCCGCGGAGTCGCCCGGCACTCACTCGTCGGTTCATCCGGTGATGTTGCTCGTCTGATTGCTCCAGTCGGGGTCGCCGAACAGTTCGCCGGTTCCCGAGACGAAGGCGCTGTGCGCCCGGGTGTCACCCTGCAGTCGGTCCATGACCCAGGCCGTGAGGTAGCCGAGGAAGCCGGTCACGCCGTTCACGCAGCCCAGGTTGTCCGGGGTGCAGCCCGGCTGGCCCTGAATGTCGTTGTGGTTGGGGCCGTTCAGGGTTGCCCGCACCTTGGTCAACGATTCCGGAGTCGCCTCGTAGTAGGCCTGTGCGGACTGGATGCCGATCATCTGCCACGGCAGCGGCTGGGTGGACGGCGAGATCGGGCTGTCGGAGCCGTTGACGTAGAAGACCGAGCCGGTGGTGAGCTCCCGGGGGTCCGTGCAAGTCGTCATCCCCTCCGGTTTCGGTAACCCGAGCGTGCACATGTACTGGCCGGGGAGCTCGATGGGGACCGCGGTCCTGACGGTGCCGCCGGAGTGCGCGGTCGCGTTGAGGGTGCCGACCGCGCCCTGGGAGTGCCCCATCGCGCCGACGGCGTCGGTGTCCAGCTTCTGATGGAAGACGCTGGACGGATCACCGTCCTGGCGCCGGAGGAAGTCCACCGCTTCCAGCATCTCCCGGCCGGAGCCCGTGTTGGTGTTGTCGGCCGCGATCACCACGAAGCCCCAGGACGCCAGGTGCGAGAGCAGATAGTCGTACTGGTGCGGGTGGGCGAAGGTGCCGTTGCCCCAGGTGATGATCGGGTGGCGCTCCCCGTTCGCGCCGAGGTCGGTGGGGTACCAGACATCGAACGCGGCGCCGGTGGAGTCGCAGCAGCCGAAGCCCTTCTGCGTGGTCAGCTCCCACGGCCCGCGGTCGGAGTACGTGGATTCGACGGCCTTCGTGGGCCCGGCGGCCGACGTGGGAATCCCACCCGCTTGTGCGGTGGTGCCGGCGGCGACCACTGCCGTGATCGCGGTGACGAGGACGACGAGACTTTTCCGCAAGCGACGTGTCATAGGTCGAGAGGGTAGGCATCGCGCCTAGCGGGAATTAGGCTTTGTGACGGTATCGTTACAATCCTGCCGTCATTCGCGGCCGCCCAGTGAGTCGAACGCCGCCGTCGTTAGGCTCGTACCGTGACGGAGCGACAGCGGGGCGGGCGGGCGGCCAGGGCGGAAGCGCGGCGTGAGGCCATCCTCGACGCGGCGATGACGGTGATCGCCGAGCGTGGCTATCGGGCAACGACGCTCGCTGCCGTGGCGGAACGCGTCGGGCTGACCCAGCCCGGTCTTCTGCATTACTTCCCCAGTAAGGAACACCTCCTGGTCGGCGTGCTCGAGGCTCGCGACCGGTGGGATGTCGCTGCGTTCCTCGCAGGGGCCACGGATGCGCGCCTGTCGCACCTCGAGCAGGTTGTCGAGTTCAACGCCGAACGTCCCGGTGTCGTCCAGACCTTCACCGCGTTGGCGGCGGAGAGTGCGATCGGCCAGCATCCGGCACGGGAGTTCTTCACTGAGCGTTATGCCGGTGCGCGTGAGGTTTTCGCCGAGTTGCTGCGGCGGGAGTTCGGCGATCGACTGCCCGGTGGTCTCACGCCGGAACAGGCGTCGCCGTTGTTGATCGCGGTCTTGGACGGCATGCAGATCCAGTGGCTCCTGGCTCCTGAGGATGTCGACATGCCCGCTGCCTTCCGTAACTTCGTCGCGCTGCTCGCCCTGGGTGATCGTTCCGAGGACGGCACCGGCCGACGCTGACGCGAACCTCTCGCGCGGTTGCTCATCGGCACCACGGCCCCCGTCGATGCTAAATATAACGTTTTCATATCAACGCCTATCACTCATTAGGTGATCGTGTCAGTATCGAACCGCTGTGGCGCCACCCAGCTGCCCAGTCGGCCGCATCCTCGCCGGGATCGGCGAATCGACTTGTTCGCCAACCGGTTTCATTCTGGTGGACGCGGTTCGCTGGTTGCTGAAACCGTTCGATGACAAAGGAATTCACGATGGAGAACGAAGCCGTACGCGAGGCCGTCGAATCGGCGCTCGCCAAGCTGGATCTGGACGCGAAGGCGCGACTGCTTCAGGGGCAGGACATCTGGACCCTGCCGCCGCTCCCCGAGATCGGTCTCGGCTCCGTCGTGATGTCCGACGGCCCTGTCGGCGTGCGCGGGGCCAGCTGGGGTCCGGAGGACCCGTCCGTCCTGCTGCCCTCGCCGACCGCGATGGCCGCGACCTGGGATCCCGAGCTGATCGCCCGGGCGGGGACGCTGCTCGCGCAGGAGGCGCGCCGCAAGGGCGTGCACCTGCTGCTCGCTCCCACCGTGAACATGCACCGCACCCCCGTCGGTGGCCGGCACTTCGAGGCGTATTCCGAGGATCCGCTGCTCACCGGCGCGATCGGCTCCGGCTTCGTCCGCGGCGTGCAGTCCGGCGGCGTCGGAGCCACCGTCAAGCACTTCGTGGCCAACGACGCCGAGACCGACCGGATGAGTGTCGACAACATCGTCTCCCCGGAGGCCCTCCGCGAGCTCTACCTCGCGCCGTTCGAGGCGATCGTCGAGGATGCCCGACCGTGGGCGATCATGTCCGCCTACAACGGCGTCAACGGCACCACGATGAGCGAACACACCGAACTACTCAGGGGCGTCCTCCGCGACGAGTGGGGCTTCGACGGGATCGTGGTCTCCGACTGGATGGGCACCCGCTCGACGGTGGGCGCGATCCTCGGCGGCCTGGACGTCGCGATGCCCGGCCCGGTGTCCGTCTACGGCGAGCTCCTCGTCAAAGCGGTCCGGGACGGGGAGGTCGACGAGTCCGTCGTCGACGAGGCCGTGCGTCACGTCCTGTTGCTCGCGGCGCGTGTCGGGCTGCTCGAGGGCGCCCCGGCCGCGGTCGCCGAGTTCCCCGCCGCGGTCGACGGCCGCGAGATCGCGCGCGAGGTCGCCCGGCGCTCCTTCGTGCTTGCCCGCAACGCCGAGGTCGACGCCGCCCCGGTGCTGCCGATCGACCCTGCCGAGACCACCGTCGCGCTGATCGGCCTGGCCGCGCGGGACGCCCGCGTGCTCGGCGGAGGATCCGCCATGGTCTTCCCCGAGGCTGTCGTCTCCCCCCTCGCCGGGCTGACCGCTGCGCTGCCCGACGGCAAGCTGAGCTACAGCGTCGGCACGGCGCTGAGCGACGAGATGGGCGTCGCCGACCACGGATTCGAGCTGCGCGCCCGCTGCTACGCCGCCGACGGCTCGCTGCAGCGCGAGCTCCCGCTGGCGAACGGCAACATCATGTGGATGGGCGACCTCCCCGAGGGCATCGACTACGAGGCGCTGCAGACCATCGAGATCATCGGCGCCTTCACGCCCGAGCAGTCCGGCCCGCACCGCTTCGGCACCAAGGGCATCGGCCAGTTCACCCTGACCGTCGACGGCGAGACGCTGTTCGAGGGCGACCAGGCGCTGGAGAGCTTCGACCCGTTCGAGATGCTCTTCGGCTCGCCGAAGGACCGCGGCGTCGTGGAGCTCGAGGCGGGCCGGACGGTCAAGGTGGTCCTGCGGTACACCCCGATGAAGATGGAGGGTTCTCCCATCGCCATCGTCAGCTTCAGTCTCGGACACCTCGAGCCGCAGCGTGACCCCGAGGAGCTCATGGCCGAGGCCGTGGCCGCCGCCACCGAGGCGGACGTGGCCGTCGTCGTCGTCGCCACCACCGACAAGGTGGAGTCGGAAGGCTTCGACCGCACCACGCTGAAGCTGCCGGGTCGTCAAGACGAGTTGGTGGCCCGTGTGGCCGCGGCCAACCCGAGAACCGTCGTCGTCGTCAATGCCGGTTCGCCGGTGGAGATGCCGTGGCGCGACGAGGTCGCGGCGGTGCTGCTGAGCTGGTTCCCCGGGCAGGAGGCCGGCGCCGCACTGGCCGACGTGCTGGCCGGTGTGGCCGAGCCCGGCGGCCGGCTGCCGACCACCTGGCCCGCCACGCTCGCCGACTGCCCGGTCACCGACGTCACCCCTGTCGACGGCAAGCTCGCCTACGCCGAGGGCCTGTTCATCGGTTACCGCGCGTGGGATCGGTCCGACGTCGAGCCCGCGTATCCCTTCGGGCACGGCCTCGGCTACACGACCTGGGCGTACGAGGGCGTCGAGCGGGACGCGGATACCGTCACCGTGACCGTCCGCAACACCGGATCCCGGCGCGGACGCGAGGTCGTGCAGGTCTATCTCGCGCCGGTCGAGGCGCACGCAGACCGGCCGGCCCGGGCGCTCGCGGGCTTCGCGACCGTCGAGGCATCGCCCGGCGACGCCGTCACCGCGACGATCACCCTGCCCCGCCGGGCGTTCGAGATCTGGGACGAGGAAAGTCGCTCGTGGGCCTACCAACCCGGGGCGTACGACCTTCAGGTCGGCCGGTCGTCCGGGGATTGCCCCGTCACTCTGCGGATCGAGACGATGGAGTAGCGGTCCGGTCCAGCTCCACCAGTTCCTTGCCAGGCGTTGCGATCAGAACGTTTGTATGCCGTATGCGGCCATCATCTGGGGCGGCAGCCGGTGCGCGCGAGTCCACCCGATCGGTTCTTCCGGCCGATCGCATCCGAGTTGGGGGAGACGCATTATGGCAACAAGAATCACGGGCAGACGATGGAAGGCGATGGCGGCCGTGCTGGCGGCCGCGTCAGGGATGGCGGCTCACGCCGTCGCCCTGGCGTCGCCGGCCGCCGCGCTGCCCGGCGGTACCGAGTATGTGAATCTCGGCGACAGTTTCAGTGCGGGATCGGGCGTCGCTCCGATCGCGTCCGGACAGCTGCCGCAGTGCTGGCAGTCCGAACAGAACTTCGCACACATCGTGGCAGCCGAATCGGGTTATCGGCTCACCGACGTCAGCTGCGGCGGCGCCAAGACCGGGGACTTCTACCAACCACAGTATCCGGGGACCCGGGCCCAACTCGACGCGCTGTCCCCGTCGACCGAGCTCGTGACCGTCATGATCGGCGGAAACAACAACGACACCTTTGCCGGCGCCATGGCGACCTGTATCGGTGCCTGGGCGGTCAGTCCCGGCGCGTTCGACCCGTGCAAGTCGCGATACGGCGCGGGCCTGTTCGAACCGATCACCAGCCAGACCTACCCGGCGCTCGTCAAAGCGCTCGAGGACGTACATGCCCGCGCCCCGCGAGCCCATGTCGTCGTTGTCGGGTACCCGTGGTTGCTGCCGGCGACCGGAGGCTGCTTTCCGCAGTTCCCGATCGCGCAGGGCGACGTCCCGTATCTGCGTGATCTCCAGGCGACGCTCAACGACGCGATCGCGCGAGCGGCCGCCGAGACGGGTACGTCGTTCGTCGACATGGCCCGGGTATCGGAAGGGCACGACGGCTGTAAGCCGGTGGGGGAGCGGTGGATCGAGCCGCTGGTCTACTCCGCGCAGCCGGTGCCGGTGCATCCGAATGCAGACGGCGAACGCGCCCTCGCGAGGGAGGTCGCCGCGGTGATCGCGAACGGCTAGCGAACGCCGAGTGCTGCCACGGTACGGGGCTAGCCGATCGCCCGGCCCTTCCACCGCAGTCCGCCACGTCGGCGGTCCCGGTGGGAGGCGACGGTGAGGCCGATCAGGCCGACGATCGACACCGGGTGGGCGGCCGCGTCCAGGAGGTCGCCCACCCGGGGTCGTCGTCCGGTCTCGACCGTGCGCGCAGCAAGTCTCGAGGCGGTGGCTGCGGCGTAGCCCACAGCGCCCCACCGGCGGTTGTTGCCGCGCCCGAACAGCATCGCGGCCGGCGGCACCAGATAGGTCAGTGCGGCCGCGGCGGCAACCGCCGTCGATCCGGCGGCCGAGCCGTACGCCGTCCACAACCAGCGGGTGTATCCGGCACGCAGCGCGGCGGGGCCGACATACATCCGGCACGTCGCCTTGTCCTGCGCGGCCACGACCACGGTCCGTCCGCCCCGCCGGCGCAGCTCCCGGGCGATGTCGAGATCCTCGGTGAGGCTGTCGGCGACGACGGCATGCCCGCCCATCCGGAAGTAGGCCGCGGCGTCGAACACGAGGAACTGCCCGCAGGCCACCGCCGTCGACGGGCGGCGGCTGTCGTTGGCGACGCGCACCGGCAGCATCGAGAACCACGACCAGCACAGCAGCGGCTGGATGATGCGTTCGGTGGCCGTGACTGCATCCTGACGGGGCCACGGGGAGACGAGGTCGGCGCCGGTGCGGCGTAACTCGGTCACGGCGGCCGCGAGGGCGTCCGGGGCCAGTCGTACGTCGGCGTCGAGGAAGACCAGCACACCCGGCCGTCGCGGATCGACCAGTCGGGCCGCGTGCTCGGCGGCGGTCCGGCAGGCAGCGGTCTTGCCCAACCATCCGGATGGCGGGGCATGCGTGGTTCGGATCAGCGCGAAGCGGCTGTCGCCGTCGAAGGCGCGTTCGGCGACCAGTGCCGTCGCATCGGTGGAGTCGTCGTCGAGGACGATCATGCGCAGCGTGCCGAGGAGGGTCTGGCCGCGTAGATCCCCGAGGAGACCGGCGATCCGGTGTGCCTCGTTCCGGGCCGGCACCAGGACCGTCACGGGTTCGGTCACCGGTTCGGCGTGCAGTCGGGGCAACCCGGCGACGTTCGCGGCCGTGACGGCGGCCGCCGCGAGCGCGAGCCCGGTACCCGCGCGGGTCGCGACGGCGAGCGGTTCGAACGGTGGAACCACTATCGAAGGCTCACCGTGTCGACGTCTCGAGAGGCTCCTCGCGGCGAGGCCCGGACGGTGTTCTGCGGTTGCGGGTGGCCCACGCCATCACACCGACGATCGCCGCGACGGCGATCGTGACGCCGGCCGCCATACCCGCCCATCCGGCGAAACTGCGGGTCTTGGGATCGGCGTAGCGAACCTCGGCGCGCAGCGTGCTGACCTCGCCGGCCGGGAGCTTCCACGTGATGGTCGAATCGCCCTCGCGAGTGCCGTTGGTCGTGGCGACCCGGGCCGGGAAGGCGATCGTGAACTGTACGTCGGTGCCCTGGGCCGGAACGTTCTCGAGATCGATCCGACCGCTGAGGTTCACCAGATCACCGGCCCGCTGCAGCGACAACTGCAGGGCCCCGTCGGTCTGCCCCGACATGCCACCGAGATCCTGGACGTCGCCGAACGACAGTCCGCTGAAGAACGCCTCGGTTCCGACGTACCCGTCCTTCTGGTACTCCTGCACCCGGATCCGGTTGGCGAGCGACGGGGGCGGGGTCAGCTGTGGACCCTTGTCGTTCTCGTCCTTGGGGACGGTGGCTGCCACGATCTGCCCCGAGACCTTGTCGTCGGCCGACACGCCCATCGACACCTGCACACGCAGGCACCCCGCCAGCAGCGGCACCGTGATCAGTGCGAGTGCCGCGGTCGAGAACAGGCGACGGAACCGGGTACGTGATGGCGATGGCGTGGACGGCTGCACAGGGGTCATCGTGCCAGGCACGGGTATTCGTGTCAGGCGGTAGGGGTGTTGTCCAGCTCGTTCCGGCGTGTGCGCGCCAGAACCACGAGCAGTGGCACCCCCAGTACGCCCATCGCGACCGCGCCGTAGACGGCCGAGTACCGTAGTTCGGGTGCGTCGAGGAACACCGCGTGGGCCAGCGCCGAGCCCAGCCACGTCCACAGGAACAGTGCGGTGGGCACCGCGTCGTGCCGGAGCGGCGTCGTTCGGGGACGACGGTCGAGCACGTCCAGGAGGGTGACGAGAACCGCCATCGCGAGGGCGACGACGACCCAGCCCGCGTAGTTGGTGAGCGGAATGTGTTCGACACCGGGCAGCCCGGCATCGGTGACGCACCAGCGCCACTGGCCGTCGGCGACCATCTGCGGGTCCAGATACAGGTCCCAGCCGACGACGCCGATCGTCGCGAGGACGATGCGGGGGAGCCGCGCGCGGGTCAGTCGCGACGCGACGCACCACACCGGGTAGAAGCCCGCCGTCCACGCGAACGGGACCACCAGCGGCACGTCGGCGACGGCCCAGCCGAGCCGTCCGGTGGCGTACTCGTAGCAGCCGTACGGGATGCCCGTCGCGGTTCCGACCACCTCGGACAGCAGACCGACCCCGGCCGTCGCCAGGACCATCCCGGCGGCCCACCGTCCGCCGCGCACGGCCACGGCGTGCACGATCGAAGCGGCGGCCAGCAGCGCGACCACGGCGACCGTCACCACGTCCCGGGATCGGCCGTCCACCAGCGGATAGACGATCTGCGCGGCGACCGCGGCGACGGCGAGCGCCACCGAGGCGCGCAGCATGACTGTGTTCGGGGGGCTCATCGGAAGGGCTTGCGGAGCGCCTGTCGCAGTCGACCACCGCGCGCGTCGGACAGGGCGACCCGCGCCGCGCTGCGTCCGCTCGAGCCGGACACGCCACCGCCGGGATGGGTCGACGCTCCGGTGAGGTACAGGTTCTCCGCGTCCGGTACCCGGTGCGCGGACAGCTCGGGGATCGGACGCCACATGAACATCTGGTCCAGTGACATCTCCACATGCATCACGTTGCCGCCGATCAGACCCATCTCGCGTTCGATGTCCGCAGGTGTCTGGATGTGTCGGTGACGCACGCTGTCGGCGAAGCCGGGTGCGAGGGCGTCGACACTCGCGACGATGCGATCGGCCTCGCTCTCGCCGAGATCCGCCCAGTTGCGGCCGCCGGACAACGCGTAAGGATGCCACTGCGACCACAGTGTCACCTGGTGCTCGCCGGCGGGGGCGATCGTCGGGTCGATGCCGCTGAAGCTCATCGCGAGCACCGCCGGTTCGGGGGGCAACTCGCCGGCGAGGGCGGCTCCGTGCGCCGTCCGCAGCTGGGCCCGGTCGGAGACGAGGAGTTGCAGGCCCGATGTCGCGGTCGCGTCCGTCGCATCGGAGGGCGCGCTCGGGTACGACGGCAGCGCGTCGGTCCCTAGACGCAGCACCATGCCGATGCCGGGCCCCACCCGGATCCGGCGACGCCAGCGGTCGAGTGTGGCGCGGTCGTAGCCGCCGCGTTCGAGCAGATCGAGAGTGGTCAGCACGTGGCAGCCGGCGACGACTCGGCGGGCACGGATCCGACGTCCGGACTCCGTCACCACGGTCCAGCCGTCGGAGTCCTTGCGTAGTTCGGTCACGCCGTCACCGAGCGTGACCGTTCCACCGTCCGAGGCGAGCCGGGCGGCGAGCGCCGCCGTCAGCGCGCCGCTGCCGCCGACCGCTCGACCGGGTGGCAGCGTGTGCATCAGCGCCGCGAACCCGACCATCGGCGCGGTTCCCGGCTCCGACATCGGCGGACCCGACTGCGCACCGAACCACGCGAGTGCCGCCTTGAGCGGTTCGCTGTCGAAGTACTCGTCGAGCAGCGCATCGCCCGACGTCAGGAACTCGCGGGAGATCTCGCTGCCGCCCCCGGACGTGTCGAGGCCCCAGAACGACCGCAGCAGGTGTCCTCCGGTGGGCGGCGCCGCGAAGGCCCGCATCACGCGCTCGGTCCGCGGCCCCCACGTCCGGACGAAACGTCGGTAGGCGTCCGCATCGGCCGCACCGCACGATTCCTCGATGGATCGGCATGTCCGATCGAGGCTGCGGTGGAAGACGATTCCCGGTCGGTCCGATCCCGCCGGCGCCGGGGCGAACGCCCACGGGTCGCAGTCGATGTAGCGCAGTCCGTGCGCGGCGAGGTCGAGCTCTTCGATGATCCCGGTGTGCCGGATCATGATGTGCGCCGACGACCCGCGATCCACCTTGTGTCCCGGGAACCGCTCGACCGTCGAGACGGCGCCACCGACGACGGTGTCCCGTTCGAGAACCTCCACCGACCATCCCGATCGGGCCAGATAGCAGGCCGAGACCAGGGCATTGTGGCCCGAACCGACCACCACCGCGTCGAGTCGAGCGTCAGCGGCTCTCGTGAACTCCGGTATCACAGCGGCAACCCCCGTCCGAGAACAGCGAACGGTCGGCGATCGCCCGCGAAGGTGAAGTGGCGGACGACGTCGCGGAACCCGGTGCGCCGGTACAGGCGCCAGGCCCGGTTGTCCTCGTCGTCCACCTCCGGGGTGGAGAGCAGTACGCCACGCTCCGGGCGGTCGGCGAGCAGGCGTCGGAGCAGTCGCTCGCCCAGGCGGTGTCCCTGCGCGTCCGGATGGACGTGCAGTTCGGTCAGCTCGAAGTAGCTACCGAGAACGTACGAGATCTGCTCCCGGCTCCACCCGGTCGCCTGCATCCCGTGCCGCACCTGCTGCTGCCACCACTGATCGGGGGCGCCGCGATAGCCGTAGGCGATCGCGACCAACGGTGCCGGGCGGTCGGGGAGTTCGGGATCGGCCTGTACCGCGCCGACCGCGCGCCATCCGGCTCGCTGCATGTGCTCGGTCCACATGGGTGCGCGGTGGTACTCGGTTCCGCGGGGGTATCCCATGGCCGCCACATAGATCGACAGCGCCTCGGGAAGCCGGGCACGCATGTCGGATACCGACAGGTCCACGACGACCGGAGCGGACTCCGGATTCGTGTCGGGGCTCTCGCCGGTGCTCGCATCCATGCGCGGGCTCACCCTTCTCTCTTGACGACATGTCGGTGGGGCCAGTTATATTGAATAGGTCGAACGCATGTTCGATATGGCCGATCCGGTGATGTTCGAGGGAAGCGAACATCACCGGATCGGCGGTCCCGAACTTCGGAGCGTTGGGAGGTGCTCGAAGTCATGTCGAAGGTCGTGCCTGAAGTTGCGCGGGGTGTCGGTGCTGTCGGTGCTGTCGGAGCTGCGGATGCCGAAGAGGTGGTCGAGCGCGAGGCGGTGCCGAAGCGGCGGTCGATGTCCGGGCGGTCGAGGATCGCGGCGACCGGTTGTGGATCGTCCGGGCGTCCTGCCGTGTCGGGTTCACCGGTCGGGCCGGCGGGGCCGGTGTCGGCTCCGATGTCTGCGGTCGCGTTGTTGCGTCGCGCGGACGGTCTGCTGTCGGAGGCGGCGGGTGCGGTCCAGGCTGCGGAACGATTCCGTTGTGCGTACCTCGGGGCACTCCGTGGTGCTGCTGCGGTCCTCGCCGGGGTGGAAGGGGCGGCGAACTCCGGTCGGGCGAGGCGGCCTCGGTCCCGGAGCGCTTGGGTCCTCATGGCGCGRGCGGCACCGGATTTCGTGGAGTGGGCCGACTACTTCGCCCAGCATTCCGCGCTCCGGGCCTCGATCGAAGCCGGTGTGACGCGAACCGTGACGGATGCGGATGCGGATGCGTTCTATTTCGAGGTGGGGAGGTTCCTCACTGCGGTCGAGGATCGCCTCGGGGCGACGAATCGGGGCGCTGTTTCCGGGCTCTCGGCGTAGCGTGGATGCGGTGATTCCGGACACGTTCACGGGCCCTTCTGGTGGGGCATACCGGATTGTCGCCGATTCGGTGGGAACTCGTCGACGGAGTAGGTGGTCAGAGGAGGACTCTCCTCGTATTATTGAATTCAGGTAACCGCTAGTCCGTTACCCACCTCTCCGCACCGCGGCGAGGTGCCAACTCTTAGTGCCGGGGGAGGTACCGTGCCACTCTCCGAGCACGAGCAGCGCATGCTCGATCAGATCGAGAGCGCTCTCTACGCCGAGGATCCCAAGTTCGCGTCCACGGTGAGGGGCGGGCGAATGCGTGCCCCCGCTGGAAAACGTCGATTGCAGGCGGTGGCCCTCTTTGCGTTGGGTCTCGTCCTGCTCATCGCGGGCGTGGCTCTGGATGTGTTGTGGTTGGGCGGATTCCCGATCGTCAGTGTGATCGGGTTCGTCGTTATGTTCGGTGCCGGTGTGCTCTTCCTGTTCGGTGGAGGGAAGGGGCATCTGGCAGCGGTACCCGACGGGGACGACCCGTCCGGTGAAGGGCCGGGTGCGCGAGGATCGCATCCGCGTAAGCCTCATGGAGGCAAGAAGTCCGGCGGCGGATTCTCGTCCCGGATGGAGGATCGCTTCCGCAGGAGATTCGAACAGGAGTAGCTTCCGGCGTCAGAAACGCCCAGGCTCTCGAAACGGCGATGGCGCGACCGCAAAGGTCGCGCCATCGCCGTTTTTCGTGCGGTCGGCGCGTCCGCGGTGGCCGTGTCGGTCCGTGTGGGTCCGTGGCCGATCCCTCCCGCCTCACCCACAGTTCCCCACACGTTGCCCCCACATGTCCCCACTGCCTGCTCCTGCCGCCGGTGGGTTCGATCCGAGGTTCTGCTATCGCAGGGAGGCGGAGCGTTGAACTGGGGTTTTCTCGGCCGGCCGAGTGCGGGCCCTCCGTCGGGGCCGGGGAGGCTCTCGTGTTTGCGATCACGTGGGCGGAAACGCCCCACTTCGAGCCATGCCCGGTGATCTGCGGTTATTCGCGCGCAGATGTCAAATCGGCCCCCCGATCGGATTGAAAGTGGAGGAAAGTGGGGTAATGTGGTGCGCAGCGGATCGCGTGAGTGACCCGCCAGAATGCAGGGCGATACCGGCCGGTATCGACCACACATTCGCCACAGGGCCCCGGCGGGAGGTGTCGAGATGTTTCTCGGTACCTATACGCCGAAGCTCGACGACAAGGGGCGACTCACGTTGCCTGCGAAGTTCCGGGACGCGTTGGCGGGAGGGTTGATGGTCACTAAAGGGCAGGACCACAGCCTTGCGGTGTACCCCCGTGAGGAGTTCACCGCGCTTGCGCGTCGTGCGTCAGCGGCTTCCCGAAGCAATCCGCAGGCTCGCGCATTCGTGCGTGCGCTTGCATCGGGAACCGACGAGCAGCATCCCGATGCCCAGGGACGGATCACGTTGTCTTCCGACCATCGTCGCTATGCGGGGTTGTCGAAGGACTGCGTGGTGATCGGATCGGTCGACTTCCTCGAGATTTGGGACGCCCAGGCATGGGAGTCCTACGTCGCGGAGCACGAGGAAAGCTACTCACAAGCCAGAGACGAGGCGCTCGAGGGGATCTTCTAGCCCACCGACGCCACAGGCGAGTGCCGCGAGGCCTCTGCCCGAGTGTGACCCTGACGCACTTCCCCAGCGCCAGGTTCACCGCCGGGACCCTGACGCACTTCCCCAGCGCCAGGTTCCTCGATCGGACAGGGACCTCGAGGCATTCGCTCTCCCGGAGAGTGACGTTCGCGAGTTTCGTTGCAGCGCATCAGTCGACGACAGCCCGCCGAACCACCTCTTCGGACCMCCAACCACGTGCAAGCCCCACAGCATCGAGCAGGAGCCGGAGGAACCATGGTCGACGGCGAGGACGACACCCGGTCCGTCCCCGGCGAGTTCGGTCATGTCCCGGTGCTGCTGCACCGCGCGGACGACCTTCTCGGGCCGGCACTCACAGCCCACAACCCCCTCGGCGAGGGCGCGGTCATGATCGACGCGACACTCGGTCTGGGTGGGCACTCCGAGCATTTCCTGCGGACCTATCCCGGCCTGCATCTCATCGGGCTCGATCGTGACCCCGAGGCGCTCCGCATCGCGTCCGAGCGCCTGGCCCCCTATGCGGGCCGCACCACCTTCGTGCACACGCGCTACGACGGCATCGTCCACGCGCTCGAGGAGGCCGGCCTGGACCCGATCGGCACGGTGCACGGCATCCTGTTCGATCTGGGTGTCTCGTCGATGCAGTTGGACGAGGCCGAGCGCGGATTCGCTTACTCGGTCGACGCGCCGTTGGACATGCGGATGAACCCCACGACGGGGATCACCGCGGCCGAGGTGCTCAATACCTACAGTCACGGCGAGCTGGCGCGCATCCTGAGCACGTACGGCGAGGAGCGCTTCGCGGGGCGGATCGCCTCCGAGGTGGTACGCCGTCGTCAGAAGCAGCCGTTCACCACCAGCGCCGCGCTGGTCGAGCTCATCTACGACGCCATCCCGGCAGCTACGCGCCGCACGGGTGGCCATCCCGCGAAGCGCACCTTCCAGGCACTTCGGGTAGAGGTCAACGGCGAGCTCGATTCGCTGCGAGCCGCGATCCCCGCTGCCCTCGACGCGTTGGCGGTCGGTGGTCGGGTCGTGTTCATGTCGTACCAGTCGCTCGAGGACCGAGTGGTCAAGCAGGAGCTGACGCCACTGTCGAAGTCGAAGACGCCTGAAGGCCTCCCGGTGGAACTGCCGGGTATGGGGCCGGAGTTCCGGATTCTCACGCGAGGAGCGGAACGTGCGTCCGAACAGGAGATCGAAGACAACCCGAGAGCAGCGCCCGTGCGTCTGCGGGCAGCGGAACGAATCGCCAGGAGGGCTGGAGCGTGACTGACATGACGGTTCGGATGACGTCCACCGGTATCGGGTCCGCGCGTGTCCGGCGGTCCAGTGCGGCGCAGAAGGCATACGAGCGCCGGCAGCAGCGGGCATCCGTCGTGGGCGGCGCCCGGCCGACCTCGACGGCGTCGACTCCGTCGTCGCCGCGCGCGATCGTGGCCCGGATCCCGTTCGTGGCCACCATCATCGGCCTGCTGTGCCTCGGTCTCGCGACGACTCTGCTGTTGACGACACGGTCCGCCGAGRATTCGTACCAGCTCGCGGACGCGCGCGCTCACAACCAGGGCCTGCGCGAGCGGACGGCGGCGCTCCAGCGTGACGTCGCGGCGGGCAACTCGGCGCCGGTGCTCGCGGAGAAGGCTGCCGAGCAGGGGCTGATCCCGGTGAAGGATCCAGCGCGACTGGTCGTGTCCACCGACGGCAGCGTCGAGGTGATCGGCACTCCGAAGCCCGCCGAGGGTAAGCCGGTCGCTCCGCTGGACCGGACGCCTCCGCCCGTGGCCGAGCCGGCGGCGCCTCGGGCGACGCCGCCTGCCCCCGCGACCGCGCCTCCCGCCGCCACGCCGCCGCCCGTCAACGACGGCCGGATCCAGGCTCGCGGTGAACAATTGACGCCTGTGACGGTGATCACTCAACCCCCGGCGGGTGCTCGGCAGTGACGTCGGTGGGTGGACGCACTCCCGCCTCACGTCCGCGTCGGCCCGCACCGCCGCGGAGATCGCGGGGGCGTAAGCCCGCCGCGAGGCGCACCGATTCCTTCGGGTTCCGTCTCAAGTACGGCCGCGCGACGATGCTCATTGCACTCGGGGTCGTGGCGGTGCAGTTGCTGTGGGTCCAGGGGATCGACGCGCCCCGGTTGTCGGCGGAGGCCGCGAATCAGCGCACGACGACCGTCACCCTCCCGGCGGTTCGGGGTGCGATCCTCGACCGGAACGGCAATAAGCTGGCCTACACCCTCGATGCCAAGGCGCTGACGTTCCAGCCGGTGCGTGAGCGCAAGCGGATGGAGGAGGAGCGTGCCAAAGACGAGACCGGCGAGACCGCTCCCGATCCGGACACCCGGCTGAAGGAGATCGCGAAGGGGATCCACGAGCGGCTCGGCGACACGGTCTCGGAGAGCGAACTGCTCGACAAGCTGCGCAGCAACGAGACGTTCGTCTACCTGGCCCGCAGTGTCGATCCCGCGGTGGCGGCGGACATCGCCGACGAGTTCGAGGAAGTGGGACTCGAGCGGCAGGACATTCGCGAGTACCCGGGTGGTTCGCTAGCGGCGAACATCGTCGGTGCAACCGGGTGGGACGGACACGGACTGCTCGGGCTCGAGGAGTCGATGGATTCGACGCTTGCCGGCAACGACGGTTCCGAGACGCACGACCGCGGGTCCGACGGTGCGGTCATCCCCGGCAGTCGACGAGATCTGCAGCCCGCGGTGGACGGATCCAACGTGGAACTCACCATCGACTCCGACCTGCAGTACTACGTGCAGCAGCAGACGCAGCAGGCCAAGGACCTGTCGGGTGCGAAGAACGCGTCCGTGGTGGTGCTCGACGCGAAGACGTCCGAAGTCCTCGCGATGACCAACGACGGCACGTTCAACCCGGCCATCGGCGTCGGGAACAACCCGCGCACCGCCCAGATGGGCAACCTGCCCGTGAGTTCGCCGTTCGAGCCGGGATCGGTCAACAAGATCGTGACCGCGGCCGCGGCGATCGAGTACGGGCTGACCACCCCCGAGGAAGTGCTCCAGGTCCCCGGTTCGATCCAGATGGCCGGTGTCTCGGTCAAGGACGCGTGGGCGCACGGCGTCGCGCCCTACACCTCGACCGGCGTCTTCGGAAAGTCGTCGAACGTGGGCACGCTGATGCTCGCCGAGCGGGTCGGGGAGGAGCGCTACGCCGAGATGCTGCACAAGTTCGGACTCGGCCAGCGCACCGACGTCGGCTTGCCGGGCGAGAGCGCCGGCAACGTCCCGGACCTCGACGACTGGTCCGGCGGTACGTTCGCCAACCTGCCGATCGGCCAGGGTCTGTCGATGACGCTTCTGCAGATGACCGGCATGTACCAGGCGATCGCCAACGACGGCGAGCGGATCGCTCCACGGATCGTCAAGTCGACCCTCGCGCCGGACGGCTCCCGGATCGAGACCGAACGCCCCGAACCGGTGCGGGTGGTGAGTGAGCAGACTGCGCGTACCACTCGTGACATGTTCCGGTCGGTCACCCAGAAGGACCCGATGGGCTACCAGCAGGGCACCGGGCCGCAGGCGGGCGTCGACGGCTACCAGATCAGTGGCAAGACCGGTACCGCGCAGCAGGTCGACCCTGCCTGCGGGTGCTACTCGAACTCCAACTACTGGATCACCTTCGCGGGCATCGCGCCCTCGGATGATCCGCGTTATGTCATCGGGATCATGCTCGACGCGCCAGTCCGCGGTATCGACGGCGGCGGGGGACAGTCGGCCGCGCCGCTGTTCCACAACATCGCGTCGTGGCTCCTGCAGCGGGACAGCGTTCCGCTGTCACCGGACCCGGGTCGGCGGCTGGTGTTGCAGGCCGATTGACACCGTCCGGGCCGCGTCCCGCCCGTCGGGGTGACGATTCCCACGTAACCGGTGTGTACCGAACATGGTGGGTCGTGCCCGTGGCGCCGCCGCCGGTAATCTGACACGTCGGTCTCCGTCCGCAAGGATGGACACGACCGAACGAACCCCGAACCGAAATTCGATTCCGAGAGGACCCACTGCCTGTGCATCCGAGTCCGCAGCCATCCATGCCGGGTGCGGCGCCGGGGAGCGGTCTTCGCCCGACGAACCCGCCCCGGACCGACCTGGAAGACCTGGCCGACAAGGTCGGTGCCCGGATCGAATGGCTCGGATCCGATCGAGTGGACCGGGACGCGGCTGTGCCGACCACGGTCACCGGCGTCGAGTTGCGGGCGCAGTCGGTGCTGGCGGGCGATCTGTTCGCCGCGCTGCCGGGGGCGCGTGCTCACGGCGCCGAGTTCGTGGGGTCGGCCGTCGAGGCCGGCGCGGTGGCGGTGTTCACCGACGACGCCGGTCTGACGCTCGTCGCCCGACAGTTCCGTGAGTCCACCGACGTCCCCGCGTTGCCGGTGCTGGTGCACCCCGAACCACGGCGGGTGCTCGGCGAGGTCTCGGCCACGATCTACGGCCATCCGTCGGAGCAGATGCAGGTCGTCGGCATCACCGGAACCTCGGGCAAGACGACGACGGCATATCTGATCGAGTCGGGCCTCGCGGCGGCCGGTCGCAGCATCGGGTTGGTCGGCACGATCGAGACCCGCGTCGCGGGGGACCGAGTGCCGAGCGCACTCACCACGCCGGAGGCGCCGCAGTTGCACGCCCTGTTCGCGGCGATGCTCGAGCGGGGGATCGACACCGTGGTGATGGAGGTGTCGAGTCATGCGCTGGCTCTCGGCCGGGTCGACGGCGTTCGGTTCTCGATCGGTGCGTTCACCAACCTGTCCCAGGACCATCTCGACTTCCACCGCGACTTCGACGACTACTTCACGGCGAAGAGCCGCCTCTTCGCGGCGGATTCGACGGTCCGTGCGGAGCGCGCGGTGATCTGCATCGACGACGAGTGGGGGGCGCGGATGGCGGACATCGCCCGCCGCGCGCACCCGAACCTTCCCGGCGCCGTCGCCACGGTCGCCACCAGCGGACCGGGTGACTGGACCGCGGGGCGGGCCGAGGCGGTGCCGTCGGGTAGCCAGGTCTTCACGCTCACCGGGCCGGACGGGACGACGCACTCGGTGTCGCTGCGTCTGCCCGGGCAGTACAACGTCGCGAACGCGGTGCTGGCCGTGGCGGTCTGCGCGGCGGCGGGCGCGGACGTCGACGCGGCGATCGCCGGAATCGGCGGGGTCGACGTGCCCGGCCGTGTGCAGCGGGTCGAGCGCGGGCAGGACTTCCTGGCCGTCGTCGACTACGCCCACAAGCCCGCTGCGGTCGAGGCCGTGATCGCGACATTGCGGGGGCAGACCGACGGCCGGATCGCGGTCGTCGTCGGCGCCGGCGGCGACCGCGACACCGGCAAGCGGGCCCTGATGGGCGAGGCCGGGGCCCGCGGCGCGGACCTTTTGGTGATCACCGACGACAATCCGCGCACCGAGGATCCGGCCACCATCCGGGCCGCGCTGAGGGAGGGCGCGCTGTCGGTTCCGGCGGCCGAGCGGGGTGAGGTGCTCGAGATCGGAGACCGCGGTGAGGCCATCGCCGCTGCGGTCCGCTGGGCCCGCTCCGGCGACGTGGTCCTCGTGGCCGGCAAGGGCCACGAGATCGGCCAGGAGATCCACGGGGTGAAGTACCCATTCGACGACCGCGAGGTTCTGGGAGAGGCGATCGATCGGATCGCCTCCGAAGACCCCGCACACGGAGGAAACGCATGATCCCGATGACGCTCGCCCAGATCGCACAGGCGGTCGGCGGGACGCTCCACGATGTCGACGATCCGTCGGCCACCGTTTCGGGAACGGTGGAGTTCGATTCCCGCAAGGTCACACCGGGTGGGCTGTTCCTGGCGCTGCCGGGCGCGACGACCGACGGGCACGACCACGCGGCCGCTGCGGTGGCGGCGGGCGCGGCGGCCGTGCTCGCGGCCCGCCCGGTCGGTGTCCCGGCGATCGTGGTCGAGCCGCTCGGCGCGTCGGACAACGGCGCGTTGGCCCTCGAACACGACACCGACGGCTCCGGCGCGGCGGTACTCGAGGCGCTCGCGAAGCTGGCGCGCGTGAGCGTCGACCGGCTCACCGCCGACTCGGACCTGACCGTCGTCGGGGTGACCGGTTCGTCCGGCAAGACCTCCACGAAGGACCTGCTGGCGGCAGTTCTCTCGCCCCTCGGGTCCGTCGTGGCCCCGCCCGGTTCGTTCAACAACGAGCTCGGGCATCCCTGGACGGCGCTCCGGGCCGACGCCGACACCCGTTTCCTGGTCCTGGAGATGTCCGCCCGCGGACGCGGGCACATCGCGGCCCTCGCGAAGTCCGCCCCACCGCGCATCGGTGTGGTCCTCAATGTGGGCACGGCGCACCTCGGCGAGTTCGGTTCCCGCGAGGCGATCGCCGACACCAAGGGCGAGCTGCCGGCGTCGCTGCCGACCGCCGCCGAGGGGGGCGTCGCGGTGCTCAACGCCGATGATCCGCTGGTCGCGGCGATGGCGCAGCGGACCCGGGCACGCGTCGTGCTGGTGGGCCAGTCCGGCGCCGCCGATGTCCGCGCGACCGACGTCCGCCTCGACGATCAGGCGCGCGCCAGTTTCACTCTGACCGCCCCGGCCGGCAGCATCCCGGTCACGCTCGCGGTGCACGGCGAACACCAGGTCGGCAACGCGCTCGCGGCGGCCGCCGTCGCGCTCGAGTGCGGGGCGACGCTCGACCAGGTCGCGGCGGCGCTCGGTTCCGCCGGGCCGGTCTCGGCGCGTCGGATGGAGGTCCGCGATCGGGCCGACGGCGTCACCGTCGTCAACGACTCGTACAACGCGAACCCGGATTCGATGCGTGCGGCGATCAAGGCGCTCGTGTCGATGGCCCGGTCCGGTCGTGGTCCGGCACGCCGGAGTTGGGCAGTCCTCGGCGAAATGGCGGAACTCGGACCAGAATCAGTGGTCGAGCACGACGCGATCGGACGGTTCGCGGTGCGCCTGGACGTGACCAAGCTGATCCTCGTCGGAGCCGGTCGGCCCGTCCGCGCGATGTACCAGGGAGCGGTGATGGAAGGTTCTTGGGGTGACGAGGCGGTCCACGTGCCCGACGGTGCGAGTGCGATCGCGCTGCTGGAGCAGGAACTGGAGGCCGGTGATCTCGTACTGGTGAAGGCTTCGCAGTCGATCGGACTGTGGGAGGTCGCGGACGCGGTTCTCGACGCGCCGACCACCGACGCCGCGCAGATCACCGATTCGGAGGCGCCGCAGTGAGGCAGATCCTCTTCGCCGCGGGCATCGCCCTCGCGGTGTCCATCCTGCTGACGCCGGTCCTGATCAAGGTCTTCTCGCGGCAGGGCTTCGGGCAGGAGATCCGGGTCGAAGGCCCGGCGAGCCATCAGGCAAAGCGTGGTACCCCCACGATGGGCGGCGTCGCGATCCTCGCGGGAATCTGGGCCGGCTACTGGGGCTCGCATCTCATCGGCATCGGCTACGACGCCGAGGGGCCGACCGCGTCGGGCCTGTTGGTGCTCGGTCTGACCACCGCGCTCGGTGGCGTCGGGTTCCTCGACGACTTCATCAAGATCCGCAAGCAGCGCAACCTCGGTCTGAACAAGACGGCCAAGCTCGTCGGCCAGTTGGTGGCGGCGGTCGTGTTCGGCATCCTGGCGCTGCAGTTCCGCGGCGGCAGCGGTCTGACCCCGGGCAGCGTGCACCTGTCGTACGTGCGCGACATCGCCACTGTCAGCATGGGATCGATCGTCTTCATCCTGTTCTGCTACCTGCTGGTGAGCGCGTGGTCGAACGCGGTGAACCTCACCGACGGCCTCGACGGTCTGGCGGCCGGTTCGATGAGCCTCGTGCTCGGCGCATACGTGATCATCACGTTCTGGCAGTACCGGAACGCCTGCGTCGACGGGCCGGGCAGCCTCGGTCCGTCGAAGGGCTGCTACGACGTCCGTGATCCGCTGGACCTGGCGTTGCTGTGTGCCGCCGGAGCCGCGGCATGCATCGGCTTCCTGTGGTGGAACGCGGCGCCGGCGAAGATCTTCATGGGCGACACCGGTTCGCTCGCGCTGGGCGGCATGCTGGCCGGCCTGTCCATCACCACCCGCACCGAGCTGCTCATGGTCGTCATCGGCGCCCTGTTCGTGGCCGAGGCGGCGTCGGTGGTCATCCAGGTGGCGGTGTTCCGATCGAGCCGACGGCGGGTGTTCCGGATGGCGCCGTTCCACCACCACTTCGAACTGGGCGGCTGGGCCGAGACCCAGGTGATCATCAGATTCTGGTTGCTGGCCGCGATCGCGTCCGCGATCGGCCTCGCACTGTTCTACAGCGAATATCTCGCGGCGATCGGGGACTGACGGATGCAGCTCGACGGGACCGGACACGACGCGGGAGTCGACGCGGGAGATCTGGACCGACTGCGCGGCGCGAGCGTCCTCGTGACCGGCGCCGGCATCTCCGGCCGCGCGGTGATTGCTCCGCTGCACGACCTCGGTGCCCGGGTGACGGTGACCGACACCAACGTGGACGCCCTCGCCCGTTGCGCCGAGCTCGGTGCCGAGACGGTGCCGCTCGACGACCTGGTCGCCGACCCGGCGCGCGTCGCCGAGTTCGTCCTCGTCGTCACCAGTCCGGGGTTCCGGCCGGACGCGCCGGTTCTCGCGGCGGCCACGGCCGCCGGCATCCCGATCTGGGGCGACATCGAGTTCACGTGGCATGTCGACCGGGCCGGGGTGTACGGTCCGCCGCGACAGTGGCTGGTCGTGACCGGCACCAACGGCAAGACCACGACGACGTCGATGCTGCACTCGATCCTCGAGGCCGCGGACATGTCGTCGGCGGCGTGCGGCAACATCGGCCTGCCGGTGCTCGACGCACTGCGTGCGCAGGAGCCCCGCGTCGACGTCCTCGCCGTCGAGCTGTCGTCGTTCCAGCTGCACTGGGCGCCGTCCGTGCGCCCGACAGCCGGCGTCGTACTCAACATCGCCGAGGATCATCTCGACTGGCACGGCGGCATGGAGGGCTACACGGACGCCAAGGCGCAGGCCCTCACCGGTGGCGTCGCCGTCGTCGGCCTCGACGACGCGGTCGCCGCCACGCTGGTCGAGCGGCCGCGTGACGGGCACACCGTCGGCTTCCGGCTCGATGCGCCCGACGTCGGAGAGTTGGGCGTTCGCGGCGGGATGCTGATCGACCGGGCGTTCGCGGATTCGGTTCCCCTCGTCGCGGCCGACGAGATCAGCCCGCCGGGTCCGGCCGGACTGTGCGACGCGCTGGCGGCGGCCGCGCTGGCCCGCGCGATCGGCGTCTCCCCGGCAGCGGTGGATGCGGGGCTGCGGGCTCATCGGGTGGGACCGCACCGGGCGGAGGTCGTCCGTCGGCTCACCGACATCACGTTCATCGACGATTCCAAGGCGACCAATCCGCATGCGGCGCGGTCGTCGATCGTCGCGCACGACTCGGTGGTGTGGATCGCCGGCGGCCTGCTCAAGGGGGCTCGCATCGACGACCTGGTCGCCGACGTCGCGGACCGACTGGCCGGTGCGGTGCTCATCGGCCGTGACGCCGATCAGATCGCCGAGGCGCTCGCGCGACACGCCCCCGAGGTCCCGGTCGTTCACGTGCGCGCGGGAGACGATGGGTCCGTGGTCGAACCGATCGCCGGAGCGGACGTGCTCCACCTCGATCTTCCCGCGGCCGACGCGGACACCGTGATGGCGGAGGCCGTGCGCGCCGCCACGGCCCTGGCTGCTCCCGGCGACACCGTGCTGCTGGCACCTGCTGCCGCGTCGCTCGACATGTTCGACTCGTACGGACACCGCGGGCGCAGCTTCGCCGCAGCGGTCACGGCGTTGGCCGACATCGAGCCGGAGTCCGGGACCCGCGGATGACAGGAGCCCCCGAGCGCGCGCCGCGCACCCGGATCGGGGCGTGGCTGGCTCGTCCGCTGACGTCGTTTCATCTCGTCGTCACCATCGCGGTCCTGTTGACGGTGCTCGGGCTGGTGATGGTGCTGTCGTCGTCGAGTGTCGAGTCGGTGGCGCGGGACGGGTCCGCGTACGGAAAGTTCGTCTCACAGCTGATCTTCGCGACGCTGGGTCTGGTGATCTTCTACATCGCGCTGCTGATCCCGATCCGGGTGATGCGTACGTGGTCGCTGCCGGCGTTCGGTGTGACGGTCGCGATGCTGGTGCTGGTGTTGATTCCCGGCATCGGTACGAAGTCGCAGGGAACCCGCGGTTGGTTCGTGATCGGTCCGATCTCGTTGCAGCCCTCCGAACTCGCGAAGATCGCGTTCGCGGTGTGGGGCGCGCACCTGCTCGCCACGCGGCGGCGGGAGGGTGCATCGCTCAAGGAGATGTTGATCCCGCTGGTGCCCGCGGCGCTGCTGGTCTTCGTCCTGATCGTGCTGCAGCCCGACCTCGGAACCACCATCTCGCTCGCGATCATCCTGCTGGCGCTGCTCTGGTTCTCGGGCCTTCCGCTGAAGATCTTCCTCACCGTGCTCCTGGCGGGCGGTGCGGCGGCCGTAACCCTCGCGCTGACTGCGGGATACCGGTCCGCGCGCGTCCAGTCGTTCCTGAACCCGGGTGACGACGCTCAGGGCGCGGGTTACCAGGCGCGGCAGGCGAAGTATGCGCTCGCGGACGGTGGCCTGTTCGGTGAGGGGCTCGGCCAGAGCCGGGCCAAGTGGAGTTATCTGCCCAACGCCCACAATGACTTCATCTTCGCGATCATCGGCGAGGAACTGGGATTCATCGGGGCGGGCGCGGTGATCGGGTTGTTCGCGCTGTTCGTGTACACCGGTCTGCGCATCGCGCGGCGCTCGGCGGACCCGTTCCTGCAGTTGCTGAGCGCGACCGCGACCGCGTGGATCACCGGTCAGGCGTTCATCAACATCGGTTACGTCGTCGGCATCCTGCCGGTCACCGGTCTGCAGTTGCCGCTGGTGTCGGCGGGTGGCACCTCGACGGCGACGACACTGTTGATGTTCGGTCTGGTCGCGAACGCGGCGAGACACGAGCCGGAGGCGGTCGCCGCGCTGCACAGCGGGCAGGACGGACGGATGTCTCGACTGCTGCGGCTGCCCAAGCCGGCGGCGTACATCCCGCCGCGCCCGCGCGGGGCGGCCGTCGTGCGCCGCACGGAGAACCGGAAGGTGCAACCCGCCCGCGGAGAACGCCCGGGCGCCAAGGACACCCGTGCTCTTCGGCACGACCAACCCCGACGCCGGCCGACCGACGACGGTCGACGGAACAACGAGAAGCGGGGCCACGGCCCCATGAGGGATCGGGACCGCGCGGGCACTTCGCGCGATCCCCGTCCAGGAGAGCGAGGAACGCGTAGGTGAGCGGCGACAAGACAGGCCTGTCCGTGGTGGTGGCCGGCGGCGGGACGGCCGGGCACATCGAGCCGGCAATGGCTGTCGCGGACGCGATCCGTGCGCTCGATCCGTCCGCCGTGGTGACGGCGCTCGGGACCGAGCGAGGCCTCGAGACCACCCTGGTCCCCGATCGGGGGTATCCGCTCGAGCTGATCCCGCCGGTTCCGTTGCCCCGCAAGCCCACGATGGATCTGTTCCGGCTACCCGGCCGGATTCGGCGGTCGGTGGCCGCCACGCGCGCGGTGCTCGACCGTACCGACGCGGACGTCGTCGTGGGCTTCGGCGGCTATGTCGCGCTGCCCGCGTATCTTGCTGCCGGTTTGGGTCTGCTGCGCCGCCGCCGGAAGATCCCGATCGTGATCCACGAGGCCAACGCCAGTGCGGGCATCGCGAACAAGATCGGTGCCCGTCGTGCCCGTCGCGTCCTGGCCGCGGTCGCGGGTTCCGGGGTGGCCGCGCGCGGCACCGCGGATGCCGAGATCGTCGGAATCCCGGTCCGCTCGTCCATCACCGGACTCGATCGGGCGGCCCTGCGCGCGCAGGCGCGTGAGCACTTCGGTCTGCCGGCGGACGGTCCGGTGCTGTTGGTGTTCGGCGGATCGCAGGGCGCCCGGTCGCTCAACGAGGCCGTCGCCGGTGCCGCCCCGCAGCTCGCGGCGGCCGGTATCTCCGTGTTGCACGCCTACGGTCCCAAGAACTCCGTGGAAGTCGAGTCGCATCCGGAGGCGCCGTACGTGGCGGTGCCGTACCTGACGCGCATGGACCTGGCGTACTCCGCCGCCGACGCGGTGATCTGTCGTTCGGGCGCCATGACCGTCGCCGAGGTCTCGGCCGTCGGCCTCCCCGCCGTGTACGTGCCGTTGCCACATGGAAACGGCGAGCAGGAACTCAATGCCCGGCCCGTCGTCGCTGCCGGAGGTGGGATGATCGTTCCGGATGCGGAGTTGACGCCGCACTACGTGTCGGAGACCGTGGTGCCGTTGCTCGCCGACCGCGCACGGCTCGAGGAGATGGGCCGCAGCGCGGCCGGTGCCGGCCACCGCAGTGCGGCGGCGACCGTCGCACAGATCGTTGTCGATGTAGCAAGGGGAAACCGATGAACGAGCAGCTACCCGCGGGTCTCGAGCGGGTACACATGGTCGGCATCGGAGGTGCCGGAATGTCCGGCATCGCGCGGATCCTGCTCTCCCGGGGTGGGCAGGTGTCCGGCTCGGACGCCAAGGAGAGCCGCGGCGTGCTCGCGCTGCGTGCTCGCGGCGCTGTCGTCCGCATCGGCCACGATGCGAGCGCCCTCGATCTGCTGCCGGGTGGCCCGACGGCCGTCGTCACCACGCACGCCGCGATCCCGAAGGACAATCCGGAGCTCGTCGAGGCCGCGAAGCGCGGCATTCCGGTGATCCTGCGCCCCGCGGTCCTGGCGTCGCTGATGCGCGGGCATCGCACGCTCCTGGTGTCGGGCACGCACGGCAAGACCTCGACGACCTCGATGCTCGTGGTCGCGTTGCAGCACTGTGGATTCGACCCGTCCTTCGCGGTCGGCGGCGAACTGAACGAGGCCGGTACCAACGCCCATCACGGCTCGGGTGAGGTCTTCGTCGCGGAGGCCGACGAGAGCGACGGCTCGCTGCTCCAGTACGACCCGGACGTCGTGGTGGTCACCAACATCGAGGCGGACCATCTCGACTTCTTCGGTAGCAGTGAGGCGTACGTCCAGGTCTTCGACGACTTCGTCGCGCGGATCGCTCCGGACGGCCTGCTCGTGGCGTGCCTCGACGATCCGGGGTCGGCTGCGCTCGCGCGGCGAACGGTGGAGTCCGGTAGCGCGGTACGGGTCGTCGGCTACGGCACGGCGGAGGCCGCCGCGTCCGCCGGTCCGGTTCCGGTGGGTGTGGAGTTGCTGTCCTGGGAGGCGCGTGACGTCGGGGGAGTGGCGCACATCCGCTTCGCCGGCGAGGTCGAGCCGCGCACGTTGCGGTTGGGCGTGCCCGGAAAGCACATGGCGCTCAACGCGCTTGCCGCGTTGCTCGCGGGCGTGGACGCCGGCGCGTCGGTGGACGAACTGCTCGAGGGGCTGGCCGGGTTCGGTGGGGTCCACCGCCGGTTCCAGCTCACCGGCCGCGAGCGCGGGGTCCGGGTGTTCGACGACTACGCGCATCATCCGACCGAGGTCCGGGCGGTGCTCGGCGCCGCGCGGGAACTGGTCGACAACGACGGCCGGCAGGGCCGTGTCGTCGTGGTGTTCCAGCCGCATCTGTACTCGCGGACAGTGACGTTCGCGCAGGAGTTCGGCGAGGCGCTCGACCTGGCGGACGAGGTCGTAGTGCTCGACGTGTACGGCGCGCGCGAGGAGCCGATCCCCGGAGTGAGCGGCGCGCTGGTCGCGCAGGCGCTCACGAAACCTGTTCACTATCAGCCCGATCGGTCCCAGGTGCCGCGTCAGCTCGCCGGACTCGTCGAGCCCGGCGACGTCCTGATCACGATGGGTGCGGGCGACGTGACGATGCTCGGTGGTCCGATACTCGATGCACTGCGGTCGCGGCCCAACCACGGTGGTCGTTCGGCGGGATCGGGTTCGGAGCCGCAGTGACGGCCGATCGTCGGGGTCGACCCCGCAGCGGCCGGCCCGATGCGCGCCGGTCGCGCGGCGATCGCACGCGCCGGAGTTCGCCGCGCCAGGCGACGTCGTCCGGTCGGCGCGACGGGAACGGACCGGAGTCGGAGGCGAAGACCGCCGATCGCGGTTCGGAGGAGCGGGCGCGCGCCCGGTCGTTGCGGCGCAAGGTTTTCCTGATCGCGACCGCCGTGGTGGTCGTGCTCGGCGGCCTCGGCGCCGCGCTGTGGTTCAGCCCGATGATGTCGGTCCGTCAGGTCGAGTACGTCGGTGACGGCTTCCTCACCGCGGAGGAGGTCCTGCCGGTCGCGGGGATCGCGGACGGGACTCCACTGCTGCGGGTCGACACCGCGGCAGCGGCCAAGCGTGTCGCGGGGATACCCCGGGTCGCGGAAGCGCGGGTGCAGCGCGAATATCCGTCGACCGTGCGGGTGACCGTCCGCGAGCGGATTCCGGTGGTGTTCTTCGATTCCCCGGACGGAACGCATCTGATGGACGCCACCGGGGTGGACTACGCCGTCGAGCCGCCGCCGTTCGGTGTGGTGCGACTCGTCACGCCGACACCGACCGAGGCCGACCACGCCACCCAGGCTGCGCTGGAGGTGCTCGGGTCGCTGCCGGAGGCGGTCCGGGTCCAGGTGTCCGAGGTTGCCGCACCGACGATTTCGAGTGTCTCGGTTACTCTGGTGGACGGCCGTGTCGTGGTGTGGGGCGGTGTCGACGATTCCGAGAGGAAGTCGGCAGTGGTCTCCGCACTGTTGACACAGCCCGGTCGGATCTTCGATGTGTCGAGTCCCGAACTGCCCACAGTAAAGTGATGGGCGATCCGGAGGCTCACGCCACGAGCGGATCGGGGGCTCCGTGCCCCGCAAAAACTTGGCGCGTGTCGGCGCGCCTGCTGGCGGATCGCTGTGGCACTGCATAGCGTTTCGCCCCAAGGGACTACTT
Source organism: Rhodococcus sp. TAF43 (assembly GCF_052113525.1). Lineage (NCBI taxonomy): Bacteria > Bacillati > Actinomycetota > Actinomycetes > Mycobacteriales > Nocardiaceae > Rhodococcus > Rhodococcus sp. TAF43. The sequence continues at coordinate 52,169 of NZ_JBFRDL010000022.1, forward strand.
GACATAACCTGAACCCTGTGGTTGAGGTTGAGGGTTTTCCATAATCACCCCTAGTACGAGCGCGAAATCCACTCACGGAAGGCGAGAGCCCATGACGCCCCCGCACAATTACCTCGCCGTAATCAAGGTCGTCGGTATCGGCGGCGGCGGCGTCAACGCGGTCAACCGCATGATCGAGCAGGGACTCAAGGGAGTCGAGTTCATCGCGGTCAACACCGACGCGCAGGCGCTGCTCATGTCCGACGCCGACGTCAAGCTCGACGTGGGTCGCGAACTGACCCGTGGTCTCGGCGCCGGCGCCGACCCGGAGGTCGGCCGCAAGGCCGCCGAGGATCACAAGGACGAGATCGAGGAGGTCCTCAAGGGGGCCGACATGGTGTTCGTCACCGCGGGCGAGGGTGGTGGCACCGGTACCGGTGGTGCCCCGGTCGTCGCGAGCATCGCCCGCAAGCTCGGCGCCCTCACCATCGGTGTCGTCACGCGGCCGTTCTCCTTCGAGGGCAAGCGCCGCGGTTCGCAGGCCGAGTCCGGGATCTCCGCTCTGCGTGAGTCCTGCGACACCCTGATCGTGATCCCCAACGATCGGCTGCTTCAGCTGGGCGATGCCGCCGTCAGCCTCATGGACGCGTTCCGCAGCGCCGACGAGGTGCTCCTCAACGGTGTCCAGGGCATCACCGACCTGATCACCACGCCGGGTCTGATCAACGTCGACTTCGCCGACGTCAAGAGCGTCATGTCCGGCGCCGGAAGCGCGCTCATGGGCATCGGCTCCTCCCGTGGGGAGGGCCGGTCGATCAAGGCCGCCGAGACCGCGATCAACTCGCCGCTGCTGGAAGCGTCGATGGAGGGCGCGCGCGGAGTGCTGCTGTCGATCGCCGGCGGTTCGGACCTGGGTTTGTTCGAGATCAACGAGGCGGCGTCGCTGGTCCAGGAGGCCGCGCACATCGACGCGAACATCATCTTCGGAACGGTGATCGACGATTCGCTCGGCGACGAGGTTCGCGTCACCGTGATCGCCGCGGGCTTCGACGGCGGAGCGCCGGCCAAGCGGCCGCTCGAGGTCCAGTCGGCCATCGGCCGCGGGAACATCGGCGCAGGACGGGCCGGCGAGGTCGGGCAGTCCGAGCGCGCCGCGGCGGCACCCGCCGAGCCCGCACCGGCGGCTCCGGCGGCTCCGCGTGAGCCGGTCGGCGCGCCCACGGGGTCGACCCTGCCGCCGCTGGGTGGCAGTGCTTCCCGTGCAGTACCGGTCAGCAACGAGGAAGGCGAAGACGACGACGTCGATGTGCCTTCCTTCATGCGCCGTTGAGCGGGGTTTCCGTGACGGGTGTCCGGGTCCGGCGGGTCGTGACGACCCGAGCCGGTGGTGTGTCCGCGGCGCCGTACGAGTCGTTCAATCTCGGTGATCACGTCGGCGACGATCCGGCTGCGGTGGATACGAACCGCCGCCGGCTCGCCGACGGCATCGGGCTGCCGTTCGAGCGCTTGGTGTGGATGGAACAGATCCACAGCCGGAACGTCACGGTCGTCGACGGTCCTGTCGACGGTCCCGTTCCCGCCACCGACGCGCTGGTGACCACGGTGCCCGGTCTGGCCCTGGTCACACTGAGCGCCGACTGCGTGCCGATCCTGCTGTCCGACGACGAGGCCGGCGTCATCGCCGCCGTGCACGCCGGTCGGATCGGAGCCCGGATCGGCATCGTGCCCAAGGTGATCGGCGCGATGATCGAGCAGGGCGCGCGGCCCGAGCGGATCGGCGCGTTCCTCGGGCCCGCGGCGAGCGGTCGTCAGTACGAGGTTCCGGCCGCGATGCAGGCCGATGTCGAGAAGTTCCTGCCCGGCAGCGCCACTCGCACGGTCAAGGGCACGCCGGGGCTCGATCTGCGAGCCGGTCTGCGGCGGCAGTTGCTGGCCGCCGGGGTCTCGGGTGTCGCCGAGGATCCGCGGTGCACGATCGAGGATGCAACGTTGTTCAGCCACCGCCGGGGAGCGCCCACGGGCCGCCTGGCAGCGGTGATCTGGATGGACCCACCCGGGGAAGAGTGACGGGATCGAGTTGACGGCCGATGAGTAGGCACGACGAAATCGCATCGGCGCTGACGGCGGTCCGCGCCAGACTCGACGCGGCCTGCCGGGAAGCCGGGCGCCCTCTCACCGAGGTGGCGCTGCTACCGGTGACGAAGTTCTACCCGGTGACGGATGTCCGGATTCTCTACGATCTCGGTTTCCGGGCGTTCGGGGAGTCGCGCGAACCCGAGGCCGGCACCAAGGTGGCCGACTTCCGGTCGACTCCGGGCGCCGACGAGTCGGTGCGCTGGCACATGATCGGTCGCCTGCAGCGAAACAAGGTCAAGTCGGTCGTGCGCTGGGCCGACACGGTCCACTCGCTCGACAGCGTCAGGCTCGCCGATGCGCTCGACCGCGCGGCCGCGGGTGCGCTCGACGAGGGCGCTCGATCGGATCCGCTCGAGGTTCTCCTCCAGGTGAGCCTGGATGCCGATCCGGACCGTGGTGGGGTACCGGCCGGGGATCTCGGCGAGCTGGCCGATCGCGTAGCGGGGTCGTCGAACCTGGTGCTCGGCGGAATCATGGGTGTGCCGCCGTTGGGCGTCGACCCCGACGCTGCATTCGCGCGACTCTCGACGCTCCACGCGAACCTTCTGCGCACGCATCCCGAGGCGACGACGTTGTCCGCCGGGATGACCGGTGATCTCGAGGCCGCGGTCCGCCACGGGTCGACCTGTGTGCGTGTCGGAACCGCCCTCCTCGGCCGCCGACCGATAGTCTCGAAATGATCACCAGTCACACCAGTAACACCAAGAAGATCTCTGCGGTCGACCGCAGGATTCGTCAGAACCAGTCCGCCGCGCCCAGGAAGGTCGATCAATGAGCAGCCTGCACAAGTTCAAGGCTTACTTCGGCATGGTTCCCCTCGAGGATTTCGAGGACGACTACATCGACGAGCCCGGGCAGGGCCGCCGCGAGTACGCCGAGCCCGGTTACGCGGCGTCCCGCCGTGACGAGGTCGAGAGTGATTTCGACCGCTACGAGTCCGCTCCCCGTTCGTCGGCGCGGGTCGAGCCCATCGCGCCACGAGGTGCTGCACCGCGCGGCGCCACCCGCGGCGCACTCGCCGTCGACCCGCGGATGGAGCGGCACGAGAGCCGCCGGTCGGTGGTCGACGAGGGCGGGCCGCTGTCCAAGATCACCACGCTGCGTCCCCGGGACTACGGCGAGGCCCGCACCATCGGCGAGCGCTTCCGCGACGGCACGCCGGTGATCATGGATCTCGTCGAGATGAGCAACGCCGATGCCAAGCGACTCGTCGACTTCGCTGCCGGGCTCGCCTTCGCGCTCCGCGGGTCGTTCGACAAGGTCGCGACCAAGGTGTTCCTGCTGTCACCCGCCGACATCGACGTTTCCGCCGAGGAGCGGCGCCGCATCGCGGAGACCGGGTTCTACAACCAGAAGTAGTCCGCGGTCCGAACGGGCGATCCGCCGATGAGACCGAGTCGTCGACTGCGCGCGAGTGTGATGCGCGACTCGGCTAGCGAGATCGTTTTGATCGACCGGTCATTGTCAGGCAGAGTGAAGGTGTGGCCGTGTTCTCGGTGATCTACGTGATCCTGTTCATCTTCTGGTTGTTGCTCATCGGACGGATCATCGTCGAGTTCATCCGGGTGTTCGCCCGTGACTGGAGACCGACGGGTTTCGTCGTGATCGTGCTCGAGGCGATCTTCACGGTCACAGACCCGCCGGTGAAGCTTCTTCGCCGGCTCATTCCACCGATTTCGCTCGGTGGGGTCCGGCTCGACCTGTCGATCATGGTGCTGCTGTTCCTGCTGTTCATCCTCATGCAGGTGGTCTCGGGACTAGCTTCACCTTCGGGTTTGGTGTGACAGAATGACCCGCAGTTACAGTGTGACGGGTAACGAAATGGTTAACGAGTACGCGCAATGCCCTAGAACTCAATGCGTGCTAGACCGCCAATTGACGCGTGAAGGGATCCTTCCATGCCGCTGACTCCAGCTGATGTGCACAACGTCGCGTTCAGCAAGCCTCCGATCGGGAAGCGTGGCTACAACGAGGACGAGGTCGACGCCTTCCTCGATCTGGTCGAGCAGGAGCTGTCCCGGCTCATCGAGGAGAATGCAGATCTCCGTCAGCGCGTAGGCGAGCTCGACCAGGAGTTGGCCGAGGCGAAGAAGGCTCCGCGTTCGGCCGCCGCGCCGGCGCCCGCTCCGGCTCCCGCGCCGGAACCGGTTCGAGTCGTCGAACAGCCCAAGGCTGCTCCGGTTCCCGCGGCAGCGCCGCGTCCGTCGGAGGACGCCAATATGCAGGCCGCGAAGGTCCTCGGCCTCGCGCAGGAGATGGCCGACCGCCTGACGGGCGACGCCAAGGTCGAGGCGGAGCAGCTCCTCAGCGACGCCCGCACCAACTCGGAGCGCCTCGTCACCGATGCGCGCACCAAGGCGGAGACCATGGTCTCCGACGCCAAGCAGAAGTCGGAGACCATGGTCTCGGACGCCAAGCAGAAGTCGGAGTCGCTCCTCTCGGACGCCCAGACCCGCTCGGAGACCCAGCTGCGGCAGGCCAAGGAGAAGGCCGATGCGCTGCAGGCCGACGCCGAGAAGAAGCACACCGAGATCATGGCGACGATCAACCAGCAGCGTTCCGTCCTCGAGGGTCGGATCGAGCAGCTGAAGACGTTCGAGCGCGAGTACCGGGTGCGGCTCAAGTCGTACCTCGAGTCGCAGCTCGAGGAGCTGGAGCAGCGCGGCTCGGCCGTGCCGGTCGACGGTGGCCAGGACGCTTTCAACCAGTCCGGCTTCAGCCAGTCGTTCGCCAAGGGAAACAGCTGACTGAGCCGACGCCCGGCCGGCTCTCGAGTAGAGGGTGAATCGTGCTGGTCATGACGCTGGTCCTCGCGGCAGTGGGTTTTACCCTGCTGGTGATCGCCTTGATGACGGGTTCCGTCCTCTGGGCCTGGGGATGCATCGCAGTCTGTGTCGCGGGTGCCGTCCTCCTGCTCGTCAGTGCGCTGGCGAGCAGGAAGGCGGCACCGGCCGTTACGCCGGCCGACACGAAGAACGGTGACGTCGAGTCCGACCACGGTGATTCCGACGGGAATTCGGCTCAGGGTTAGACTGAACGCACATACGGCTGAGATCCGGCGATCACCGGGGAGCCTTCGGAAGAACGGTCGAGATTCGGGATTCGCGTTGATCGCGTAACCCGGATCCGGCTCAGTAGAACCGAACGGGTGGGCCCGTCACAGCCTTGATCGAGTGGCTCGTCTCGCGAACGTGGCGACGAGCAAGCGGGGTGGTACCGCGGTAGCGGCGCACAGGGCGCCGTCGTCGTCCCCGTGCCGGTAGTTGGGCACGAGGAGCCGCGCGGTGACAAGTAACGAATCCACCCCTCCCCAGACGAACGACGCGTACCCGCGCGTCGATCTCGTCGGTGAACGCGCCACTGGAAGTGTGTCCTTCCCGGCGCTCGAGCAGAAGGTGCTCGCAGCGTGGGATGCGGACGACACGTTCCGGGCGAGTATCGCGAACCGTGACGGTGCCGAGGAGTTCGTCTTCTACGACGGCCCGCCCTTCGCGAACGGTCTGCCGCACTACGGCCACCTCCTCACCGGCTACGTCAAGGATCTGGTGCCACGTTTCCAGACGATGCGCGGCAAGAAGGTCGACCGGCGCTTCGGCTGGGACTGCCACGGTCTGCCCGCGGAACTCGAGGCCGAGAAGCAGCTCGGCATCAAGGACAAGTCGCAGATCGACTCGATGGGTCTGGCGGAGTTCAACGCGTACTGCAAGCAGTCGGTGCTGCGCTACACCGACGAGTGGCGCGACTACGTCACCCGTCAGGCGCGCTGGGTCGACTTCGACAACGACTACAAGACCCTGGATCTGGACTTCATGGAGTCCGTGATGTGGGCGTTCAAGGAGCTCTACGACAAGGGTCTGATCTACCAGGGCTTCCGGGTGCTCCCGTACAGCTGGTACGAGCAGACGCCGCTGTCGAACCAGGAGACTCGCCTCGACGACGCGTACAAGATGCGGCAGGACCCGGCCGTCACCGTCGACATGGTGCTGACTGCCCCGGGCTCGCCGCTCGACGGTGCGAATGCCCTGATCTGGACGACGACGCCGTGGACGCTGCCGTCGAACCTGGCGATCGCGGTGCACCCCGACGTCGACTACGTGCAGGTGCTCGGCGCCGACGGCAAGCGCTATGTGCTCGCCGCCGCCCGTGTCGGCCACTACGCGCGTGAGCTCGGCGAGTCGCCCGAGGTCCTCGGCGAGTACAAGGGCGCTGAGCTCCTCGGCCTCACCTACACGCCGCCGTTCGACTTCTTCCACGGCCCCGACAAGGGGCACGCCAACGCGCACCGCGTGCTGTCGGCCGACTACGTCACCACCGACTCCGGTACCGGAATCGTCCACCTCGCACCGGCTTTCGGTGAGGAGGACATGGAGTGCGCGACGGCGAACGGCATCGAGATCGTCCAACCGCTCGATCCGGGTGGCAAGTTCACCTCGATGGTGCCGCCGTACGAGGGCCTGCAGGTGTTCGATGCCAACCCGGTCATCATCAAGGACCTCAAGGCTGCCGGAAAGCTGTTGCGGCACGAGACGATCGAGCACTCGTACCCGCACAGCTGGCGTTCGGGCCAGCCGTTGATCTACATGGCCGTGCCGTCGTGGTTCGTTGCGGTGACCAAGTTCCGTGATCGCATGGTCGAGCTCAACCAGGAGATCACCTGGGTGCCCGAGCACATCAAGGACGGGCAGTTCGGCAAGTGGCTCGCCGGCGCCCACGACTGGAACATCAGCCGTAACCGCTACTGGGGCAGCCCGATCCCGGTGTGGATCTCGGACGACCCGGCCTACCCGCGCGTGGACGTCTACGGCTCGCTCGACCAGCTCGAGGCCGATTTCGGTGCCCGTCCGTCCGACCTGCATCGGCCGATGATCGACGAGCTGGTCCGTCCCAACCCGGACGACCCGACCGGCAAGTCGATGATGCGTCGCGTTCCCGAGGTGCTGGACTGCTGGTTCGAGTCGGGGTCGATGCCGTTCGCTCAGGTCCACTACCCGTTCGAGAACCAGGATTGGTTCGAGACGCACTACCCGGGCGACTTCATCGTCGAGTACAACGGGCAGACCCGCGGCTGGTTCTACAACCTGCACGTGCTCGCGACCGCTCTCTTCGACCGCCCTGCGTTCAGAACCGTTGCCGCACACGGCATCGTTCTGGGCGACGACGGCCTGAAGATGAGCAAGTCCAAGGGCAACTACCCGGACGTCAAGGAGGTCTTCGACCGCGACGGCTCCGACGCCATGCGGTGGTTCCTGATGTCGTCGCCGATCCTGCGCGGCGGCAACCTGGTGGTCACCGAGCAGGGCATCCGCGAGGGTGTCCGACAGGCGCTGCTGCCGATGTGGAACGCCTGGAGCTTCCTGCAGCTGTACGCGTCCAAGCCCGGCCAGTGGCGGACCGACTCGTCGAACGTGCTCGACCGGTACATCCTCGCCAAGCTCGCCGCGACGCGGGACGCGATCACCGATGCGCTCGAGGCGACCGACATCGCCGGCGCGTGCGACGAGCTGCGCACGTTCTGTGATGCGCTCACCAACTGGTATGTGCGACGCTCGCGCAACCGGTTCTGGGACGAGGACCGGGACGCGATCGACACCCTGCACACGGTGCTCGAGGTCGTGAGCCGTCTGGCGGCGCCGCTGCTGCCGATGGCGACCGAGGTGATCTGGCGGGGCCTGACCGGTGGCCGGTCGGTGCACCTGACGGACTGGCCGACGGCGTCCGAGCTCCCGGCCGACGCGGAGCTGGTTGCCGCGATGGACGATGTCCGGGGCGTCTGCTCGACGGTGCTGGGTCTGCGCAAGGCGCAGAACCTTCGGGTGCGGCTGCCGCTGCCCGAGGTCACCGTCGCGGCACCCGACGCCGATCGGCTGCGCCCGTACCTGGGCCTGATCGCCGACGAGGTGAACGTCAAGAAGGTCGACATCACCGACGACGTCGACGTGCACGGTCGCTTCGAGCTGGTCGTCAACGCCCGGGCCGCGGGTCCGCGCCTGGGCAAGGACGTGCAGACCGTCATCAAGGCGGTCAAGGCGGGCGACTGGTCCGAGACGGACGGTGTGGTCACGGTGTGGCCGGGTCGCTCCGCAGGCTCCGCTCCTGCCGCGGGAATCGCGCTGCTCCCCGAGGAGTACACGCAGCGGCTGGTCGCGGCCGAGCCCGAGTCGACGGCGGCCCTGCCCGACGGCGCCGGTCTGGTGGTACTCGACTCGCAGGTGACCGAGGAACTCGAGGCCGAGGGTTGGGCCAAGGACCGCATCCGTGAACTGCAGGACGCGCGTCGTGCGGCGGGTCTCGATGTCTCCGATCGCATCTCGGTGACGCTGCAGGTTCCCGCGGATCGTCTCGACTGGGCACAGCGGCACCGCGATCTGATCGCGGGCGAGGTCCTGGCGACGACACTCGAACTCGGCGACGTCTCCGGGGACGCGGTCGTCGAACTCGGTGAGGGCGTGCGCGCCACGGTCACCAAGGCGTGATCGGGTAGCGACGCTTCGCGAACGAAGCCCTGAGGGACCGTAGGTTCCTCAGGGCTTCGTCGTGTGTGCTGTCGTCTGGGCGCTGATCGCGGCGCCCATCCAGCGGCGTAGGTACCGCCGGAGTTCGTGCTCGCCGCGTGGAGGGTTTCCGGGGGAGACGAAGAACGACTGCATTGTCCGCAGCAGGTACTCGACGAGTTCGCGCAGAGACGGTTCGTCGTACCCGTGCCGATCCCAGTCGACGTCGAAGCGTCGGATCATCGTCATCCCGAAGGTGGGCGCCTCGTCCGACGTGATTCCCTCGGTGTGGGAGTGCGAACCGGACAGCATGATGCCCAGGTGCGGGGTGCGGGGCAGTTCGTCGAGGGTGTAGACCACGGCTTCGGTCAGGGCGTCGGCCGGGTCCGCCCGTCCCCGGACGTGCGCCGTCAGGCGGTCGAGGAACCCGTCGACCGAGGCGATGGCGGCGGCGCGGAGGAGGGCGTCGGTGCTGGGGAAGTACCGGTACGAGAAGATGATCGTGAAGCTCATCCTGCAGGCCAAGCCGCTGATCACCGACCCGGCGGTCGCCGAGGAGGCGGTGGCGTTCATGCGTCAGGAGGGCCACCACTCGACCGCGCACCGTCAGCACGTGAACGGGCTGATCCGGCGCTACCCCGGCCTGCAGAACACGCTCGACGCGGTGATCGGCGAGTTCGATCTGCTCACCGAGCGCACCTCGATCGACTACCGCCTCGCGTACACCGCGGACCTCGAGGCGACCTTCACCCCGGTGTTCAAGCTGATGCTCGACAACGCGGCCACACTGTTCGCGCCCGGCGACGACCGGGTCGCCTCGCTGTTCCTCTGGCACTTCGTCGAAGAGGTCGAGCACCGCGGCTCCGCGCTGATCATCTACAACTCGCTCGTCGGCAACGAGATGTACCGGATGCGGATGGCGCCGTCGATCTTCGCGCACGTGATGAAGTCGATCCGGATCGCATGCGCCGGCTTCAACCAGCACGTTCCGCTGTCCGAGCGGAAGGTCGACTCGATGTCGATGTTTGCCCGGCACCGCACCAAGCAGCGGGTGCTCACCAGCTTCGCGCCCTACCTGACCAAGGGGCCGATGCCGCGCGCGTTCGACGGCCTGGCCCTCGGCGAGCAGCTCACCGCTCTGCGCGGCGCCGTTCGTAGCCAGCTGCCCGGCCACGACCCGACGCACGAGAACCTGCCCGTGCTCGCCGGCGAGTGGTTCACCCGCTACGACGACGGCTACGACTGCACGCGTTGGTACTCCGCCGAGTCGGTGTCGTCGAAGGCGGTGAACTGATGTCGGATCTGTGTTCACCCACGTTCGAGGATCTGGCCACCCGGCTGGGCTTCTCGTGTGACGAGGCCGGGGGGCTCGTCGAGTTCCGCAACCCCGGTGCGTTGGAGAACTGGACGCTGCCGGTCCTGGAGTTCACGATCGTTCTCGGCGCGGTGCTGGCGCTCRTGTACGCGATTCTGCGATTGCGGCGGCACGGCGATCCCACCAACCTGGTGCTGTGGTTCGGTGCCACCGCCTTCCTCTTCGTGATCGAGCCGCCGATCTACTTCCCGGCCACGTTCGGCACGGAGGAATACCTGGGCACGATGTTCGCGCACAACGGGTTCACCGTCGAATTCCTGTGGGGCAGACTGCCGCTGTACATCGTCGCGATCTATCCGCTGATGGCGACGCTGGCGTTCGAGATCGTCCGGATGCTCGGGGTGTTCCGGCGCTACGGGGTGTTCCTCGGCGCGGTGTGCGTCGGCTTCGTGCACCACGCGTTCTACGAGATGTTCGACCAGCTCGGTCCGCAGTTGCGGTGGTGGGAGTGGACCCTCGACAACAAGGTCAACCTGCCCTTCTTCGATTCGGTTCCGTTGCCGAGCGTCGTGGTGTTCGCGGCGCTGTGGCCGATGTCGCTGGCCCTGTGCGTGCAGTTCTTCGTCGGACGCCACGTCGACGACGGCCGGCACTTCTCCGGACTCGGGTTGGTTTGGCGCACAATCGTGGTCGGTCTCGCGGCGTCGGTCGGTGTGTTCGTCCTCCCGCTCCCGGCGACGGTCTTCGGGATGGGCAGCGACACGGTCCGGGGTGTTCTCTACGCCGCCGAACTGGTCGCGGTCACGGTCGTCGCGATTCCGCTGCTGTACAAGCAGTGGTCGCGGCTGCGCGCGGGAACGTCCGACGTCCCCGCCTACTCGAACGACTTCGTCCGGATCTACTCCATCGTGTACATCGCGGTGCTCGGCGTGCTGTGGCTGAGCGCGTTGCCGGACTTCTTCGGGGCGGTCGACGGCGTCACGAGCAACGGGGATCCCATCGGCAGCCTCTGGTACACGATCGCGTGCTTCGCCGTCGCGATCGCGTGCGTGGCCGCCACCTTCACCGTGCCGCGCGGCACGGCCGAGGCCGGCACCGTCCGGGCGGACGGGCAGCCGTCGGCGACGCCCACCGCATAGCCGAAGGCCTCGACGGGGCCTGTCGTCCGCTCGGCGTATTTTTCATCCATGGACTCCGCCGACCCCACACGCAGCCGCCGGTGGGTCCTGCATCTCGACATGGACGCGTTCTTCGCATCCGTCGAGCAGCTGACCCGTCCTACGTTGCGGGGTCGTCCCGTGCTCGTGGGCGGCCTCGGCGGTCGGGGAGTGGTTGCGGGGGCGAGCTACGAGGCGAGGGTCTTCGGCGCGCGCTCGGCCATGCCGATGCACCAGGCGCGCCGGTTGGTGGGGGCGTCGGCCGTCGTGCTGCCGCCCCGCGGTGGGCTGTACGGGCACGTGAGCCGGGAGGTGTTCGAGGCGCTGCGGGTGCGGATGCCTGTGCTGGAACAGCTTTCGCTCGACGAGGCGTTCGGGGAACCGGCCGAGCTCGCCGGTGCCGGCAAGGCCGAGGTGGAGCGCTACTGCGAAGAGCTGCGGGCGTTGGTTCTCGCCGAGACGGGGCTGGTCGCCTCGATCGGCGCCGGCGCGGGCAAGCAGGTCGCGAAGATCGCGTCCGGTCTGGCCAAGCCGGACGGGATCACGGTGGTGTCCCCGGACGTCCAGCAGGCCCTGCTGGAGGCGCTGCCGGTGCGCAAGCTGTGGGGTATCGGTCCCGTCGCGGAGGAGAAGCTCAAGCGGCTCGGGATCGAGACCGTCGGCGCCCTCGCGGCGCTGCCGGAGGCCGAGGTGGCATCCATTCTCGGGACGACGATCGGACCGGGTCTGCAGCGGCTGGCCCGGGGCATCGACGACCGTCCGGTCGCGGAACGCGCCGACGCCAAACAGGTGAGTGCCGAAACGACTTTCGCGCAGGACATCGTGACACTGTCCGAGCTGCGGCGGGCCGTCGAGTCGAGCGCCGCCGCGGCGCACAGGCGGTTGGCGCGGGACGGCCGCGCGGCCCGCACCGTCGTCCTGAAACTCMGTAAGTCGGATATGAGCATCGTGACCCGATCGATCACGCTGCCGTACGCGACGACCGATCTGCAGACGCTCACCGCGACGGCGCASCGCCAGGCGATCGACCCGCTCGAACTGGGTCCGATCCGCCTGGTGGGCGTGGGCTTCGGTGGGTTGTCCGCGGTGGTCCAGGGGTCGCTGTTCCCCGAGCTGGACCAGGGTGAGGATGTGTCGGAAAGTGGTGGACTCGAGGACGTTTCGTCGGACCGTGCGGCTTCCGAGTCGCGGCCCCGGTGGCATCCCGGATTGGACGTGTCGCACCCCGAGTACGGACACGGCTGGGTGCAGGGCGCTGGACACGGCGTGGTGACGGTTCGGTTCGAGACCCGTAGCAGCGGACCGGGGCAGTCGCGTACCTTCGAGGACACCACGGGGGACTTGGATGTGGCCGATCCGCTCGACAGCCTCGGGTGAGGTCCGCCTCATCCCGGTACGCTTGCTGTGAACTGGCGTCATAGCTGGGAGAGTGGATGTGCATCCCGGCTGAGCCGTGAACGATTTTCGACCGAGAAGAAAAGGACGAAGACTTGAAGCTTCGGAAGATGACCATCGCGGGCGTGGCGATCGCGGCTGCCCTGACCATGACCGCCTGCTCGGACGACGGCGGCAGCGGCGAGCGCACCACCGCCCAGGCCACCACGACCACCGCTGCCGCCGCGACGCCGGCGCTGGCCCCGCCCACGCCGGCCGAGCTCAATGCGGCTCTCGCGAAGGCGTTCGACGAGAGCGTCCCGCTGGACCAGAAGGTCCAGCTGGTTCAGGGCGCCGAGGCGGATCCGGAACTGATCAACCAGGTCGCGAAGGCCGCCAAGGACGCCAACGCGGGCATCGAGGTCGTCGACGTCACGCCGACCGGTGACGAGACCGTAACCGCCGGTGTCACGCTGACCGTCAACGGCCAGGCGAACCCGGCCACCGTCGACTTCGTCGCCGAGGACGGCGTCTGGAAGATGTCGCAGCAGTACGCGTGCCAGCTGGTCACGATGGCCAACCTGACCTCGCCGGCCTGCCCCGCGTAGCAGTTCCGTACGTCACGCCGATGCCGGCGTCACCCTCCTCGGGTGGCGCCGGCATCGGCGTTCGTGTGCCGGGCGCACCTACTTCGGTTGCGACGCCACCCGAATACGGTCGGTCGTCGTGCGCGCGAGCCCGGTGAGCAGGTCGCCGTTCGCGGCGTCCGGTCCGGTCGCGACCACCTGTACGACGGTCGAGCCGACGACCGCGACGACGGCGTCGGACACCAGCGTGAATCCCTCGCTGGTGGTGGTGAGCCGGACCGCGGTCGACGCGTCACCGACGGCCGGCTGCTGCAGGGGATCGAGGCGGTACTGCACGGGCGTGCCGTCGAAATCGGTACCGGTGTAGGTCGTGCAGTCACGGAAGGTGGACTGGACGGTCGCGAAGGCATCGGCGGCGGCCGTGCCCGCGTAGCCGGCCGCGTCCACGTCGACGCTGGCGAATCCCGGACCCGCGAGGTTCTCCTCGGCGGATGCGGCCGCGCCGGGAACCTGGCGGGAGACGGTGTCGAGGACGCTCGCACATCCGGTGGGATCGGTGCGCGAGCGGTCCGTTGCGTTGCCCGGATCCGGTGCGAGACCGAGGTCGTCGACGGGATCGGGCAGTGGTGCGAAGCCGGGCGGCAGATCCGCGGCGGTGAGGAGGGCGGCCTTCAGCACCGCGGAGTCCGTGATCGGCCCCGTCCCGGGCGCCGATGCCGGGGCGGTCACCACGGGGCCCAGATCGACGGCTGCGGGCGCGGGCTCGTCCGACGATCCACACGCGGACAGTACGGCCCCGACCACCGCGACCGTTGTGACCGTTGTGACCGTTGCGACGAGGGGGTAGCGGCGCCGCGTCATGCGGACCACTCGACCCGCTCGCTGGTGGTCTGACGCAGTCTCATCGCGTCCGACGGGTCGCTGAACGACTGGGTGCCCTCGACGCTGATCGAACCGTCGACGGGCAGGGGCTTGCCCAGATCGACGACGACACGACCGGAGCCCTGCAGCGAGTACGAATCCACGTTCAGGGTTCCCGCGCCGTTCGGGAGTTCGAAGACGGGTGACTGCGGGGACTGCGCCACCCGAACATCGATCGTGAGCCGATCGCCGTCGCGTGCGGTCAGGGTTGCGGTGGTCACCTGGTTCAGCGCGACGGCGCTCATCACCTGCTGGTGGATCGTCCACACCGAGCCCACGCCGATCGGCTGCTCCGGGAACGCGACGGTGCGGTAGACGGCCTGGTAGAACGCCTGCTCGATCATCGACCGGGCCTTGTTCTGGGCGTCGGGGTCCGGACGCAGCCGCAGCGCAGTGATCGCTCCCGACAGGTTCATCGTGAACCCGGCGTGCGAATCGGTTGCGGGCGAAAGGAGTTCGTTCGTCGCGTCGTCCGCCGTGGTGAGGGTTCCGAGCGTCAGATCGGTGGTCGTGGCCGGCGTGCTGTCGGACGCCCCCTGCGTCACCAGGGCGGTGAGCGGCATCGTCAACTCCGGGCTGGAGAAATCCTGTGCGGGCTGATCGTCGATCTGCTGCTGGACGGTGCCGGTGGTCACCAGCCGGGCCTGCTGCCGGGTGCCTTGCGGGGGACGGAACTGCACCACACTCCGCGGCTCGGCTCCCGCGTCGACGATCTCCGTGGTGGCGGCCGTCACCGGGACCGTCACCTCGTCGGACGCGGCACCGACCGCATCGGGGCTGGACGGGGCGGCATCGCCGCCGCTTCCGCACCCGGTGACGAGGACGGTGAGGGAGAGGGTGACCGCGATCAGCGCGGTTCCGGGACGAAAGAGTTTCGACGGCAGTGGCACGCCAACAGGTTAGTCGGCGCGGGTGGGATGACCGGTCTGTCTCCCGGGTAGGGGATGATGGCGGAGTGAGTGACGACCGCACCGACAGCGACGACCGCGCCGTGAAAGGTAAACCCATTCCCGATCAGCCCGTACCGGACCCCGACAATCCCGTCGAGGCGTCGTCGGGCGGCGACGCCGAGGCGGCACCGCGCGGCCCGCGTCGCATGTTCCTGCTCGTCGCCGTCGCGGTCGTGGTGTTCGCCCTCGATCTGGTGACGAAGGTCCTGGCCGTCGCGCTGATCGATCCCAGGGATCCGGTCCGCATCATCGGCGACACGGTCACCCTGACCCTGATCCGCAACCCGGGTGCCGCCTTCTCCATGGCGACCGGAATGACGTGGCTCCTCACGCTGGTCGCGGTCGGTGTCGTGATCGGCGTGATCAAGATCGGCCGGACCCTCAGCTCGCCGTGGTGGGCGCTCGGCCTGGGCCTGGTCCTCGGCGGCGCGCTCGGCAACCTGATCGACCGACTCTTCCGCTCGCCGGGACCGCTGCAGGGTCACGTCGTCGACTTCGTCTCGGTGGGCTGGTGGCCGGTGTTCAACGTCGCCGACTCGTCCATCGTGTGCGGTGCGATCCTGCTGGTGGCGCTCACGTTGTTCGGAATCGAACCGAGCGGCACGAAGACTGACGCGACGACAGAGACCTCGCGGAAGGGGGATGCGGCATGAGGGAGACACGATCGATGCCGGTTCCCGACGGACTCGAGGGCATGCGGGTCGACGCCGGACTGGCGCGCCTGCTGGGACTCTCGCGCACCGCGGTGGCCGTGCTCACGGAGGAAGGCGCGGTCCGGATCGACGGTGCCGCCGTCGGGAAGTCCGATCGGCTGTCCGCCGGCACGTGGCTCGAGGTGGAGCTGCCCGAGCCGCCGCGTCCGCTCACGATCGAGGCGGAACCGGTCGAGGGGATGGAGATCCTCTACGCCGACGACGACATCGTCGCGGTCGACAAGCCGGTCGGAGTCGCGGCTCACGCGAGCGTCGGCTGGACCGGCCCGACGGTGATCGGTGGCCTCGCCGCGGCGGGCTTCCGGATCTCGACGTCCGGGGCGCACGAGCGTCAGGGCATCGTGCACCGTCTCGACGTCGGCACGTCCGGCGTCATGGTGGTCGCGACGTCGGAGCGCGCGTACACGGTGCTCAAGCGCGCGTTCAAGCAGCGCACCATCGACAAGCGCTACCACGCACTCGTGCAGGGCCATCCCGATCCGAGCAGCGGCACGATCGACGCGCCGATCGGCCGGCACCGCAGCAATGACTGGAAGTTCACGGTCACCGCGGACGGCAAGCCGAGCATCACGCACTACGACACTGTCGAGGCGTTCCAGGCGGCCAGCCTGCTCGACATCCACCTGGAGACGGGTCGGACCCATCAGATCCGGGTCCACTTCTCGGCGCTGCGGCACCCGTGCTGCGGTGACCTCACCTACGGTGCGGATCCGCGCCTGGCCGAGCGTCTGGGCCTGGAACGTCAGTGGCTGCACGCGCGCTCCCTCGGGTTCGCACATCCGGCGGACGGTCACTGGGTGGAGATCACCAGCGACTACTCGAAGGATCTGCAGCACGCGCTCGGAGTTCTGCGGGGCACGTGAGATGAGTTCGCGGAGGTGGCCGACCATCGTTGCGGCGGTCGCGCTCACCGGTACCGTCGTCGCGCTCGGGGTGGCGAACCCGGTGCCCCCGGCGCGGGTGTCGACCGACAGGCTGGGCCCGGACGCCGGGGAGCCGGTCGCCGCGTATCTCGACCGTGCGAACGCGTCACTGGTCGAGGACGCGGTGCCCGACGCCGGCGCGGAGCACTGGGCGTTGGTGTCGTTGGATGCGCCGGCGACGGCGTCGACCCTGCTCGACACCGTGGGCGACCTGAGGGTGTCCCAGGTGATGTTCCGGGTGCCGATCGAGCGGGTGCAGACACCGATCGTCACGATCCCGGTCGCGGCGAATCGGGAATCCGTCGAACGCGCGTCCACGGTGGCGTCGGCGCGGCTGTCGATGGCCGGGGCAGGCGTGGACCGGCAGTCGCAGGTCATGGCGTACTCGGCGGCGCGCCTGTCCACGGGGTGCACGTGTGTGGTGGGTGCGGTGGTCCGCGGTTCGCTCGCGCAGCTGCGGGCACTGGCCGCGACCCCGAYCGCGCGCGCGGTCGAGGCGCTGCCCGCGGACGCCGTCGCCGGGGCGTTCGCGGTCAGCCCGCTGCTGCCGTCCCAGACCACGGTGGTGGTGCCGGGGCCGGACGACGGGCCGGTACCGGCGCTGCCGTGACCGGTGGGACCGAACACGAACGGCCCGCCCACCACAATCCGTGGCGCGGGCCGTTCGTATGCGGTCACGCGCCAGGTGTGTCGCTCACGCCGTTGCTGCCGGCGCTCACGGGTACGCGTGCCGTCGCCACCGTGGGCGAGATATCCGTCGGTGCGCCCTGCTGGGGGTGGTGCCCGACCGAATTGAGAATGCCGGTGATGTCGATGCCCGAGGATTCGAGGGTCTCGATGACTCCGGCGATCGTCGACGGGCTGATGCCGAGGATGGAGCCGACGCTGCCGGACACGCCGTCGGCGCTGCCGACGATGGAGATCCGGTCGATGTCACCGACTGGCTTCGCTGCTGCCTCGGTGGCCTCGACGAGTGCCGCGAGGACGTCGGGGAGCATCAGCATCTGGGCCGCGGCAGGGGTGTACGCGTTGAGGGCCTCTGCGACCTTCCGCTTGCCGTCGGCCTCGGCCTCGAGCCGGGCACGCAAACCGTCGGCCTCGGCCTGCTGCTCCGCGCGCAGCGCGTCGGCGGACACCTTGCGGCCTTCCGCCTCGGCACCCAGCCGGGCCTTGATGCCGTCGGCCTCGGCCTGCTGTTCGGCGCGCACGGCATCGGCCGCGAGCTTGCGGGAGTCCGCCTGGGCGGCTCCGGAGCGGCGAGCGGCCTCGGCGTTCGCGTCGGCCTTGAGGATTGCGGCCTGCTTCTCGCCCTCGGCGCGGGCGACCGCGGCCTGACGCTCCGCCTCCGCAGGGGCGATGACGTCGGCTTCGAGCGCCGCCTTGGCTTGCTCGGCGCGCCGCTGTTCGACCTCGATCCGAGCCTCCACCCGTGCCGCTTCGGCCTGCTCCAGCGCGATGCGGACGGCCTTCTCGGCGGTCGCGCGGGCCAACGGTCCGGCCTGGTCCGCTTCGGCGTTCTCCGCCTCGGTCCGGGCGCGCAGCTTCGCGAGTTCGACGTCGCGCGCCTGGTTGGCAGTCGCGATGGCGGTATCGGCTTCGGCTTGCGCGACGGCGCCCTCCTGTCGGGCCTTGGCCGACTGGATCTGCGCGTCGCGTTCGGCGTTGGCGGTGCCGACGGCGGCGTCACGCTTGACCTCCGCGATGCGCCGCTGCCCGAGGGACTCGAGATATCCGTTGTGGTCGTTGATCCCGGCGATCTTGAGGACGTCGACCTCCATACCGATGCGGGCGAGGTCGGTACCGGCCTCCTCGACGACGCTGCGGGCGAGGGTCTCGCGATTCGAGTTCAGATCCTCGACGGTCATGGTTGCGGTGATGCCGCGCAGCGACCCGGACAGGATCTCGTTGATCTGTCGGCGCAGTTCGTCGAGATCGGAGGTCAGGAACCGCTGGACCGCGGTCTGCACGGCCTCGTCGGCGGATCCGATGCGCACCAGGCCGACGGCCTCGACGTTCACCGGTACGCCGTCGTTGGACAGCGCGTTCTGGAGGTTGATGCTGACGTTGAACGGCTCGAGCGACATGATGTCGACCCGCTCGATGCCGGGGATCTTGAAGCGCGCGCCGCCGCGGACGACCTTCGGCTTGCCGCGGCCGGTGAAGACCGCGACCTCGTTCGGCGGCACCTTGATGTAATTCCGGACGTACACGAGCGGTAATCCGATGAAGATCACCAGAGCCACCACAATGGCGGCCACGACTGTCACCATGAAGATTCCTCAGTTCGATTTGTGCAGTGGAGAATCCGATGCGAGATCGTCGGGGACGGCCACGACGTGAACGTTGTCGGCATCGATATCGCCGATGTAGACCCGCGCGTCGACGGGAAGCATCACAGCTTCGGCCGATACTGCTCGCGCGCGGACCCGGTTGCCTTCGGTGTCGGTGAACGCGACCTCACCCCAACCTCCGGGGGCGATCGGGATGGTGACCGTGCCGACGAGACCGATGTAGGTCTGCCGTCCGATGTGGGAGTTGGACTGTTGCCGCAGTAGATACGGCAACAGCACACCTCGGGTGAGACCGACCAGAACGATTGMGCCGGCAGTCGCGGTGAGCGCGGCAACGAGGCCACTCCCGCCCGCCACACTCGCGCCGCTGCCGCCGACACCTACACCGAACAGTGCAGTCGCGACGGTGGTCAGACTCAGAAACGGCAGCCCGCTTCCTCCGTCTGTGTCACCGACATCCGATCCGGTCTCGCCGACGACAAGTGTCCCGACAATCCCCACGAGACCCATGGCGAGACAAGCAAGGTAGATGGTCGTCACAATTGTCCTCCCCTGACAATGGATTCGCCACCGACCATATCGCAGACGCCGAGGCGGTTGTGCGCGCGGCAAATTCGCTGTCCGGTACCACTCGGTGAGTGGTCCGAGGCTTGAAGAGTCTCAGGGTTTTCGGAGGGTGAGGTGGCAGGCGGGAGCCGTTCTGGGCGAGGTCATTTCACGTCCCCGGTGGAGCGAATACCCCAATCGGGCGTGACGTCGGTTGGTGAAAGGATGCCTGCGGCCTGAGGGATCGCGACCGGGCCTGCGCGTCGTGGCGACACTGTCAGGTGGCGGTGTTCGTATAGACGGAGACACGCAGCTCGTCGTGCGGGAGATACAGGGTTTCGAAGTCGTACGAGATGGTGCCGAGATCGGGGTGGTCGAGATCTTTCCTGGTGTGTCGGCGTGGTCCGACAGCATGACTCGCCCAGAGGTGGTGGAACGTCGGATCGGCTGACTCGAGGTCGGACACCAGGTCGAGTAGGTAAGGATCGGTGGGGCAGTGCGCATTCATCGTCCGCAACTGGGCGACGCTTGCTCGGGCGGTGGCCTCCCAGTCGACGAAGAGGCTGCGTGCGGTCGGGTGCGTGAAGATGTAACGAACGGTGTTGCGCCGCCCTCGTGGCCAGGACCCGATGCCGTGGAAGAGCGCGATGCCCTCAGGGTTGGCGGCGATCATGTCGCTGACCCGGTTGAGTACATACGCGGGTGACGGGCTCAGCCGGGTCAGGAGGCGCTCAATACTGGGCCGCAGGGTCGTGGCGGGTGCCGGTGTCCCGGTCGTGGGCGGATCCGCGGTCAGGGCCGCGAGGTGGTGGAGATGACGGGTGTCGTCGACGGCCAGATGCAGGGCGCGGGCCAGGCTTTCGATGACTGCGCGGCTCGGCCGGCGTTCGCGTCCCTGTTCCAGTCGGGTGTAGTAGTCGAAACTGACGCCGGAGAGCGTGGCGAGTTCCTCCCGGCGTAGCCCAGGAGTCCGGCGCAGACCTGGACCGACGGGCAGACCGACGTCCGGCGGCCGGACGAGTGACCGTCGTGATCGCAGGAACTCGCCCAGCGGGCCGGATGTGCTCACCCGCAGGATTCTGCCAGTACGAGGTGTGTCCGTTCCTGGCTGCATCAGTGCCAGGAACGGTTCGGCCTTCAATTCGGCAGCGTTCGGTCCGAGACTTGTTTGCGCCGAAGGACTTGCTGACGAATGTGGAGGATTCAGTGATCACGGGTATGGGGGACCGTCCGATGAGGTATGGCCGACTCGGCAACAGTGGGCTACGGGTTTCGGAGTTGGTTCTGGGTTGCATGAGCTTCGGCGATCCACGGCGTGGCAACCACGCGTGGACGGTGCCGCTAGAGGACGCGAAGGTGTTCTACCGCAAGGCCGTCGAAGCCGGCATCAACACGTTCGACACCGCGAACATGTACTCGGACGGTACGAGTGAGGAGGTCACAGGTCGGGTGCTCGGCGAGTTGGCCCGACGCGACGAACTCGTGCTCGCGACCAAGGTGTTCTTCCCGATGCGTCCCGGCCCGCACGGAGCGGGACTGTCGCGCAAGCACATCCTGTGGCAGATCGACGAGAGCCTGCGTCGCCTGGGCACCGACTACATCGATCTTTACCAGATTCATCGGTGGGATCCAGGCACGCCGATCGAAGAGACCATGGAGGCGTTGCACGACGTCGTCCGCGCAGGCAAGGTCCGCTACCTCGGCGCGTCCTCGATGTACGCCTGGCAGTTCGCCAAGGCGCAGCACACCGCCGATCTCGGTGGGTGGACGCGCTTCGTGTCCATGCAGGACCAGTACAACTTGCTCCAACGCGAGGCGGAACGCGAGATGCACCCGATGTGCCAGGACATGGGGGTAGGTGTACTCGCATGGAGCCCGCTCGCACGTGGGCAGTTGACGCGGCCGCGCGGTGCAACCAGTGCCCGCGCCGAAACCGACACCGTCCTGCGGTCGTACTACCGCCAGACCATCGACTCCAACCAGGGGATCGTTGATGCCGTCGGCGTCGTCGCCGAACGCCACGGCGTGTCGCGGGCACAAGTGGCCCTGGCTTGGGTTCGTCAGCAAGGGCCGGTTACGGCACCGATCATCGGGGCGACGAAGCCCGAGCATCTCGACGACGCGCTCGAGTCGCTCGAGCTCACACTCGAGCCCGACGACATCGACCTACTCGAAACTCCGTACACGCCGCGGAACCCAGAGGGCTATCAGTAGCATCGAAGCCCGATCGGTCGTCTAGTTCACGGGGGCATCCGCGGTGTGCTTGCGGATGAACTCGATGGTCTGGGCGAGCGCGTTCATGCCGTCGGCGTTGTCGAGGTCGAACTGGTACTCGTGCCCCAGGGCCGGTTCGTGGTCGTCCGGGTAGAACAGCGTGGTCACGTCGACCCCGAGGCCGGTCAGCTTCGCGGCGAGCGCCTGGGACTGCTCCTCGGTCAGCCCGTCCGCGTTGCCGCCGGAGATGTACGAGGGCGGGAATTGGTCGGTGACGTGGTGGAGCGTGGACATCTGCGCCACCGCCTCCGAGTTCTCGAAGTCCTTGGTGCCGGTGTACGCCCAGATCGACTCGGTGGTGCCCCATCCGATGATGCCGGGCCCGCCGACCATGTTCGGCACGTCGTAGATGCCGCAGTTGAGCACGACCCCGCGCAGCTGCTCCGGCTGCAGCGCCGACTCGATCCCGACGGCCCGCGCATACTCGGGATTGGTCGCGATCGTCGCGAGCTGGCTCGACAGCTGCGCGCCGGCCGAGTCGCCGGCCAGCACGATCCGACTCGAATCGACATGCAGGCGTTCGGCGTTCGCGAGGACGTACGCGTGAGCGTCGCGCAGTTGCTCGACGGCGGTCGGGTACTTGCGTCCGGGTCCGAGTGAGTAGTCGAGCGAGACGACGGTGAATCCGGCGTCGGCGATCAGCTGGAAGTACGGTGCGTAGTTCGTGCGGTGGCCCGAGATCCAGGCGCCGCCGTGCGTCCAGATCACGGTCGGCAGCACCTGCGGCGTGCCCGCCAGGCCCTCGGGGAAGTAGACGTCGAGGTAGGCGTCGTTGTCGCCGGTCCGGTACTGCAGGTCCGGGATCGACGCGATGCCGTCGGGCGCGTGCTTCTCGAGGGCCTCCGTCGTCTTCTGCGCGCCCTTGTCGAAGATGAAGCGCACAAGGATCGAGCCGGGCCACGGCGTGGTCAGGAAGGCGAGGGCGAAGACCAGGACGACGGTGAGCAGCAGGCCGAGGGTCCATGCGGAGCGTCGTCGCCACGGATGACCCGCCGACCGCGCGGCATTCGTGTTCTCGGGCTCTGTGGTCGTCGTCACCGCGGGCTCCTGCGTCTGCGCCCCGGATCCGTACCGGTGCGTGACGAGTCACAGTAGCCCGGCGGCTATCGTCGGACTACGTGACACAGCGGGCCCGAAGTGACGATTCCACCGGACTGCTGTCGGGTGTCGGCGCCTACCTGATCTGGGGCCTGTTCCCGATCTTCTTCGGTCTCCTCGCCCCCGCCGGATCGCTCGAGGTGCTGGCCCACCGGATGGTGTGGACGGTGCTGCTGATGCTCGTCGTGCTCGTCGTGCTGGGCAGGCTCRGTTCGCTGCGGGGGATGGGCGCGCGGACGTGGGGTCTGGTGTCGGCGGCCACCGTCGCGATCGGGATCAACTGGGGCACGTACATCTACGCCATCGTGTCGGGCCACGTCGTCGAGGCGGCGCTCGGATACTTCGTCAACCCGTTGGTCAGCGTGCTTCTCGGTGTGCTGATCTTCCGGGAGAAGCTGTCCCGCGCGCAGGTCGCGGCGTTGGTGCTGGCGGCGATCGCGGTGGTGATCATCACCGTCGACTACGGCCGACCGCCACTCGTCGCGCTCACGCTGGCCCTGTCGTTCGCGACGTACGGGTTGATCAAGAAGGTGATCCCGCTCGACCCGCGCACGAGCCTGACGGCGGAAGGGGTGGTCGCGGCGCCGTTCGCGGTGGCCTATCTGGTGGTGCTCGCCGTCACGGGCGCCGGTTCGTTCTTCGGCAACGGCGTCGGCCACAGTCTGTTGCTCATGGCGGCAGGGCCGGTCACCGCGGTACCGCTTCTCCTGTTCGGAGTCGCGGCGCAACGCATTCCGCTGACCACGCTCGGCATTCTGCAGTACCTCACGCCGGTCCTCCAGATGGTGTGGGGTGTGGCGGTGATGCACGAAGTCATGCCGCCGTCGCGGTGGATCGGGTTCGCGTTGATCTGGACCGCGCTGGTGGTGTTCACCACCGACGCTCTGGTCCGTGCGCGGCGGACCCGCAGGCGGGCTCAGTCGGCCGTCGAAGCCGTCGCGGTGCCGTGAGAATCACCCGCCGCGGCGCGGTGACAGACGTTCGGTAGCGACTGTCCGGGCCGTCGGTGCCAGGGCATAGACTCAGTGGCTGCTGGAGGCTGCTGGACCCGCCGGTGCTCGCACACCGGCCGTAGACAGAGAGGCGCGCGTGGCTGACTCGTTCGTTCACCTGCACAATCACACCGAGTACTCGATGCTCGACGGTGCGGCAAAGGTCGGCCCGCTGTTCAAGGAGGCGGAGCGCCTCGGGATGACCGCGGTCGGTATGACCGACCACGGCAACATGTACGGCGCCAGCGAGTTCTACAACGTCGCCAAGAAGCACGGCATCAAGCCGATCATCGGCATCGAGGCGTACATCGCGCCGGAGTCGCGGTTCAACACCAAGCGCGTGCTGTGGGGCGATCGCAGCCAGAAGTCCGACGACGTTTCGGGTTCGGGCGCCTACACGCACATGACGATGGTCGCCGAGAACGCGACCGGGCTGCGGAACCTGTTCAAGCTGTCGTCCCTCGCGTCGATCGAGGGTCAGCTCGGCAAGTGGCCGCGCATGGACGAGGAACTCATCGCCACGCACGCCGAGGGCATCATCGCCACGACCGGCTGCCCGTCGGGTGAGATCCAGACCCGCCTGCGCCTCGGCCACGACCGGGAGGCGCTCGAGGCCGCCGCGAAGTGGCAGGAGATCTGGGGCAAGGACAACTTCTTCCTCGAACTCATGGACCACGGCCTGTCGATCGAGCGCCGCGTCCGTGAGGGCCTGCTCGATATCGGCAAGCAGTTGGGCATCCGCCCGCTCGCCACCAACGACTGCCACTACGTGACCAAGGACGCGGCCGAGAACCACGAGGCTCTGCTGTGCATCCAGACCGGCAAGACGCTATCGGACCCGACGCGCTTCAAGTTCGACGGTGACGGGTACTACCTCAAGTCGGCCGAGGAGATGCGCGCGATCTGGGACTCCGAGGTCCCGGAGGCGTGTGACAGCTCGCTGCTCATCGCCGAGCGGGTGCAGTCGTACGACGACGTGTGGGCCCACCACGACCGGATGCCGATCTTCCCGGTCCCGGACGGGCACACCCAGCAGACGTTCCTGCGTCACGAGGTGCTGCGCGGACTCGACCGTCGCTTCCCCGGTCGACTTCGACGACCGTCGCCGCGGCGAGATGGTGCGTTACGCCACCGAGAAGTGGGGCAGCGACAAGGTCGCCCAGGTCATCACGTTCGGCACCATCAAGACCAAGGCCGCCATCAAGGACTCCGCGCGAGTCCAGTTCGGGCAGCCCGGTTTCGCGATCGCCGATCAGATCACCAAGGCGCTGCCGCCGCCGATCATGGCGAAGGACATCTCGGTCGCGGGCATCACCGATCCCGAGCACGAGCGCTACAAGGAGGCCGTCGAGGTCCGCGCGCTCATCGACTCCAACCCGGACGTCGCGAAGATCTACCAGACCGCGAAGGGCCTCGAGGGCCTGATCCGCAACGCCGGCGTGCACGCCTGCGCGGTCATCATGTCCTCCGAGCCGCTCACCGACGCGATCCCGGTGTGGAAGCGCGCGCAGGACGGCGCGATCATCACCGGCTGGGACTACCCGTCGTGCGAGGCCATCGGCCTGCTGAAGATGGACTTCCTCGGTCTGCGCAACCTCACCGTCATCGGTGACGCGATCGAGAACATCAAGGCCAACCGCGGCATCGACATCGATCTCGACACGCTGCCCATCGAGGACCCGGCCACGTACGAGTTGCTCGCGCGTGGTGACACCCTCGGTGTCTTCCAGCTCGACGGCAGTGCGATGCGGGATCTGCTGCGGCGCATGCAGCCCACCGGCTTCGAGGACATCGTCGCGGTGCTGGCGCTGTATCGCCCGGGTCCGATGGGCATGAACGCGCACAACGACTACGCCGACCGCAAGAACGGGCGGCAGGAAGTCAAGCCGATCCACCCGGAGCTCGAGGAGCCGCTCAAGGAGATCCTCAAGGACACCTTCGGCCTGATCGTCTACCAGGAGCAGATCATGCAGATCGCTCAGAAGGTGGCCGGCTACTCGCTGGGACAGGCAGACATTCTCCGTCGAGCCATGGGTAAGAAGAAGCTCTCGGTGCTGGAGGAGGCCTACGCCGGCTTCCGCGAGGGGATGCTCAAGAACGAGTTCTCCGAGCCTGCGATCAAGGCGCTGTGGGACACGATCCTCCCGTTCGCCGGCTACGCGTTCAACAAGTCGCACGCCGCCGGCTACGGCCTGGTGTCGTTCTGGACGGCGTACCTCAAGGCGAACTATCCGGCCGAGTACATGGCCGGTCTGCTCACGTCCGTCGGCGACGACAAGGACAAGGCGGCGGTGTACCTGTCGGATTGCCGGAAGATGGGCATCACGGTGCTGCCGCCGGACGTCAACGAGTCCGAGGTCAACTTCGCTTCGGTCGGTGAGGACATCCGGTTCGGCCTCGGTGCGGTCCGCAACGTCGGCGCGAATGTCGTGGCGTCGATCATCAAGGCGCGCACCGAGAAGTCGAAGTTCACCGACTTCTCCGACTACCTCGGGAAGATCGACGCGCTGGCCTGTTCCAAGAAGGTCACCGAATCACTCATCAAGGCAGGCGGATTCGACTCGCTCGAGCATCCGCGCAAGGGTCTGATGCTGGTGCACGCCGACGCGATCGACGCGGTGATGGGCACCAAGAAGGCCGAGGCGATGGGGCAGTTCGACCTGTTCGGTGGCGACGACGCGGACGAGTCGGTGACGTCGGTCTTCAACGTGAAGATTCCCGACGAGGAGTGGGACACCAAGCACCGGCTCGCGCTCGAGCGCGAGATGCTGGGCCTGTACGTCTCCGGGCATCCGCTCAACGGCATCGAGCACGTCCTCGCCTCGCAGTCGGACACGGCGATCCCGACCATCCTCGAGGGCGACATCAAGGACGGCACCCAGGTCACCGTCGGCGGCATCCTCGCGTCGGTCAACCGGCGGATCAACAAGAACGGACTGACGTGGGCGTCCGCGCAGCTCGAGGACCTCTCCGGTGGTATCGAGGTGTTGTTCTTCCCGCAGGCGTACTCGGTGTACGGGATGGATGTGGTCGAGGACTCGGTGGTGCTCGTCAAGGCGCGCGTGTCGATCCGGGACGATCGCGTCTCGCTGATCGCGAACGACCTTGCGGTGCCGGACCTTTCGGCTATCGGTGTCGCGAAGCCGGTCGCGGTGAGCCTGCCGGTGCGGCAGTGCACCAAGGAGAAGCTCGGTGCCCTCAAGCAGGTGCTGACGCGTCACCCCGGTACGTCCGACGTCCATGTGCGGTTGATCGGCAGTCGCGGCACGTCGCTGTGGATGGTGGACGAGGTCCTGCGGGTGGAGCCGTCGTCGGCGCTGATGGGCGATCTCAAGGCGTTGCTCGGGCCGAGTTGCCTCGCCGGCTGAGCGGTGACGCGAACCGTCCGGGTCGGCAAGGCCCGGACGGTGGGGTGTGGCGCAGTGTCACCGGTGGTGTTCGTGCCACATCCAGTTCCACTGGCCCTGATGGTTCTGCTCCCAGCGCCGGCAACCGCCGTGATGGTGGTGATGGTGGTGGTGGTGCACCTGCGTCACTGCAACCGCGCTCGGGCTGGTTGCGGGCGTCGCGGGATCGGCGAGTGCCGGTGCTGCGACCAGCCCCAGGGGGACGGCCGCCAACGACAGCGTGACGAGGACTCTCGCGAGTACCCGGCGTGCGCTGCGCGCCGTGTCCGGGGTTTGCTTCCTGTGTTCCATGGCGATCCTTTCCGCACGGCCCCCGGACGGGTTTGCGTCTCGGGTGCATCGTCGGAGCGGTTCGGCTCGGGTCGGTATGGCGGGGTCGGATCGCGTCGTCCCGGTGGGCGGTCGACGGTGTCGTGGGGCCGGCGCGGCACGTCCACTGGCGTCCTCGAGGGCGGCTCTCAGGCGCACCGCTGCTGTTGCTGCAAGCCCCATGATATTGCCGGTTTTGTCCGGTTGGTCGAAACTCCTAGGAGACTCACAGGAAGCCACGCGCGCCGAAGTCGGCTGGTTCGTCAGAGTCCGCCGATGTCGGACAGGGTCTGCAGGGCGCCGTCGGTGGCGCGCCACAGCCCGTCGATCTCCTGGTCGGCGGGCTGCGCGGTCCGGGGGTCCTGCAGCGCGAATCCGTTGGCGAGGGTGATCGTGTTGTATCCGCTGTCGGCGGCGCGCAGCAGCAGCTTCGACGGCTCGCTGTTCCCGGCCAGGCGGTCGAGTCCCTCACCGACGAAGTAGAACCGCCACAGCGGCCCGAGGTCGGCGCCGTAGAGATCCTTCGAGAGCGTGACGATGGAACCGCCCCTGACGGCAATCGAGTCGACGATCTCGTAGTAGTCGGGAACGTTGTCGGTGGTGGTTCCGCTGGTCGCGACCGCGTGCGCGAGGTCGACGGTGAGATGGGCGTTGTAGCCGGCCATCGCGACCCGCGCCGGGCTCAGTGAGCACTGCCGGGTCATCGCGAAGTAGTTCGCCCACGCGGGGTCGGTGGCGGTGCCGGAGAACTCGGCGTGCACATTGCGGAGATAGCGGGCCAGCAGGTCGTAGCTGATCGCGGGGGACCATCGTCGGTCGGGGAGTGCGGCGGGGTCGCGCTGCAGGGGCAGGACGGCCTCGTGCTCCACGGCGTTCAGTCCGAGGGAGAACAGCCCGCGCCGATCCCTGTGCGCAACAAGGATGTCGGTGATCTCGCGGTGCCGCTCCACGGCGGCCTCGAAGCGGTCCAGCCCGGATCCCGGCACGGTTGAGGTGTCGGCGAGTTCCAGGACTCGATCGACCTCGTTTGCGCTCAGGGGTGATCCGCACGCCGTCGATACGGATTGCGGCGCGTCTGCCTGCGCCGGCCCGGGTGCGACCACTGTCAGTAGGGCGCCGAGCACGACGATGAGGGGTGCGGGAGAGCGGCGGGTTCGCATCGATTCTCCGTTCGTCGGCTCAGTCGTCGGCGGTGCGATAGATGTCCTCGGCCACCTGACAGACCCCGTATCGCGCCATCGTCGAACCTCGCCAGACGGGGTTGGCGGCGTGTCGTGCGCGTCGCCTCGGCGAGAATGCGTAGGTCAGCGTATCCCGGAATGGTCCGCCACAAATGCGCCCGGGAGTTTCGGTGGTACGGAGGATGTCCCGAGGGCCGCCCTGGTGTCGACTAGTCCACCTCGTCGCGTCTCAAGTACGCGAGCACCGCGAGGACCCGGCGGTTCGCATCGTCGGTCGGCGGCAGAACCAGCTTGGCGAAGATGTTCCCGACGTGTTTGCCGACCGCCGATTCGGTGATGAACAACAGCTTCGCGATGGCCATGTTGGAGTGGCCCTCGGCGATCAAGGCGAGTACCTCGCGCTCGCGCGGTGACAGTGCGGACAGCGGGTCACGGTGGCGGCGGAAGAGTTGGCGTACGACCGTGGGATCGATGACTGTGGCGCCGCTCGCAATCTGCCGCAGCGTGGCGGCGAAGTCTTCGACGTCGACGACACGGTCCTTCAAGAGGTAACCGACCCGACCGCCCTCCCCGCCGAGGAGGTCGTCCGCGTAACTCAGTTCCACGTACTGGCTCAGCACGACGACGGCGAGATCCGGGTACCGGCGCCGCAACCCCACGGCGGCACGCAACCCTTCGTCGGTGAACCCCGGCGGCATCCGCACATCGGTGACAACCATGTCCGGGGCATGCTCGGCCACAGCCGATTCCAGTGCGTCGGCGTCCGACACCGCTGCCACGACAAGGAATCCGAACCGCTCGAGCATCAGGGCAAGGCTCTCTCGCAGCAGCGCGCCGTCCTCGGCGAGCACCACCCGGATGTCGGTTGTCAATTCTGGCTGCACGGAAGCTCCACACGGACGATGGTGGGCCCGCCGGGCGGGCTGGACAACAGCATTCTGCCGTCGATCACGGCGACCCGGTCGGCCAGGCCGGTCAGGCCACTGCCCCGGCCCGGATCGGCACCACCGTGGCCGTCGTCGACGACCTCGACGGTCAACGCGTCGCCCTGAATGCGGGCGGTCACCGCGACCTCGGTGGCATCGGCGTGCTTGGTGACGTTGTTGAGCGCTTCGACCACCACGAAGTACGCGGCGATCTCGGCATGCGATGGTGGTCGGCGCGGGATGTCGGCGGTGACGGTCACCGGAATCGCCACGTCCTCGGTCAGCTCGCGCAACGCAGCGGGCAGGCCACGGTCGGTCAGCACTCGCGGATGGATTCCACGGATGAGCTGCCGCAGTTCGGTCATGAGCTGCTTGGCCTGCTCGTGCGCGTGCGCCACACTCRCCGAGGCCGGAGATCCTGTCGGCAGATCGAGCCGGGCCATGCCGAGCTGCAGCGTGAGGTTGAGCAGTAGAGACTGGGCGCCGTCGTGCAGGTCCCGTTCGATTCGTCGCCGCTCGGCTTCGAACGCGTCCACCAACCGTGCGCGGGATCGAGCGACATCGACGAGTTGAGCGCGCAGATTGTCCGGGTCGTCGGCCAGCAGCAGCGCCCGGGCGATCACGGCATGGAGACCCGCCAGGATCGCGAACACGTACGGGATCGTCGGCAGCAGAGCCAGACCCGCGATCGCGTAGGGGACAGCCTGCGGGGCCGACGTGAGCTGGCTGAGTCCCAGCGCGACCGGCTGCCCCTCGCTCACCAGCAGAGGGCTGGCCAGCATGATGAGAATCAGCAACACGAACACCGCCGCCAGGACGTATGCCGCGGGCGCCACGACGATCAACAGACTCGCGTAGGCGAGTGCCTTCCAGGTGGCCGCCTCGGTGTATCGCGTTCGCAGCCGCGGCCACAATCCTGCTGCGGGTGGGTGGCGATGTGCGGTGATCGCCCGGCCGGGGATCACCAGCCTGATCCGTTGTCGTTCCAGTGCCGCCAGGGGTACCGCGAGCAGCGGTCCGAGTCCCACGACCAGAATCGCGCCGAGGACGACCAGGAACAGAACCGTGCCGAGTGGCTGTGGGTACGAGCCGTCTCCGGCCCAGACCATCAGCACGATCCAGGGCGCGACGAGCCCGGAGAACGGCAACGCTGCCGCCAGTACCACCGGCGGCGTCGTCAACAGATAGGCCAGTGCGCGCCACGGCCAACCCGTGAGCAGGAACCGCCGCCGCGTGATCGCGGCGAGAGGTGTGAGCGGTTCGTCGGAGGGCACCCCGCAGAGCCTATCGGGCTGGTTGCCTGGTGCGAATGGTCCGGAGCGCACCTCGTGGGTGGTGCTGGCACCACCCCGTTTTCRCCGCGTGGACCCAGTGCCCGCATCACCTGTCGAATGGTCCGCTTGCTGCCAGTGATTTCGCAGAGGAACGAGGACCCATGAAACTGGAGCTGAGCAATGTCACCAAGACGTATCGCGGCAAACCGGCCGTCTCCGACGTCACGATGCGGATCGGACCCGGCGTGCTCGGTCTTCTCGGACCTAACGGAGCCGGAAAGTCCTCGCTGATGCGGATTCTCGCCACGATCACCCGCCCGACCGCCGGTTCGGTCACCTGGAACGGCGCCGACATCGCGGTCCGACCCGCGAGCCTTCGGCGGGTACTCGGCTATCTGCCACAGGATTTCGGGGTCTACCCGCACCTCAGTGCCAGGGAGTTCCTGCGGTACCTCGCCGCGGTCAAGGGGCTGAGTGCGCGATCGGCCCGGTCGCGGGTGGACGAGTTGCTCGAACTCGTCAACCTTGCCGATACGGGCTCGCGGCCGGTGGGCAAGTTCTCCGGAGGCATGCGCCAACGGCTCGGGATCGCGCAGGCACTCTTGGGCGATCCCGAGGTCCTCGTCGTCGACGAACCCACGGTGGGGCTGGACCCCGAGGAGCGCATGCGGTTCCGCAACCTGCTCGGTGATCTGGCGTCCGACCGAATCGTCATCCTGTCCACCCACATCGTGTCGGACATCGAGGCGATCGCCGACGACATCGCGGTTCTCGCGGGCGGGCACCTGCGGTGGCGCGGCGCTCCGGCGGATCTGCTCCGCTCCGCGACCGGGACGGTGTGGGAGTTGGTGGTGCCGGCCGATGCGGTCGCGGACATCCGTCGGCGGGGCATGGTCACCAGGACTGTCCGCACGGCTGGCGGCGTACGGGTCCGCGCGGTCGCCACCGCCCCGCCGACTGCCGATGCGTGTCCGGTCGAACCCGATCTCGAGGACGCCTACATGTTCGCCGTGGGTCCGGCGACCACGCAGTTCGAGGTGACCCGATGACGACTGCAGTCGCCGCAGTCTCGCTCGCAGATTTCCGGGACCGCTCGCGACGTCCCGCGTTCCTGGTCACCGTGCTCGGAGCTCTCGCCCTCGGCTACGTCGCGATCCCGCCCGCGTCGGCCACCTACGCGATGGTCAAGGTCGGATCGTTCCGGGGCATATATGACAGCGGCTATGTCGGGGTCATGCTCGCGATGATCGGCAGCCTGTGGCTCCCGCTGTTCGGGTTCTACGTCGTTCGGGACAGCATCGGCCGCGACGTCTCCACCGGCGTCGGTGAAACACTCGCCGCGAGCCCACTGCGCACTCCGATGTACCTGCTGGGCAAGTACTTCAGCAACCTGCTGGTGCTGGCCGCGATGGCTGTGGCACTCGCGCTGATCGCACCTGTGATGCAGCTGCTCCGCGGCGAATCCTCGACCCTCGACCTGACGGCGCTGTGGCTGCCGATCGTGCTCTTCTGTCTCCCGGTCCTCACCGTCGCGGCGGCGGCCGCCATCGTCTTCGAGACGATCCCGCCGCTGCGAGGCGGTCTGGGAAACATCGTGTGGTTCTTCGCGTATCCCGCGATGTTCCTTGCCGGCCTTCCCCTGATCTACGCCGAGACGACCGCAGGGTTCCAAGCCGACCTGGCCGCCCAGTACCCCGGAGCGAACGACGAGATCTCCATCGGTCTCACAGCGGAACCCGGTGCGCTCGGGCAGTTCGCGTGGTCCGGTATGGATATCGCGTTGTCTCTCGTCGTCGCGGGGGTGGGACTGGCGGTGGCCTCGACGGTCGTCGCGGCACTGCCGGCCCTGTGGTTCAGTCGGTTCGACCCGTCACGCCGCGGCCGCCTTTCCCGGCGCATCGGTGCCAGGAGCTCGTCGGCGACCACTTCTGTCGAATCGCCTGTCGCGCGCGCGTCGACCGCCTTCGCCGGGACCGCACGAACGTTGTCTCCGGTCGCCCGCGGAAACCCGTTCTGGGGGCTTCTCGTCGGCGAGGTGCGCATCCACCTCGGAGGCGTGTCGCGGTGGTGGTGGCTCGCGCTTGCGATCGTGACGGGTGCGGCACTGGTGGTCCCGGCCGACGGCGTCGACACCGCGCTGCTCTTCGCGTGGCTGCTGCCGGTGCTGATCTGGTCGCGTCTGGGCACGCACGCCCTCGAACAGGGCGTCGATCCTCTCGTGGAGTGTGGCGTGTCGTTCCGCACGCGACTCGTCGCCCAGTGGGGTGCCGGCGTGCTCATCGCGGTCCTGGCCGGTGCCGGACCGCTGCTGCGGATGCTGGCGGCAGCGGATGTGAGCGGCATTGCCGCGTGGGTCACCGGCGCGGCCCTGATTCCCGCGCTCGCACTCCTGATCGGCTCGATCGTCCGCAGTCCTCGCGTGTTCCAGGCCGTCTACCTGGTGCTCTGGTACGCGGTCCTCAACGGCGTGGCCGCCGTCGACGTCATGGGTGCACTCCGCGACGACGGTCGGCTCGCCGGTCCTTCGCCCGTCTTCTCTCTCGCCGTCGGCGTCGTGCTGATCGCCGCCGCGTTGCTCGTTCAGGAGGTTCGTCATGTCCGTCGCTGAATCCGTCACACCTCGTACCCGGGGTCTCCGATGGTGTCGGCGCGGCAGCGGTGTCGCGGCGATGACACTTGCCGCCGTCACGCTCACCGCCTGCACCAGCGGAACGACGAGCCAGGAGTCGCGCAGCGACACCTACGCCGGCGACATCGCCACCGTCGTACTGCAGTTCGATGATTCGGGCGCGAAGCAGATCGGCTTCACCACCGCCGCTCTCAACGCTCACATCGTCGGCGCCGACCGCCACGACATCCAGGTTCGCCGGACCTTCGAGTACACCGACGGCGACAAGCCGGAGGAGACCATCGAACAGGAGTGGGGCGGCCTGACGATCACCACGCGATGTCCCGATCGCTTCGCGGTCGGGCACCCCACATGCATCGCCCACTACGAGATCGAGGTGCCCTACGGCAGTGTCGTCCGGGCCGACACCCGCTCCGGGGACCTGACGGTCACCGACACGCGCGCCGAGGTCGACTTACGGTCGCATTCCGGCGACGTCGGCATGGTCGTCGCCCCCGGCGACGGCACCCGCTACGCGGTGGAGGCCGTCTCCGCCGACGGTCACACCACGGTGGATGTTCTGCTGGACCCCGCCGGGGTCCCGGTGCGACTGACGACCGAGGACGGCGCTGCAACTGCCACGACGGCACAGTCATGACATTCCGCAAGCCGGCCGTTGCTCGCAGAGAATTACAGGTCCGCTCGGGCCCTGACCGGGGATCCGGTCAGTCGCGCCGGTGCGCGAGCATGGCGCGCCGGGTCCACCAGACGACGACCGCCACGGCGGCGGCGGTGAGGACCGCGGTCTGCAGGACCTGTGCGATCGCCAGGACGAGGAGGAACACGCCGAGCGCGGCGACCAGAGCCTCGATCTTGTAGAGCGGCCAGGCGGTGCCGGCGATGTCGACGGTGAGACTCGACCGGTGACGTGTGTGGCGTGACGGCGCTGCGGTCGTCATCGCGATCACCTCGTCTCCTGGTTTCGGTCCGTTCCTCCGGTGAGTTCAGAGTACGCATACTTCGAAGTTCGGTCCAGCGAACAATTGGAGGAGGCGGATGAAACTCCCAGCGTCCGGGCATTCGGGTGGTCAAGATCATGTGCGCGGTGTTCACTGGATACATGCCTCTCACCGGTGAATACGAACCCAGCCCCAGCTCGTGGGCCGCGGACCAGGTCGATCTGTACGAKCGCTCCGGCGGCACCGAGGGAACGATGATGGAGGGCAAGCCCGTCGTCGTCCTGACCACCAAGGGCGCCAAGTCCGGCAAGCTGCGCAAGACGCCGCTCATGCGCGTCGAGCACGACGGGCAGTACGCGGTGGTCGCGTCGCTCGGCGGCGCCCCGCAGCACCCGGTCTGGTACCACAACGTGGTCGCCGACCCGCACGTCGAGTTGCAGGACGGTCCGGTCAAGCAGGACATGATCGCGCGCGAGGTCACCGGCGACGAGAAGGCCGAGTGGTGGAAGCGTGCGGTCGAGGCGTGGCCGCCCTATGCCGACTACCAGACCAAGACCGAGCGTCAGATTCCGGTCTTCGTGTTGTCCCCGCAGGACTAGCTCGCCGGGACAGTCGTCGTCTCTGCGCCGAACGGGGCGGACCCGGGTAGCCTGCGAGAAGCAAGCTCTCGATTCCGGACCGTTCGGGCGGAGGCGGATATGGCGGCGAAAACTGTTGCGGATCAACTCGTTTCCCAGTTGGTGGATGCGGGCGTGCAGCGTATCTACGGCATCGTCGGAGACAGTCTCAATCCGGTCGTGGACGCGGTGCGGCGCACGGGCGGATCGGCATCCGGTGGCATCGACTGGGTCCACGTCCGGCACGAGGAAGTCGCGGCCTTCGCGGCCGCGGCCGAGGCACAGATCACCGGCAGGCTCGCGGTGTGCGCGGGCTCGTGCGGCCCCGGGAACCTGCATCTGATCAACGGCCTGTACGACGCGAACCGCTCGGGCGCGCCGGTGCTCGCGATCGCGTCCCACATTCCGAGCGCGCAGATCGGGACCGGATACTTCCAGGAAACGCATCCCGACCGGCTGTTCGTCGAGTGCTCCCGGTACAACGAGATGATCAGCGTCCCCGTGCAGGCGCCGCGGATCGTGCAGAGCGCGATGCAGCACGCGATCGCGCAGTCGGGGGTCGCCGTGATCACGCTGCCGGGCGATGTCGCCGATCAGCCGGCGGAGGGCTCGGCGCCCCCGCTCGTGCGGACCGGCACCCCGTCGGTGGTGCCGGCGGAGGACGACGTCCGGGCGCTCGCCGACGCGATCAACACCGCGTCGGCGGTGGCGATCTTCGCCGGTGCCGGTGTCCGCGGCGCCCGCGACGAACTGCTCGCCCTCGCGGACGCGATCGGTGCCCCGGTCGGACATTCCCTGCGGGGCAAGGAGTGGATCCAGTACGACAACCCGTTCGACGTCGGCATGACCGGTCTGCTCGGCTACGGCGCGGCGCACGACGGCATCCACGGCGCGGATCTGCTGCTGCTGGTCGGGACCGACTTCCCGTACGACCAGTTCCTGCCCGACGACGTGCGCACCGCGCAGATCGACATCGCGGCGGAGAAACTCGGCCGGCGCACGGGCGTCGACCTCGCGGTGCACGGCGACACGCGGTCGGTGCTGCGGGCGCTCGCGCCGCTCGTCGACCGCAAGTCCGATCGCGGCTTCCTCGACCGGACCCTCGACCGGCACGAGAAGCTCATGACGAAGGTCGTCGGGGCCTACACCGAGGCGGCCAAGCAGCGGGTCCCGATCCATCCCGAGTTCGCGGCGTCGATCCTCGACGACCTCGCCGCCGACAACGCGATCTTCACCGCGGACACCGGCATGTGCAATGTGTGGACCGCCCGCTACCTCAATCCCAACGGCCGACGCCGGTTCCTGTCGTCGGCCCTGCACGGTTCGATGGCGAACGCGCTGCCGCACGCGATCGGCGCGCAGTTCGCGCGGCCGGACCGTCAGGTGGTGGCGATGTCGGGTGACGGCGGGCTGTCGATGCTGCTGGGCGATCTCGTCACCGTCGCGATGTACAAGCTGCCGGTCAAGATCGTCGTGTTCGACAACTCGACGCTCGGCATGGTCAAGCTCGAGATGTTGGTCGACGGCCTGCCCGATTTCGGTGTCGATGTCCCGTCCGTCGACTATGCGGCTGTTGCTGCGGCGCTGGGGATCTACTCCCGAAGGATCGAGAATCCGGCCGATCTGGAGTCGGGATTGCGGTCGGCGCTCGACCACGACGGTCCGGCGCTGGTCGACATCGTCACCGATCCGAACGCGCTGTCGTTGCCCCCCACCATCACCGGCGAGCAGGTGCGTGGCTTCGCGCTGGCGATGTCGCGGATGGTGATGAACGGCGGTGTGGGAGAAGCTGTTCAGATGGCGAAGTCCAATCTGCGGAATGTGCCGCGGCCGTCGCAGTTCTCGCGGAAGGATTGACGCCCGTCCGTCGATGCCGGGGCGGTTGCGCGCGACCGGGTGCGCAGTGGGAACATGGTTGGGTGTCAAATTCGCCGAAACTCGCAGAACTGAAGGTCACCTCGCCCGCTCTCACCGCGGACGAGATCGATGCTGCTGCCGAGCGAATTGCGCACATTATCGACGCGACACCCCTGCAGCTCAGTGATCGACTGTCGGCGCTGACCGGCGCTCGGGTGTACCTCAAGCGTGAAGATCTTCAGGTGGTCCGCTCCTACAAGCTGCGCGGCGCCTACAACCTGATCATGCAGTTGAACGACGCCGAGCGCGCCGCGGGTGTGGTCACGGCCAGCGCCGGCAACCATGCGCAGGGTGTGGCGTTCGCGTGCCGGGCGATGGAGATCCGCGGGCGCATCTACGTTCCGGCCAACACGCCCAAGCAGAAGCGCGACCGGATCATGGTCCACGGCGGTGGCTTCGTCGAACTGATCCCGACGGGGGAGACCTACGACKCCGCCGCGGCCGCCGCGGCCGCCGACGTCGAGCGGACGGGCGCCACCATGGTGCCGCCGTTCGACGACGCCCGCACCGCGGCGGGCCAGGGCACCATCGCGGCGGAGATCCTCGAGCAGCTGGGTCAGGCGCCGGACAGCGTGATTGTCCCGGTCGGCGGCGGCGGTTGCATCGCCGGCATCGCCACGTACCTGCACGAGCGCGCGCCGCAGACCACGATCGTTGGTGTCGAGCCGGTGGGGGCGGCGTCGATGACGGCGGCCCTCGTCGCCGGTGGCCCGGTGACGCTGCCCGAGGTCGACCCGTTCGTCGACGGTGCCGCGGTCAAGCGGGTCGGCGACCTGCCCTACGCGGTGGTCTCCGAGCTCGGCGCGAGCGTCGTCTCGCACGCGTCGCTGCCGTTGGTGGCGGGCACCCGCACGGGGCACGGCTCGGAGAAGTTCGCGATGACCCAGGTCGACGAGGGCGCGATCTGCACCGCGATGCTGGAGCTGTACCAGAACGAGGGCATCATCGCCGAGCCTGCCGGTGCGTTGTCGGTGACCGCGCTCGGTCATCTCGATGTCGAGCCGGGGAGCACCGTGGTGTGCCTGATCTCGGGTGGCAACAACGACGTGTCCCGGTACGGCGAGATCCTCGAGCGCTCGCTTGTCCACCTCGGTCTCAAGCACTACTTCCTGGTGGACTTCCCGCAGGAGCCGGGTGCGCTGCGTCGATTCCTCGACGAGGTGCTCGGGCCGGACGACGACATCACCCTGTTCGAGTACGTCAAGCGCAACAACCGGGAGACGGGTGCCGCGCTGGTCGGCGTCGAGCTCGGTTCGGCGGACGGGTTGACCGACCTGCTCGACCGGATGCGTGCCTCGCGCCTCCAGGTGGAACAGCTCGAGCCCGGGTCCCCGGCGTACCGCTACCTCACGTAGCGGAGTCGTCCTCCGCCGCCGCGGTGGGGCCGAGCAGTCGGTTCACCACCCGGCGGTGGAGTTCCGGGTCGGGCTCGGGTAGGCCGAGCAGGGCGGCGAGGTAGATGCCGTCGCCGACCAGGCGCACGATCTCGGCCTGGACCGGATCGTCGATCTCGGCGAGCAGCCCGTCGTCCCACGATCGCATGACGTCCGCGACGGCCTGCTGCACCTCGTCGTGCTGCCCGTCGGCACTGCGCATCGCGGCGAGCATCGAACGGTACAGCGCCATCTCRTCCGCCGAGTCGGCGCCGGGGTACTGCAGGTAGATCTCGGACACGGTCCGCCCGCCGGCGACGGCGTCGGCGAGCTGTTGGTCGGACCGGTCGCCGAGACGGCGGACCATCGACGCGAGCAGCGCTTCCTTGCTGGGGAAGTGGTAGAGCAGACCGCCCTTGGAGACGCCTGCCGCGGTGGCGACCGCCTCGAGCGTCACGTGGGCGACGCCGACGTCGTGCAGCAGGCGTTCGAGGGCGTCGAGGATGCGATCGCGTGTGTCGGAGGCCATGAAAATCACTGTACCGGCTGGACGGTGAACTGCTACCCTGGGTTGGGCACTGTACCGGCTGGACGGTTCACCTTCTGGTCGGTTTTCGTTCATCGAAGAAGTTTCGTGGGAGTAGAGATGTCTCTGGGTACGGTGCGGGATCCGCACGACGTTCGGGCCGGCCGGAAGGACTGGCTCGGGCTGGTCGTGCTCGCCTTCGCGGTCCTTCTCATCTCTGTCGACGCGACAGTGCTGGACCTGGCGCTGCCGTTCATCAGTGAGGACCTGGCGCCGAGCAGCACGCAGCTGCTGTGGATCATCGACGTCTATTCGTTCGTCCTCGCCGGCCTGCTGGTCACGATGGGCACGCTCGGCGACCGGATCGGGCGCCGGAAGCTGCTTCTCATCGGTGCGGCCGGGTTCGGCCTGGCGTCGTTGATCGCCGCATGGTCGGCCAGCCCCGAGATGCTGATCGCCGCCCGTGTCCTGCAGGGCGTCTCGGGTGCAACGCTGATGCCCGCGACACTGGGTCTGATCCGGACCATGTTCGTCAACCCGCGCCAGCGCACCACCGCGATCGGCGTGTGGGGCGCGATGGCCGGTGGCGGCGCCGCGGCCGGACCGCTGGTCGGCGGCTGGCTGCTCGAGCACTACTGGTGGGGTTCGGTGTTCCTCATCAACATTCCGGTGATGATCGCGCTCATCGCCCTCGGCCCGCTGGTGATTCCGGAGTCGAAGAACCCGGAGCCGGGGCGCTTCGACCTCGCCAGCGCCGGATTGTCGATCGTGGCAATGATCCCGATGGTGTACGCGGTCAAGGAGTCCGTCGTGCACGGCCCGTCGTGGATTCTCACCGGAGTCGGTCTCGTCGGCGCCCTCGCCGGCTGGGTGTTCATCCGCAGGCAGCGGTCCCTCGCCGACCCGATGATCGATCTGTCGTTGTTTGCGCGGCCGGCGTTCTCGACGGCGGTCGTGACGAACCTGCTGTCGATCTTCGCGCTCGCCGGCGTGCTGTTCTTCGGATCGCAGTACCTGCAGCTGGTGCTCGGCTACAGCCCGCTGGAGGCGGGTCTGCTGATGCTGCCCGGCACGCTCGTCAGCGCGGCCGCGTCGCTCGCGGCGGCATGGCTCGTGCGTCGCTGGGAGCCCAGCCGGGTGTTGAGCGTCGGACTCGTGATCGCCGCCCTCGGTGCGGCGGTGATGATCGCGCTGGGGCCGGACAGTGGGCCGGAGGCGTTCGTCGTCGGATTCATCCTGGCCGGCGCCGGCGTCGGCGTGGCGTTGACGCTCACCTCCGACCTCGTGGTCAGCGCGGTCGAGCCGGAACGCGCGGGTGCCGCGTCGGCGGTCTCCGAGACCGCGTACGAACTTGGTGTGGCGCTGGGTGTCGCCGTGCTCGGCAGTGTGGTGCTCGCGATCTTCCGTCGCGGACTGGACGTCTCGGCGCTGGACGCGGATCAGGCGCACATCGCGCAGGGCACGCTCGGCGGCGCGGTGGAGGTGTCGAAGTCGATGCCGGTGGAGCAGGCGGCCGCGTTCGTCGACTCGGCCCAAGCAGCCTTCGTCGACGGCATGAACATCGCTGCCGGAGCGACCGCGGTCATCCTGTTCGCGACCGCGATCCTGGTGGCGCGGATGCTGCGCCGGCGTTGACCTGTAGTTGACGTGTAACGGCTCGAGCGGCCGGTCCGATCTGCAGATCGGACCGGCCGCTTTCGTGTCCGAGTGGCAACGCCTCGGATGCCATGTGCCGCAACTGCTATGCCCAGTGCCCGGTAGGGGGCTGTCCGGCTCGGGACTTTTGGTTCAACTTTCAACGGGTGAAACTGAGGGTGATTTGCCGCCTCACCTCCGGCCTTCGATATGCGTTTTGCACTTCAGTACAATCTATCGAATCATGTTGTTGAACAGGGTATTTCATTCGAATTCCCCATCCTTTCGGGGGTGAGGCGCGTCGATTCGGGTGGTGCGGGCTGTATCGACGTTTGTGTTTGTATGTCCGGCGTCGGGGTGATTTTCCATTCATCATCCATTTCGCCGTGGCCAGGTCTGGCCGGGCGTTCATAAGAAGGGCCTCAAATGGGGGGGTTAGGCGGCGCCCTGCGTAAGGGCGTCATTCGAACTGTGGTCATGGCGATGTTCGCCGGCGTGGCCACAGTGTCGACCGTAACGGTCGGCGCAGGGACCGCAGCAGCGGCGGAAAACCTGAGATGTGATGTGCTGTACTCGGTCAACAACGGTGCGAACAAGGCAAAGTGGGTTGACCCCGTCACGGGTAATGCGACGGATGCCTTCGAACTGAAGCCGAAGGATTCGGACCACAACCAGCTCGGAATCGGTCCGGGTGGGACATACGCGATCTACACGTCAGGCGACGGCAAGATCTACAAGTATGACGCCGCCAACGGGACGACGAGTTCGACGGATCGCGACAGCAAGGTTGCGAAGACTACACACGGTGCGATCAACCCCGCGAACGGCCTGTACTACTACGGCGGCAAGGACGATCGCGCCGATTCGTTCACGTTCGGGGCGTACGACCCTGCCAACAACACGTCCCTCGATGTCGTCCTCAAGGTGACGTTCGACAAGAAGACGACGGTCCCAGGCGGTAACGGCGACCTCGCTTTCGATGCGAACGGCAATCTGTTCATCGTCGCAGCTGGGGATGAAAAGGGCCGCATCTACTCTGTCCCGGGGCCGATGCCGACCTCTTCCCTGAAGACTCTGACGGGCAAGGCGATCACGGATGAATCGAAGGCCTTCAGGAAGAGCAATTCCATTGCTTTCGGACCGAACGGTTACCTGTTCGTCGGTGGCGGCGGAAGCCTCCTCAAGGTCGATCCGAGTACCGGCAACGAAGTCCCTGCAAACCTGACCAGCTCGCCCATGACCGATATGGGTTCCTGCAATGATCCGAACACGATCGAGTTGCGCAAGAACCTGCCCGACGGTCGCGTTGGGAAGGACGATCAGTTCGGCCTGGAGATCTCCGGTGGCGGTCTGAGCGAGGGCAACACGGCGACCACGTCGGGCACCAAGA
Source organism: Rhodococcus sp. TAF43 (assembly GCF_052113525.1). NCBI lineage: Bacteria > Bacillati > Actinomycetota > Actinomycetes > Mycobacteriales > Nocardiaceae > Rhodococcus > Rhodococcus sp. TAF43. The sequence continues at coordinate 94,038 of NZ_JBFRDL010000022.1, forward strand.
CGGGGATCCAGGAGCAGGCTGCCGGCCCAGTCCTCGGACTTGCAGGCAAGACCTACACCCTCACGGAAACCGCCCAGGGCGGCGCGAGCCTCGACAACTACGTCACCACGTGGGAGTGCGTCGACGCCAAGACCCAGACGAAGAAGTCCGGCGAAGGCGCGACCATCACCGTGGAGATTCCAGCTGGTCAGAGCGGCAAGAGCACCAGTTGCACGTTCACCAACGCGGCGAAGAAGCCTGGCCTGGAGCTGGTGAAGTCGGCTTCGCCGAACACGGCCGCAGACTTCGTCGTCGGCAAGACCGTCACTTACAGCTTCAAGATGACGAACACCGGCGCCGTGACTCTCAAGGACGTCAAGCCGGTCGAGAAGACGTTCACCGGCAAGGCGGACATGTCGGACTTCACCTGTCCCGATGGCGCTAAGTCGTTGGCGCCCAAGGCATCTGTGACGTGCACCGCGACGTACGTCCTCCAGCAGGAGGACATCGACCGCGGCAAGCTCGACAACACCGCGACCGCGACCGGAACCGATCCGGGTGGCAAGCCGGTCAACTCGAACGAGTCGAGCGTCCCTCTCGTCGGCGGTCCGGCCACTCCCGGCATCACGCTCGACAAGATCGCGTCGCCGAAGGAAGCCGAGGCCTACAAGCTCGGCCAGACCATCAAGTACACCTTCAAGATCAGCAACACCGGCAACGTGACGTTGAACGATCTGAAGGTCAACGAGGGTGATTTCACCGGCAATGGCAAGCTGTCGGCCGTCGACTGCCCGGTGACGTCCGTCGCCCCTGGTGGCACGGTGACGTGCACCGCGGAGTACACGCTGACCCAGGCGGACATCGACAGCGGGCGCATCGAGAACACCGCGACCGCGACGGGCAAGCCTCCGGCGGGTGAACCGATCACGTCCCCGCCGGACACGGAGACGCTCGAGGGCAATCCCGCGAAGTCGCTGTCCATCGTGAAGGACGCATCGCCGTCGACGACCGAGTCCTACAAGGTCGGCCAGGAGATCGACTACACCTTCAAGATCACCAACACCGGTGAAGTGACGCTCACGGACGTGCATCCGAACGAGACCAAGTTCACGGGTGACGGCGACATGTCGGCGTTCGATTGCCCAGCGGGCGCGAAGTCGCTGGCACCGGGCGAGTCGACGACCTGCACGGCGAAGTACACGCTGACGCAGGCCGACATCGATGCCGGCAAGCTGGAGAACACCGCGACCGCGACGGGGACGCCTCCGTCGGGTGAGCCGGTCACGTCGAAGCCGTCGGGCAAGACGCTGTCGGGCGAGCCGAAGCCGGCGATCAGCCTGGAGAAGACCGCCACGCCGACCGAGGCGGACAAGTTCGCGGTGGGTGAGACCGTCACCTACAGCTTCACGATGACCAACACCGGCAATGTGACGCTGACGGACGTGCATCCGAACGAGGTCACCTTCTCGGGTGACAAGACGAAACTGAGTGACTTCGTCTGCCCAGATGCGTCGAAGCCTTTGGCGCCCAATGCGTCTACGGTGTGCACCGCCACGTATGAGCTGACCCAGGCCGACGTCGATCGGGGCACTCTCGATAACACCGCCACCGCGACCGGTACCCCGCCGTCGGGTGGGGACGTGACCTCGGAACCCGATGACGTGAACCTGTCGGGCAACCAGAAGCCTGCACTCGAGATCGTGAAGACCGCGTCGCCAAAGGGTGTCGAGGACTTCAAGGTCGGCCAGGAGATCACGTACACGTTCGACATCACCAACACGGGTAACCAGACGCTGTCGAACGTCAAGGTTGCCGAGGGCGCGTTCTCGGGCTCGGGAAAGATCACCGACCTGTCCTGCCCGGAAGAGGCGACGTCGATGGCGCCCGGCGCGAAGGTGACGTGCTCGGCGAAGTACACGATCACGCAGGACGACGTCAACGCCGGCAAGATCGACAACGTCGCGATCGCCACGGGTACGCCTCCGGGCACCGAGACTCCGATCGAGTCGCCCCAGGACGAGGAGAACCTGGCAGGGGATCCGAAGTCGGGGTTGACGCTCGAGAAGACCGCGGAGCCGCGCGAGAACGTCCAGGTGGGTGACACCGTCACCTACAAGTTCGCGATCACGAACACCGGTGATCAGACCCTCACCGAGGTGAAGGTCAAGGAGAACGAGTTCTCCGGCACCGGAACGCTGTCGGACATCACGTGCCCGGACAACTCGCTGGATCCCGGCGAGTCGGTGACCTGCGAGGCCACCTACACGTTCACGGATGAGGACATGAAGGCCGGCTCGATCGACAACGTCGCCACGGCAACCGGCACCCCGCCGTCGAAGGCTCCGATCGAATCGAATCCGTCGGACGCGACGGTCACCGCTGGGGAACAGCCCGGCGGAACAGGTTCGCTCGGCTCGCTGGGCCTCGGTTCGCTCGGTTCCCTCGGCAGCGGTTCGCTGGCGGCGGGCTCGCTGGCGGCAGGTTCGCTCGCGGCCGGATCCCTCGCAGCGGGTTCGCTGGAGAACTCCGGCTCGCAGGAGAACGCGGGTTCGGCCGGCTCGTCGGGTTCTGCTGGTTCGCAGGAGAACTCGGGTTCGGCCGGATCGGGTTCCGGTAACCCCGGTACTCCCGGTGGTAACCCCGGTACTCCCGGTGGCAATCCCGGTACTCCCGCCAACCCCGGTACGCCCGGTGACCCGGGTACTCCCGGCAACGCGGGCAACTCCGGGAACGGGAATGCCGGAAATGGTGGAGCCGCCGGCAACTCCGACACCGAGAAGGGCGCGCTGATCGATTCGGGTCTGGGCGCCGACGGTGACGGCGGTCTGAACACGGGCCTCGTCGCCGGTGGACTGGCGCTGCTGGTCGCCGCGGCTGGTGTCCTGTTCATGGCACTGCGCAGGCGCAAGGCTGCGGAAGGTGACGTCACAGATCTGTGATGACCGCTGATGATTGACCGGGTGGCCCGAGACGAGAACCGTCTCGGGCCACCCGCGTTCAGGTCGGGGGTGATGGAGAGGGTTGTGAAGCGTGGGGAAGCATGCGGCCAAGCGTGGGTCGGGTCGGAGCGGGACGATTCTGCTGGTAGTCATGGCGTTGGTGCTGCTCGCGGGTGGTGGTCTTCTGGTCTTCCGTGGCCTGCAACCGGAGTCGGCGTCCGCGGCGCCGGTGCCCGAGTCGACGTTCGACTTGTCGCCGGACGGAGTCCACGATCCCGTTGCTGGGCCGGCGCCCGTGATCGGCGACGGCGGGAAGGCGCGTAAGCCGGGTCCGGCGGCGGCGAATCCAGCTGACCGGCCGCAGATTCCGTTCGGTCCGTTGCCGGACGACAGCGTGGTGGTTCCGGCGATCGGGGTGGAGACGGCGCTCGATCCGTTGGGGTTGGCGGCGGACGGGAGTTTGTTGCTGCCTCGGGATGTGAGTGCGGTGACGTACTGGACCGGGTCGGCGCCGATCGAGGCGCCGGATGGCGGGATTCTGGTGGCCGGTCATGTGGACAACGCGAATCAGGGTGAGGGTGCGTTGTATTGGATGCACACGTTGTATCCGGGTGATGCGGTGTATCTGACGAAGGACGGGGTGGTCACCCGGTGGAAGGTGACGCGGATGGAGCGGTTCGTCAAGCAGGTGTTGCCGGAGTGGGTGTTCCAGGGTGCTGGTGGTCCGCGTGAGTTGCATGTCGTGACGTGTGGTGGGGAGATCGTGAAGGATGCGCAGGGGCGCGGGACGTATCTGGAGAACGTGGTGGTGACCGCTGTCCCGTTCTGATCCGGTAGTAGTACTCGTGCGTGAACTGATCCCGACGATCCCGTGTTCGGCCATGATCTTTGGCGACCCGTACACTCCACCCGAGGCTCGGTGACATTCGGCGATCTTGACCGCCAACTCTGCCCGCCGCTACATCCGAAGAATCAATCCTGTTGCTGCAGAACGCGTGCAGTATTCGTAGTGTCCGGAGGGCGATGCCTCGAGCAGGTCAGTCATCCGGGCCTCTACTCGGCGACCTGCTTGCGCAACCGCAGCAACTCGGCGCACTCGGCACCGTCGAGGGGTTGATCACCCTGGGCGGCGGCCGCCTCGATCCGGCGGCGATCGTCCGGCCCGAATCGATCACCCGATGGGATGCTTCGACCTTGCGCTCGGTCTTGAACGACTTTGTGGGTACGTGACCCGTGAACATCGCTTCCCGCGAGATCCTCACCAGCTCGTCCCGCCATCGCATCAGATCCCTTGCGGGACAGTGGTGTACATCACTCACACGCGGTGGAGTGTGCGCCGACACTGCAGTCCGCAGCCACCCCGCCGTCGCGAAAGCGGGCGCCTCCGCCAAACGAATGACCAACGGAGTTGGACGGGCGACCAGTAGATGAGGGTGATTCCGGGGGTGAAGTTTCCGCTCGGCCGCGACTGCTCCATGGTTCGCTCCGCTCTCGCTGGAAGCGACTCAATCGCCCTGTAGCGCAACAGGTTTCGCTACGTACCGGCGCTCGTCTGTGGTCCGAAGGCCCGGAATCAAACGTTGGTTCGGCTCAGCGCGTGTGTCCCCCGATCGTATATATGGATAGTTGTCCAACTTGTGCCGTTCAGTGGAAGGGGTCGAATGGCAAGCCTTGTGGCCGCGTCACGCGCGGCCCGAAGACTGCTCGCCGGTCGCAGCGTCGACATCCGAACTTGCGCGCACTTTGGTGGCGCCGCCCGGGGGTAGTTGCAAGTCGTTCCCGGTCCTCGGGTAGGCCGCTGGAGTGGGGCAGGGCCGATCTGAGAATCCCGTGTGCCAGGTCGGCAGCCTCCGGCAGGTCGATAGAAAATTTGTGTGTGTAACGAAAGGTATAACCCATGCGTAACCGTGTCTTCCTTCGCCGTGCCGGAGAGGGGGTGGTGTCTCGGTGGACGGCGCTGGGGTTGATGTTCATGGCCCTGACCCTGGTCTTGACGTCGTTCTCGCTCGCCCCGGTTGCCTCGGCGGACCCAAGCGAGACCGCGACCACCACTCCGGCCACCTCGACGACGAAGGCGCCGCCCGCGTCCACGCCGGAGTCGTCCACGTCTGAGTCGACCGCGACCACGACGAAGGCTCCTGCAACCACGACGACGGCGCCCGCATCGGAGTCGCCCGCGACCACGACGAAGGCGCCGTCCGCGTCCACGTCGAAGTCGCCCGCGAGCACGACCAGCGTGGCCCCGACGACGGCGAAGCGAAGCGCGGCGGTCACCCCGCGCGGACTCAATCCCAAGATCGATGTACAGATCACCGACGTTCAGGTCGAGGGGAAGAACGGCCAGCAGATCACGGTCGGCGACTCCGTCACTGTGAAGGGCACCTGGGACGCGAGCAAGGCGGACCCGCAGTCGGGCGACGAGTTCACGATCAAGTTCCCTGCCGAATTGAAGCTCGGGACCAACCCCGCGTTCGTCCTCGAGGGCGACGACGGGACGGCCTGGGGCACCTGCAATCTGGTGGCCGCCACCAATGTCATGACCTGTGTGCTCACCGACGCCGTGACGGATCGCCCCGAAGAAGTGTTCGGCGACTTCGAGGTCTTCACGAAGGCGGTCGAGTACACCACGTCCGAGACGATCGACTTCGAGATCAACGAGAAGGTCGTGCCGGTCGATCTGCCCGGCGAGGGCGGCATCAGCGATGGCCGCGTGATCGGCGAGGCCACGAAGTCCGGCAAGCTCCAGGACAACAAACAGTCTGTGCGTTGGACCATTGACATCCCCGGCGCCGACCTGGCCGCTCTGGACACAGCTGGCAAYGGTTCGGTGACCCTGAGCGACACGCTCTCGAGCAACATGAAGCTGTGCGAGGACGCAGTGCTCAACGCGAAGTTGCTGTCCGGTCGCCCGGGCGATCTCAAGAACGTCCCCGGCGGCGTCGCCGTCACCCAGCCTGGCGGCGCGGGTGCGGTCGGCATCACGATCACTAACGGCGCACCCTTCGAGAAGGGCAAGCTCTACCGCGTCGAGTACACCTCGTGCACGACCAGCGGCGAGGTGGATCTCCCCGGGGAGGACGGCCTGCAAGCCGTCTACGACAACTCCGTGAGGATCGGCGGCACGACGGTGAGCGCGCCCGGTGTCGGGCAGGACTGGCGTCCGAAGACTGGGCCAGAGAAGTCCGGCAATCTCCTGCATGGTGAGCGGTACAAGGCGGCCGAGTGGACCATCACGGTCCCGGGCAGCTTCATCGAAACCAGCCCCGGCAAGGTAGTCACCATTGCGGACACTCTCGGTGGCAATCATGCCGTCTGTGAGGAGGGCCTTGGGCTCAAGGTTTGGCGCGCCGACCGTCTGCCCGGGCCGGACGGCTCAGGGCCCAAACGCACCGACGTCACCGGCGAGTTCGACATCGTTTCCACCGCCGCGGCTGGTGCCAAAGACATGTCCGTGACGATCACGCCGAAGGACGCCGGCAAGGTCGACCCGAAGCAGTACTACTACGTGACGTACCGGACCTGCCTCACCGAGGACAAAGTGCCGGACTCCGGAGATGTGTTCACCAACACGGCGACCGTCAACGGCACGCCGGTCAAGGGTTCGGTGAAGGGTCCCGACTTCAACGGCAAGAAGAACGGCAAGATCAACACCGATTCGCGGGAGGTCGCCGGCGAGAAGCAGTCGGCAGGCACCACCATGGACTGGCACGTGGAAATCCCCGGAACTCGCTGCTGAAGCAGATCGATTCCTCCTCCGAGAAGTTCCCGGAGGGCACCGAGTTCACCGTGAAGGTCGAGGAGTTCGCCCCCGGGAAGAACCCGGAGATGGACAAGCCGTCGGCGACCTACAACGTCAAGGTGAAGGCTGACGGCACACCGGTCAGTGGCTTCTACCCCCGCGGCACCGGCTGGCAGATCCGCCTGTCCGAGATCGACCTGCCCACGGTCGACGGCGTCTACTTCGAGCAGGGGACGTTCCGCCCGGCGGAGGGCGTGACGCTCAACGCGGACCGCACCCAGGCGCTGGTGACCATCACGCCGAAGAGCAACGTCGGCGTCACCCTTGTCAACAAGGCCGTCCTGGGCTCGGCGAAGATCACCAAGACCGTCATCGGTGAGGCGCTCGGCGCACTCACCGGCAACGAGGCCTTCGTCGTCAATGCGGAGATCGACCTCGGTGACGGTTCCGGTAACGAGATCCGCCCGTTCACGCTGACGCACGGCGGGGTCTTCGATCTGAAGAACCTGCCCATCGGAGCGAAGGTCACCTTCACCGAGGTTCAGCCGACGGACACCGACCGTGTGACGTGGTCGGCGCCCGTCATCGAACCGAAGACGCTCGTCATCGGCACCGATGCGGCAGCGAACACGGTCTCCGTCACCAACGAGGCGAAGATCACGCAGGGCACCTTCGAGCTGAGCAAGAAGCTCACGGGCCCGGAGGCGTTCAACAAGGACGTTCCCAAGACCTTCGACGTGGTCGCCACGTGGACCGACGCGAACAACGTTCCGCAGTCCAAGACGCTGACGCTCCCGTCCGACGGCACCGCGGTTCCGTTCGGTGAGAACCTGCCCGGCGGCACCAAGATCACGCTGACCGAGACGGTTCCGGCCAACGGCAATGGTCTCGCCTATGGCGTGCCCGCATACACCGGGGATGTCACGATCGGTGAGTCCGGCGTGGTCACCATCGGCAAGGACCTGCGCAAGGTCGAGGTCGTCAACTTCGTCGACAAGAACGACGGCACCCTGCGCATCCTCAAGCAGGTTGAGGGCGAGGCCGCCGGCGAGATCGGCGACGACGTGGAGTTCACGGTCGAGGCCAGCTGGAAGGACGGTGTCAACTACGCCAAGGAGACGCTGACCGTCAAGAAGGGCGTGGCCACGCCGCTGAACGCCAAGCTTCCCGTCGGCACCGAGGTGACCTTTACCGAGGTTGGCCGCCCGGATGTTGCCGGCGAGTGGGGCACGATCCAGTGGGGCACCGACCCCAACGGTGAGTCCTGGCTCAAGGACAACGGCAATGGCTCGGTGACGGGCATCGTGTCCGACGATCCCACCGAGGGGCGTCTGATCACGCTGACGAACGAGGCCCTGTGGGCCTTCGGCTCGGTCGAGTTCACGAAGTACATCCTCGACGGCGACGACCCCATCCCCGCCACCGAAGCCGACCTGCCCTCAGGCGCGGAGTTCCAGGTTCGGATCGACGGCATCGATCCGGCGCTCCCCGCGGGCACCGATTTCCCGGCAGTGGGCGAGACCATCACCCTCAACGCAGGAAACGGCTTCAGCTGGAAGTCCGGCGACGTGCTGCCGCGGAACACCGTGGTCACCTTCTCCGAGGTCGATCCCAACCCCCTGCCCGGCATCGCCTGGGCGCGGCCGTATTACTGGGTGGCTGAGGACGCCGGCGACGCGGACTACCGCAACACCGTCGCAATCGTGCCCGGAGACGAGGCGAAGGTGGAGATCCACAACCGCCCGATCCCGACCACGGATGTGGATATCGAGAAGATCGTGACCGGCCCCAAGGGCAACCAGGTCACGAAGGACCCGTCCACGACGTTCCAGGTCACGGCGACATGGACGGACGTCGACGACGAGGCGCGTACCTGCATCCTCGACGTCAAGCCGGGCGCATCGGTCACCCCGACCGCCCAGTGCGACGCCGCCGTCATCGACGGCCGGGTCCAGTTCCCGCTCGACACCGAGATCACCTTCGTCGAGACCGGCGCCCACACTGACGTGACCAACGTCAAGTGGGGCGACGTGGTGTGGGGCGTCAACGAGGGAAGTGCGGACGTCGTCACGATCGACGGCAAGCCGACCGGAGTCTCCGTCACCCTCGCCGGTGACGCGGACGGATCGGTGGTGCTGGGACTCGAGAACAAGACCAGCAGCAATGGGCTGGTCATCATTCCGCTCCCCATCCCGATCCCGCCGTGGGACGGATCGCTGATCCCGCCGGGATCTGGCTCCGAGTGGCCGACCCCTCCGGTCTCCAACCAGCCGGGCGGACCTGGTTCGCCGGAGCAGCCGTCCAAGCCGGGCGACTCCGGACACAACGGTGCTCCGGGTAAGCCGGCTCCGACCCAGCCGGACCAGTCGCCGTCCCTGCCCGTGACGGGTGCGAACGTCATCTGGCTCGCCGGTGTGGGGCTGGCGTTGATCGTCGGCGGCGCATGGCTGACCCTGCGCAACCGCAGGCGGGTGTCCGGCGAGGGATAACCCCCAGCCGGCACACGGTAGCGGGGCGGGTGCGACCTACATACACCTGGTCGCACCCGCCCGCGACATCCAGACCACCGGTTCCGCCGCGATCGACGGGCTCGGTCGCCTGTCCGTGCTTCTCTATGATCTTCTCGGCGGCACCGGAAGCGTCATGATCAACGCGGGCAGCTAGGTCAACACATCTGTGGAAGGGGCCCCGGTCCGTGAGTGACAGCAAGGTTCCGGGCCCGCATCGGCCGCGGCCGGGCGCAGGGCAGATTCTCGGCGAGCTGCTCCTCACGGCCGGGGTCCTCGTCCTGCTTTTCGTCATCTATGAGGCGTTCTGGACCAATATCGTCTCGGGGCGGCTGCAGGACGATGTCAACGCCCACCTGGAGCAGTCCTGGGGCAACGACTCCGGGGCGGCCGGTGATGAGCCGGTTGCCCCGCTGCCCCCGGCGCTCGGCGAGGGGTTCGCGCGGGTGCACCTCCCCGCCCTCGACACCGTGTACGCCGTCGTCGAGGGCACCCGCAACGAGGACCTGCGGGCCGGCCCCGGCCACTATCCCGAGACGCAGATGCCCGGCGAGGCAGGAAACTTCGCGCTCGCCGGGCATCGTATCGGTACCGGTGCGGTGTTCCAGCACCTGGATCGGCTCGCGTCGTGCGATGCCGTCGTCGTGGAGACCGAGTTCCAATGGATGACCTACCGGCTGCTCCCACTCGAGGCGGCCTCGCCCGAAAGGCGTGCGGCGGCGGAAGCCTGTCTGAGCCCCGAGCAGACCGATCGCGTCTCGGACGGCGACTACGCCCACGTCCTGGGGCGGCACATCACCGTGCCCACCGACGTCGAGGTCGTCAACCCGCTGCCCGGCGCCGCTTGGGTGGAGGCAGCCCCCGGGCTGGAAAGCATGCTGACGCTGACCACGTGCCATCCGCTGTTCTCGAACACCGAGCGCATGATCGTGCATGCCATGCTCGTCGAAACAATCCCCAAGTCCTCGGGCCACGGTCCCGCGGCGTTGCAGGAGCGATGAATGTACGGCTACCTCTGGCACGCGCTCCCCGGCCCCCGGCCGGTGAAGGCACTACTCCTGATCGTCCTCGTTGTCGCGCTCGTGCTGCTGCTCATGGAAGTGGTATTTCCCTGGGTCTCCGAGCACATGCCCTACTCGGACGTCACCGTATAGGCTGCGCCGTCCTGTTCCGGGCTATCCGATCCGGCCGGCGTCGAGAACCGCGAACGAGTGCCCGGGCAGAACGATCGCCGACGCCGTCTCGTCCACCGTCGGCTCCTCCCACCACAGGAGGGGAATCCCGCCGATGGGCACGGTCACGGGGTCGGTGCCCAGATTGCAGGCGATCCGCAGGTCGCCGCGAATGAGTGCGAGCCAGCGTTCGTTCTCGTCGTATTCGACCTTGAGGTGCTCGAGCCACGGGTCGGTCAGATCGGCGCGGCTGTGCCGCAACGCGATCAGTTCCCGATAGCACTCGAGCAACCGTGCGTGCGCCGCGATCGCCGTCTCGCCCCAATCGAGTTTCGATCGCTGGAACGTTCGAGGATCCTGCGGATCCGGGATGTCGGCGCTGTCCCAGCCGTGTTCCGCGAACTCGCGGCGGCGACCCTCCGCGGTCGCCTTCGCGAGTTCGGGTTCGGGGTGAGACGTGAAGTACTGGAAGGGTGTTCGCGCACCCCATTCCTCGCCCATGAACAGCATCGGTGTGTACGGGGAGCACAGGACCAGGGCGGCCTTGATCGCGAGTTGACCCGCGGTGAGGTACGAACCGGGTCGGTCGCCCGTGGCGCGGTTGCCGATCTGGTCGTGGGTGCAGGTGTACGCGAGCAGGGCGTCGGCGGGAATCCTGCGGATGTCGATGGGGCGGCCGTGGTTGCGGCCCCGGAACGTCGAGAAGGTGCCGGCGTGGAAGTAGCCGTGCGTGAGCGTGTGCGACAACGCCTGCAGGGAGCCGAAATCGCCATAGTATCCCTGCCTCTCGCCGGACACTGCGGCATGGATGGCGTGGTGGACGTCGTCGTCCCACTGCGCGTCGAGGCCGTAGCCACCGGCGGCCCGAGCCGAGATGATCTTGGGGTCGTTGAGGTCGCTCTCCGCGATCAGGGTCAGTGGCCGTCGCAGGTGCGCCGACAGTCGGTGCACCTCCACCGCGAGATCCTCGAGCAGGTGCACGGCGGTGTTGTCGACGAGCGCGTGGACGGCGTCGAGGCGCAGCGCATCGATGTGGAAGTCGCGGAACCAGCTCAGCGCGTTCTCGATGATGTAGCGACGCACCTCGTGGCTGTGCGGGCCGCACAGGTTCACCTCGCGACCCCACGAGTTGGCGCCGTCCGCGAGATACGGGCCGAACCGGTCCAGGTAGTTGCCGGACGGGCCGAAGTGGTTGTAGACGACGTCGAGGATCACCGCCAGTCCGCGCCGATGGCAGGCGTCGACGAAGCGCTGCAAGCCGTCCGGGCCGCCGTAGCCCTCGTGCACCGCGTACCAGAGCACGCCGTCGTAGCCCCAGTTGTGGGTGCCGTTGAAGGCGGCGACCGGCATCAGTTCGACGAATCCGACGCCGAGATCGACGAGGTGATCGAGCCGGGCGATCGCGGCGTCGAACGTGCCCTCCGCCGTGAAGGTGCCGACGTGCAGTTCGTAGACGACGCTGCCCGCCAGTTGGCGGCCCGTCCACGCCGAGTCGGTCCAGCCTGCGGGATCGAGCCGATGCAGTTGCGACGGCAGGTGGACCCCGTCCGGCTGCCGTCGCGAGCGTGGATCGGGCAGCACCGGCGGCGTGCCGTCGAGCACGAATCCGTACCGCGCGCCCGGTTCGGCGGCGACGTCGGCGCGCCACCAGCCGTCGGGGGAGCGGGTCATCTCGTGCGCGTACCCGTCGACCTCGACGCGCACCGAACTCGGAAGGGGGGCCCAGACCTCGAAGGTGTGCACGTGATCAGAATGCACCGATCACGTGCACACCGCAGCCGTCCGGGGGTGGCGTCAGCGAATCAGCGTGCCGAGATCGACCGGCAGCTGGATGCCGGTGACGTGCCGGGCCTCGTCGGACGCCAGCCATGCGACGGCGTTGGCGATGTCCTCGGGCTGGCTGATCTGGTCCGGCAGGCTGCCCATGAAGATCGGGGCCAGGGTGGTGCTGTACTCCTGGACGAGCGCGTGCATGTCGTTGACCTGCATGCCGGTCTCGACACCGTTGGGATGGACGGTGTTGACGCGGATGTTGTGTGCGCCCAGTTCCACCGCGAGGGTCTTCGCGAGTCCGGTGACGCCGTGCTTGCTGGCGACGTAGTGCCCGAGGAACGGCAGGCCGCGCAGGCCGGCGACCGAACTCGTGATGACGATGGAGCCGCCCTCGCCCTGCTCGATGAGGTGCGGGATCGCGGCCTTGACGGTGTAAAAGACGCCGGTGAGGTTGACGTCGAGGGTCTCCTGCCACTGCTCGGGGGTGATCTCCCACGACATGGCGCCCGAGCAGATGCCGGCGTTCGCGACCACGACGTCGAGGCGACCGAGGGTGCCGATGCCGTCGGCGAGGGCGGCCGCGAGCGCGTCGAAGTCCCGGACATCGGTCTTGGTGGCGACGATCTTGCGGCCCAGACCTTCGACGAGGGCGACGGTCTCGGCGAGATCGGCCTCGGTCGCGCCGTCGTAGGCGGTGGAGTCGAAATCCGCGCACGCGTCGAGCGCAATGATGTCGGCACCCTCGGACGCGAGCCGGACCGCCTCGGCGCGACCCTGGCCGCGGGCGGCTCCGGTGATGAAAGCGACCTTGCCGACGAAACGGTTCGCGCTCATGGGTATGTCCTCCAGTCCTTGACGGTCATGTGACCTGGACCATATTCGGCCGACGGGGTGCGCGGACGTGCATTCTCGGTGACCGGGAGCACAATCGACGGTAGACCGAGGAGGTGCCGCCGTGAATCAACCTCGAGGCGTCGGAGTGACCGCGGTGTTCGTCGCAGCGGCCCGCGCGATGGAGAGCGGTCGCGCCGACAGATTGTTCGACGACCCGTGGGCCGGTGAATTCGTCAGAGCATCCGGCTGGAATCCGCCGACCGATCAGATGGACGACGGCAGCCGCGAGGAGCTGACGACGTGGGTCGCGGTGCGGACGAAGTTCCTCGACGACTTCGTGTTGGACGCCGTTGCGGCGGGCTGTCGGCAGCTCGTCCTCCTCGGCGCCGGCCTGGACACGCGCGCTTTCCGGCTGCCCTGGCCGCAGCCGGTGACCGTCTACGAACTCGATACCGCCGAGATGGTGCAGTTCAAGGACGCCGTCCTGGACGGTGTCTCGTCCGCGCAGGCGGCCCGCGTCACGGTGCCGATCGACCTGCGCGACGACTGGCCCGCGGCCCTGCGCGGAGCCGGGTTCGGTCCCGACGTCCCCACAGCCTGGATCCTCGAGGGTCTGCTGGCGTATCTACCCGAGGACGGCGTGGACGCCCTGATGCGGCACGTGGGGGAGTTGTCGGGAGCGGGAAGTGCGATCGGCGCCACCATAACCAACGTCGACTTCACGGCGGCGATGGACGACGCACCGCTGTTCCGGGGTAGCCCCCTCAGTCGGCGCGACTGGCTCGCCCTGTTGCACTCGAACGGTCCCGCGGATCCGGAGGCCTGGTTCGACTCGTACGGTTGGCGTGCCACCGCTGTGATCGTCGACGACCTCGCGCGGCGGTACGGGCGTGTGCTGCCCGAACACTCGGTGCTGAAGCAGTTGCGGCCGGGAAACCGGTGGTTGGTGTCGGCCGTGAGGAAGTGAGATCGCGGGGCGGACGGCAGCGGTCGCATCGAAAAATGCTCGCCGGTGCCGCTACCGGTGATGGGGTGGACGCGGTTGTGCGGACGCGTTCGCAGTCTTGTTCCTGGATCAGGGCTCCTCGGCGTTCAATTCGTCCAGTACGAGCCGCAGCGGCGACCATTGTTCGCGACCGCGGCGAATGACGGCATAGGTTCGCATGATCACCTCGAGATCGTCGAGGCTCCTGACCCGTACCTCGGAGTGCTGGCGGGTGCGCTCGAGGGGGAGCAAACCGACGCCGTGGCCCGCGGCGATGAGATCGTCGATGAGCTCGAGGCTGTCGATGTGGTGGGTAATCCGGGGAGTGAAGCCGGCCATGGAGGCGAGGATGCGTAGGACCTCTTCGTCTGCAGTGTTGCGCGAGTTGACGATCCAGTTGCTGCCTGCGTATGAGGACAGCGGGCCGGGGCGCTGGGCCGCATGTGTGCCGAGGCCCCATTTCATCGTCCAGAGTGCGGTCGCGCTGAAGTCGTTGCGAAGTGTCGCCGGAGCGAGGTTGTAGTCGTACGTGAGCGCGATGTCGACGTCGTCGCGGGCGAGCCGTTCGAGAGCCTCGAACGGCTCCTGCTCGGCGATCATGACCGTCACCGCCGATTGAGCCGCCCCGAGCCGAGCGATGGTCGGCAACAGCGAGCGCCGAATGGCGGACGCGAAGCCCGCTACACGCACCGTACCGGCCGGCGCTGCGTCCACGTCGAGATCCACTATCGCGGCATCGACCGCGGCCAGGATCGTCACCGCGTGCTCGGCGAGTCGCCGGCCCGCCGGGGTCAGGCGCACCCGTCGACCGTCGGGTTCTGTCAGCGGCGTGCCGATCCTTCGGGCCAGCGCCGCAATATGTTGGGAGACAGAAGAAGTGGTCATTCCGAGCTCGTCGGCGACCTCGCGCATCGAACCCCACCGGGACAGTTCGAGAAGGATGCGGAGTCGGTGCAGGTCCATGCAGGCATTGTTCAGGATTCGTGAACGATCAGTCCACTTTATTCGCGTGGAGTTTGACGGATGAGTTCGGTTCACTGACGTGATGACGACGATCGAGGCCCGAAGTGCATCGCGGGCCGGAGCCGGGATGGCGCTCTCTGCGATGCTGTGCGTGCAGCTGGGTCTCGCGGCCTCGGTTGCGCTCATCGACCAGGTGGGTGTAGCCGGTGCCGCCTGGCTACGGCTCGCCTGGGCCGGTCTGCTCCTCGTCGCGATCGTTCGACCACGTCCAGAGCAGTTCACTCGCCGCGCATTTCGTTCCGCGGCGGCACTGGGTGTGGCCACTGCCGGCATGACGATGCTGTTCATGGCCGCCGCGTCGCGGATCCCTCTCGGAACTGCGAGTGCACTGGAGTTTCTCGGACCCCTGGGGATCGCGGTGACCCGAACCCGCGGAGTCGGCCGGCTGTGGGCGCTGGTCGCCGGCGGCGGTGTCGTGCTGCTGACGCAACCCTGGAGCGGCCACGTCGATCCGACGGGTGCGGGTTTCGCGCTGGGCGCTGCCGTGTGTTGGGCGGCATACATCTTGCTCACGCAGAAGGTCGGTGACGAGGTGGGCGGCCTTGCCGGCCTGTCCATCTCGATGCCGGTCGCCGGGGTTGTCACGACGTTGGTAGCAGCGCCGGACGTCTTCGCGCGCCTGACACCGCAGCTCGTACTCCTCGGCCTCGGGCTTGCGGTGCTGCTCCCGGTGGTGCCCTATGCGCTGGAGTTGGTTGCGCTGCGCCGCCTCGACGCGGGGACGTTCGGCACACTGATGAGCCTCGAACCTGCGATCGCGGCTCTCATCGGACTCGTGGCGCTACGGCAGATCCCGAATCCCCTGGCCGTACTCGGCATCGGCTTCGTCGTGGCCGCGGGGATCGGTGCGCAACGCGGCGGCGCGAGAGCGCCCGCAGCCCTCGACCCGAGCGGAGAAGCCCCGGGTGACGTGGGCGCGCACACATCCCGCCGCTGCCGGCGTACCCGTCCGCCAGCCGGCGGGGGTGGTCGGCAGGGCGGACGGTACGCTATCAGCGATCAAACGTCTGTCGGGCTCGATGGCTCCGAGTGAGCTCCTCTCACGCGTAGCGCGGCTACTACGTGCTGTAGTACATTTTTGCTTGCGCAACCGCGCAACGACATTCGGATGAGGAGTGGTTATGGGTTCTTCTGATGCAGACCTCGCGTTGATCAAGCAGATTCAGCCTGTCGTGAGTGGTATCGGCGGCGTACTCGCGGGCGTCGGCGCACTGCTCAGCCTGATCGGTGCGCTCGCCACCTTCAGCTGAGAAAAGGTCCGACTTCACGTCTGGTGTTGAAGTAGTAGCGCGCCCCATCCTTGGGGCGTAGGGGTTGCTGAAGGTCGTTGCCACACCCGGCTGGTCGGGTACGGCAGCGGCCTTCAGTGCTGCGACGGCGTCGGGCGCGCACGCGAAGCGGGCAAGACTCGACTCGTCACGGCCGGTCCAGTCGCACCAGCAGTGCCACGGGCAGTCGGTCGAACATCTTCGTCAGCGGAGCAGCCCCGGCATACAGTTCGCCGGTGAGCCGGTCGAACCAGCTTCCGTTCGGTAGTGCGATGCTGGAACTGCCCCAACCGGTTTCGTTGAGTCGCACGCTGTGCCGCGTGGCGAGGACGATGACGTCCGACGCCTGACCGGCCGGGCCGCGAGCAAAGCCGACGAGATGATCGTGGGCGGGTCCGACGCCGAACATGGGGCGGTAGTGGCCTCCGACGAAGCTGTCCGGGCGTTCGCGGCGCAGTCGCAGCGCGGTGCGGGTGACGTGCAACTTCGCGGCACCCGATCCGTCGAGGGGCGGCGTCTCGACGCCGGGGGTGTCCATCGACTGCAGCAGCCTCCGGCGAGGCCGATAGTCCACCGGCCGCCGGTTGTCCGGATCGACCAGCGAGTCCTCCCACAACTCTGTGCCCTGGTAGACGTCCGGGACGCCCGGTCCGCACAGTTGCAGCAGCTTCTGTCCCAACGCGTCGGACCATCCGTGCGGGGCGAGTTGCTGCGCGATCCGGCCGATGCTGCGGCCGACCGGTCCGTCGGCGACCCTGTCGAGCCAGGTGTGCAGCGCGGTCTCGAAGTGCTGGTCGATGTCCGTCCAGGCGGTGCGTAGTCCGGCCTCGCGGGTGGCCTTCTCCGCATACTGGTGGAGTCGTCCCCGCAGGGCGGATGTCGGGACCGATCCGTCCGCCGGCCACACTCCGAACATGTTCTGCCACAGGAAGAGTCCGGTGGTGCCGTCGGGGCTCGGGGTGGACATCTCCCAGTCGGCGACGCAGCGAGCCCACAGTTCCGGAACCTGCGACAGCACCCCGATGCGCGCGCGGACGTCCTCGCCGCGTTTGGTGTCGTGCGTCGACAGTGTCGTCATCGTCCTCGGCCACAGCCGGGCGCGTTCGGCGGCGCGGAGGTGGAACTCAGCGGGGGAGCAGCCGAACCGGCCGGGATCGCCGCCGACCTCCAGCAGTGAGACGAGCCGGGAGGTGCGGTAGAACAGGCAGTCCTCGACCGCCTTGGCGGTCAGTGCGCCGCACACCTGATGGAAGCGGGTGCTCGCTTCGCTGGCCGCATCCGTGAGCGCGCCGGCCAGGGTCGTCAGCGCGGCGGCCCACTCGGGGTGCCGATCGAGTGTCTCCCCGATCATCCGGGGGATCGTGCCCGCCAGTGGTGCGTAGTCGGCGCGATAGACCGGCATGTGGACGAGTACCTCGACGAGCGCATCGCGCAACTGGTCCGGGTTGCAGAAGGTCGGCGAGTCGCGCAGTACCGCCCGCACCAGGCGCCGCACCTCGGGCGCCAACTCGGTGCGCGCGGCACGCCGTCGGAGTTCGATTCCGTTGTCGCGCAGCCAGGCCGCATCGCCGGGTGCCCCCGCACGGTCGGCCAGCGCTGTCAGCGTCGCCTCACCGGCGGGGTCGACGAACACGCCGCCGTACTCGGCGAGGGCGTCGTATCCGGTGGTTCCGTCGATCGGCAGCGTCGGGTCGAGCGGTTCCCCGGCCGCGAGGACCTTCTCGGCGAGCAGCCAACGGTCGGTGCCGATCACCTCCCGCAGGGTGCGCAGGTAGCGGGACGGATCGCTCAGGCCGTCCGGGTGGTCGACGCGGACGCCGTCGACCAGTTCGTCGCGCACCCACGACGCGAACTGGTGGTGCGTCGTGTCGAACACCCGCTGATCCTCCTGTCGGAGCGCGGCGAGGTCGTTGATCGCGAAGAACCTCCGATATCCCACCGCCCCGTCGCGCCAGCCGACGAGCCGATACGCCTGCCGGTCGTGGACCTCGCGGGGGTTGCCGTCCTCGGTGCCGGGAGCGATGGGGAACCGCTGGTCGCCGAGCGCGAGCATCGGGGTGCCCCGGTCGTGGTCGAAACTCAAACCGCCGAGGTCGGATTCATCGGCCAGGACGGGCAGTGCGATTCGCCCGTCCGCCCCGTTGTCCTCGCGCCAGTCGACGTCGAAGAACCGGGCGAACGGCGACCGTCGGCCGTTGGTCAGCACGTCCCACCACCAACGGTTCTCCCGTGGCCGGCCGACGCCGACGTGATTGGGCACCAGATCGACGATCAGCCCCATGTCGCGTTCGGCGAGTTCCGCGGACAGTGCGACCAGTGCCGCCCGCCCCCCGATTTCGGCCGAGACCGTGGTCGGGTCGATGACGTCGTACCCGTGCGTCGATCCGGCGGTGGCGGTGAGGATGGGCGAGAGATACAGGTGGGAGACGCCGAGCCGGTCCAGGTAGTCGGCCAGGCGCCGGGCGTCGTCGAGGGTGAACGCGTCACCGCGCAACTGGAGCCGGTAGGTGGCGGTGATCGGCCTCATGGCATTCGGTCCCGGCGCAGTACCAGCAGGGAGCGGGACGAGACGGCGATGGAGTCACCCGGCGCGACAACGACATCGGTGCCCCCCGTGGGTGCGGTGGTGTCCAGTTCGCCGGTCCATGGGGAGTCGACCTCGCCGTGCGGCACGGTGAACTCGAGGGCGTCGTCGTGGGCGTTGAACAGCAACAGGAAGGAGTCGTCGACCACCCGACGGCCGCGCTGGTCGGGTTCCGGTATCGCGTCTCCGCCGAGATAGACCGCCAGGCCCTTGCCGAACGCGCTGTCCCAGTCCGCGGTGGTCATCTCGCGTCCCGACGGAGTCAACCACGCGATGTCGCGGCTGTGCTCGGCGTCGCGTACCGGGCGGCCCGCGAAGAACCGCCGCCGGCGGAACACGGGGTGCGTCGATCGCAGGGCGCTGACCCGTCGGGTGAACTCGACCAGGTCCGCGTTGGCGTCGAGGAGCGTCCAGTCCATCCACGACAGCGTCGAGTCCTGGCAGTAGACGTTGTTGTTGCCCTGTTGGGTGCGCCCCATCTCGTCGCCGTGGGCGAGCATCGGTGTGCCCTGGCTGAGCAGGAGCGTGGCGAGGATGTTCCGGCGCTGGCGGGCGCGCAGGGCGAGGATTCCGGGGTCGTCGGTGGGGCCCTCGACGCCGCAGTTCCAGGACCGGTTGTGGCTCTCGCCGTCCCGGTTGTCCTCGCCGTTGGCCGCGTTGTGCTTCTCGTCGTAGGACACCAGGTCGGCGAGCGTGAAGCCGTCGTGGGCGGTCACGAAATTGATGCTCGCCCCGGGGCGCCGCCCGGTTGCCTCGTACAGGTCCGACGACCCGGTCAGACGCGAGGCGAACTCACCGAGTGTCGACGGCTGACCGCGCCAGTAGTCGCGCACGGTGTCGCGGTACTTGCCGTTCCACTCGGTCCACAGGCCGGGGAAGTTGCCGACCTGGTAGCCGCCCTCGCCCACGTCCCACGGCTCGGCGATCAGCTTGACCTGACTCACCACCGGATCCTGCTGGACGAGGTCGAAGAACGCGGAAAGCCGGTCCACGTCGTGCAACTCGCGGGCGAGGGTGGACGCGAGGTCGAACCGGAAGCCGTCGACGTGCATCTCGGTGACCCAGTACCGCAGCGAATCCATGATCAGCTGCAGGGTGTGCGGATGCCGGGCACCCAGACTGTTCCCGGTGCCGGTGTAGTCCTTGTAGAGTTCGGGGTCCTCGTCGTCGAGCCGGTAGTAGGCGGCGTTGTCGATGCCGCGGAACGCGATGGTGGGCCCGCGGTGATCACCCTCCGCGGTGTGGTTGTAGACGACGTCGAGGATGACCTCGATGCCTGCCTCGTGGAAGGTGCGCACCATCGCCTTGAACTCGGTGACGACACCGCTCGGCTTCGTCACCGACGAATACTCGGCGTGCGGGGCGAGGAACCCGAAGGTGTTGTAGCCCCAGTAGTTCCGCAGGCCCTGGTCCAGCAGGATCTGGTCGTGCATGAACTGGTGGACCGGCATCAGCTCGACCGCGGTGACTCCCAACGAGCGCAAGTGCTCGATGACCGCCGGATGGGCCAGCCCGGCGTACGTGCCGCGCAGTTCCTCCGGCACCTCCGGGTGCGTCGCGGTCATCCCCTTGACGTGGGTCTCGTAGATGAGGGTCTCGTGATACGGCGTCCGCGGCGGCCGGTCCGCGGCCCAGTCGAAGTACGGGTTGATCACGACGGTGGTCATGGTGTGCCCCAACGTGTCCTCGCCGAACGTGTACAGCGACGAATCTCCGTCGAAGGCTCCGTCGAACGCCTTGCCGTACGGGTCCAGCAGCAGCTTCGACGGATCGCACCGCAGACCCGCCGCCGGGTCGTGTGGCCCGTGGACCCGGAAGCCGTAGCGCTGACCGGGGGTGACCGTGGGCAGGTACGCGTGCCACACGTACCCGTCAACCTCGTCGAGCGGGATGCGGGTCTCGGTCCCGTCTCGCGCAATCAGGCACAGTTCGACCGCGTCGGCCACCTCGGAGAAGAGCGAGAAGTTGGTGCCGCCACCGTCGTAGGTCGCGCCCAGTGGATACGCACTGCCCGGCCACACGTCCAACGAGGCGTCGCTGCGTTCCATGCTGCAGAACCCTAGCCGGAACGGCCTCGAGGCACCGCAAACCTGCGGCCGTCAATGTTGGGAAAACCACACCTGAACTGCGAACTTCCGGGCCGATTCCGATGGCGGCGGAGGCCCCTGCGGCGCTAGTCTCGGCGGACATGGACGAGTCGAGCGTGAATCCCGGACGGCTGCAGGCCACCTTCGATCCCGCGCTCGGGACGCTCGTGTGGTGGGGTGTCGACGACGTCGAGGCGGCGCTGGCGGACAACGGACTACCGGCGGGGCGGCCCACGACGTGCCGGCTCGCGGTGCCCGTCGACGGCACGAGGGTGGAACCACGCACGGTGGAGGCGCGGGCGGTGGACCTGCCGGCCGTGTTGCCCGCCCTCCGCGGGTTGCGGCCCGAACACGAAGGGCTCGGCGTGTCGGTGTCGGTGTGGCGCGAGGCCGCCCGGTTGTCCGGACGGGGCGATGCGGCCTGTACCGAACTGGCCGACGCGATGCCGGTGGCCGCACACGCGACCCTCGACGCGGGGGAGTCGGCTGTCCCGTCGGCGGCGGTGTCGCTCCGTCAGTTCCTCGACGCCGCCGCGCTCGTCGGCGATCTGGAGACGGCCGGGATCCAGGCGACCCTGCGCCCCTATCAGATTCACGGTGTGGGCTGGCTCCGGGCGTTGGCGGGCGAGGGCGGCGGGATCCTCGCGGACGAGATGGGCCTCGGCAAGACGCTGCAGGCCGTCGCCCTGCTCGCGATGCGTGCGGACGCGGGCCCGCATCTGGTGGTGTGCCCGACATCGGTGATCGGCAACTGGCGTCGTGAACTGGGTCGCTTCGTACCGGACCTGCCGGTGGTGGTCTTCCACGGTGCGAACCGCGCACTGCCGGTGACGCTCCCGAACAGAACGGTGATGCTGACCAGCTACACCGTCCTGCGGTCCGACGCCGACGCGTTGTCCGACGTCGCCTGGGACTCGGTGGTTTTCGACGAAGCCCAGCAGATCAAGAATCCGGCCGCGCAGGCAGCCAAGGCCGCGGCTCGGCTGCCGGCGACGCTGAAGGTGGCGATGACCGGCACTCCGGTCGAGAACCGGCTCGAGGAGCTGTGGTCGCTGCTCCACGTCACCAATCCGGGGGTCCTCGGGACCCGGGCTCGGTTCCGTCAGCGGTTCGCGACCCCGATCGAGTCCGGCCGGTCGCGGACCGCCGCGCAACGGCTCAACGCCGTGATCGCCCCGTACGTTCTGCGCCGTACCAAGGCGCAGGTCGCGACCGACCTGCCGCCGAAGCAGTACTCGACGGTCGCGTGCACGTTGACCGACGAGCAGTCCCGGCTCTATCGCGCCGCCGTCGAGAGTGCGTTCGCCGACGGCCTGGGCAGCGGCATCGCGCGCCACGGCAACGTGCTCGCGCTGCTCACCAGGCTCAAACAGGTGTGCAATCACCCCGCGCAGCTGACCGGAGCGGACGACCGGGACCTGGTGGGGCGTTCCGGAAAGTTCGATCGGGCAACCGAAATGCTCGCCGAGATCGTCGCGGACGGCGACCGGGCACTGGTGTTCACGCAGTACCGGACGATGGGTGAGTTGCTGTCCGCGCACCTGAGCTCGGAACTCGGCCTGGGCACGGTGCCGTTCCTGCACGGGGGCCTCGGCGCGGAGCGCCGCGACGAACTCGTCGAGACCTTCCAGTCCTCGCCCGACGGGCCGCCGATTCTGATTCTCAGTCTCCGCGCCGCCGGGTTCGGACTCAATCTCACCCGGGCCAGTCATGTGCTGCACTATGACCGCTGGTGGAACCCCGCCGTGGAGGACCAGGCCACCGACCGGGCGCACCGGATCGGGCAGCGCCGCACCGTCAATGTGCATACCCTCGTCACCGGGGGGACGATCGAGGACCACATCGCCGCGATGCATCACTCGAAACGAGCCGTCGCCGAATCTGTTTCGGGGAACCCGGAGGCGGTGCTCGCCAAGCTGCCCGACGCCGAACTGCGCGCCCTGCTGGACCTCGATACGCTCGGAGTGAACTGATGGCCATCAAGCTCGGTGTCACCGCGTGGGGCCGCGCGTGGCTCCGCACCATCGAGTCGACCACCGCGGCGTCGCCGAACTCGCTGCTGCCGCGGGCCCGTATGTTGTCCGGTAACGGCTCCGTCGTTCTCACTGTCGCCGAGGCCGGCCGGATCCGCGCGGACGTGACCGTCCGCGGCAAGGCCTTCCCGGTCGGGATCGACGTACCGCTGTGGGACAGGCGCGAGTCCGCCACTGTTCGCGCCACGGTCGCTCGCGCCGGCGCCGACGACCGCCGGGTCGCGGCGGGGGAACTGCCCGACGGTCTGGTCGCCGAGTTGGTCGACAAGGGCATCTCGTTGACCGGCGATGTCGCCGATCACGCCGGTACCTGCGCGTGCACGGGGCGCCGGAAGCCGTGCCTCCACCATCTCGCGGCCATCTACCAATTGGTGCAACGGATCGACGAGGAGCCCGCTCTCGCGGTCGCCCTGCGGGAACGCCGATCCGCGACCGCCGCACGTTCCGCCGAGGGTTCGTCGTCGGACTGGATACCGCTGTCCCGGATCGACGTCGCACGGTACTACGGCGTCTGACCGAGAGCCGGTACTGCTCCCGCGCCTGTGCGGGTCGCACAACGGAGCGGGATCGGCTGGGGTCCTGACACGACGACGCCGCTTCGACGCCGGTGACACTGCCTGGGTCCTGATCTGTGCCGCCCTCGTGCTGTTCATGGTTCCGGGGCTGGCGTTCTTCTATGCCGGAATGGTCAAGAGCCGCAACACCCTTGTGATGCTTCAGCAGAACATCGTCCGCTCGGGGTGGTGACCGTTGTCTGGATCCTCATCGGACACAGCATCGCGTTCAACCGTGATGCCGGGCTGTTCAACCCCGAGGGCTGGCTCGCGAGTAGGGGAGCGCAGGACTGGGCCGGTGGCATGGTGGTCCACGCGTCTGCCGGTGCCGCGGCGTTGGCCATCCTCGTCGTGGTCGGCCGGAGGGCGGGTTGGCCGGACAGCGAGACGGTGCCGTACTCGGTGCCTCTGACGATGGTCGGCGCGGGAATCCTGTGGTTCGGCTGGTTCGGGTTCAATGCGGGGGACGGTCTGCAGGCGAACGGTGTCGCGCCTCAGGCGTTGTTGAACACCCATGTCGCCGCGGCCGCCGGGCTGGTCATCTGGCTGATTCTCGAGTGGTTCCGGCAAGGCAGGGCCACCGTGCTCGGCGCGGCCACCGGCGCGGTGGCGGGCCTGGCCTGCCAGCTCGCGCTGCGGCTCAAGGTGTGGTTCCGCTTCGGCGACGCGCTCGACGTCGTCGCGGTGCACTTCGTGGGTGGTGTGCTGGGCTCGCTGCTGCTGGGCCTGTTCGCGAAGAAGGCCGTCAACACGATCGGCTCCGACGGCGTGTTCTTCGGCGGTGGCTTCTCGCTGCTCGGCAATCAGGCACTGGCGTCGTGGCAGTCGTCGCGTTCTCGTTCGTCGTCACGTTGCTGATCGCGTTCGCCGCGGAGAAGACCGTCGGGCTGCGACTCCCGCCGGACGAGGAGTTCGGGCTCGACCGACGACGCCAGGGGATGGACGCCTACCAGTTCGCGCCGTCTTTCGTGGTGGGTGCGGGACTCGCCTCGGGCGCAGTCGACGAACCGCCGCCGACACCGACCAGGATCGCTCAGACCGACCCGGGTGACCGCTACCGCCTGGTCACCGTCCTGGTCCGGGCCCTCGATGCGAGTCGACTCGAGCGCGCCCTGCGCGACGCCGGTGCGCGGTCGATCGTCGTGTCCGAGGTCCACGCCCCGGCCACGCATCCCGACTCGGTGGTGATGCGTAACCGGTGTGGGCCGCGGAGATCCGGAATGGACGGAGATGGTGGGTTTTCCGAAATGTGCCGTCCGCCGGGATCGAACCGTCTCGTCGACGCCTAGTACTGCAACGACATTTTGTGACCAATGGTGTTCCTGTGGTAATTGATCGTGGTGCAATCTGAGGTACTGGAGTGGTCGGCGGGGTTCACGGCGTTCTGTGCGCGGTTCGCGTCCCGGTTTAGTCGGGTGGAGTCGCGGCGGCGGATGGGTGCGTACGTGCGCGGATTGCTCGGTGAGATCGAGCGGAAGAATGGCTGGACTTTGGCCGAGGCTGCCGGTGACAGCGGCCCGGAGGGCATGCAGCGGTTGCTGAATTTCTACTCCTGGGACTGTGACGGGTTGCGCGATGACGTGCGTGAGGTCGTGGTCGAGACGATCGGCGACGCCGACGCCGGCGTGTTGATCGTCGATGAAACAGGCTTCTTGAAGAAGGGAACTCGTTCTGCCGGGGTGGCGCGGCAGTACTCGGGCACGGCCGGGCGGGTCGAGAACTCACAGGTCGGGGTGTTCCTCGCCTATGCCTCCGACCGGGGTCGTGCGTTGATCGATCGGGAGTTGTACCTGCCGAAGGCCTGGACCGAGGATCGGGAGCGGTGTCGCGCCGCCGGGATCGGCGACGACGTGGAATTCGCGACCAAACCCGAACTGGCGCAGTCGATGATCGAGCGCGCCCTCGACTCCGGGGTGCCGTTCGGGTGGCTGACCGGTGACGAGGCCTACGGGCAGGTTGGCAAAATCCGGCTGTGGCTCGAATCCCGTGGTGTGGCACATGTTCTCGCTGTACCGAAGTCGCAGATGGTGATCTCGATGGAGCTGCGGCAGCGCCGCGCCCATGCCGTTGTCGCGGAACTACCGGAGACCGCATGGCAGCGGATCAACTGCGGCGACGGCGCCCATGGCCCCAGGCTCTACGACCGGGCGGTGGTGGACATCCGGCCGTTGCGCGAGGCCGGCCGCGGCCATTGGCTGTTGGCCCGCCGCTCGATCGGCAACCCGGACGAGATCGCCTACTACATCTGCTACGGCCCCGCCGACACCCCGCCGCCGAACTGGTGCGGGTGGCCGGCAGTCGCTGGGCGATCGAGGAGTGCTTCCAGGCCGCCAAGAACGAGACGGGGCTCGACCACTACCAGGTCCGCGGGTACCCGGCCTGGTACCGGCACATCACCTTGTCGATAGCCGCGGCCGCGTTCTTGACGATCCTGCGCCGAGACGCTCAAAAGGATCTCCAGCGGGTCCCGGAACGCTAATTCCTCTGACGATCAACGAGATTCGACGCCTCTTCAATCGTGTTGCTTGTCCTGTGCGACACACTCTCATCCACGTATGGCACTGGTCGAACTTGGCGCCGCGTCAGCCAAGCCAGAGCCCGTGTCAGTCACTACAAACGTCGACATCACAAACTGTCGTTGCAGTACTAGACCTCGATGGTCTCAGTTCGCGATCGTGGCGCGTACTCCCAGCGCCGGCGACTGCGTTCATTGGGATTGAGTCCTCCCCAGATACCGTGCGGTTCGTTCGCTGTGACGGCGTAGGCCCGGCACTCGTCGAGCACCAGGCACGAGTTGCACAGCGATTTTGCCGTCGCTTCGGAGTCTGAGTCGTCGCGGTAGAAGATGCTGGCGTCGACTTCACGGCAGCGGGCGGTCAGCTGCCAATCCCAATGCGCGACGGACGGCGAGGGCAGCTGGAGGGGTCGTTCTAACATGCTCTCTCGATCGGACGTTTGGATGCTTGCAGCATGGTGGGCCCAACCGAGAGCCGTGTGTTGGCTCTCAGCCGGGCCCGCAGCGCGTGCTGTTGTCAGTCCCCCAGCGAGTTCGCCAGGCGTTCGGTCGCCTCGAGGTAGTCCTCCGCGAAATCGAGCACCACCTCACGGGTCGGCTTGACCTTGTTCATCAGCCCGACGCCTTGGCCAACCCAGTATGTCGCCAGATCCTGAGCACCCTTGTCGCCCTTCTCCGCCAGACCGTCGATCCGGCGCAGATTTCCCTCACTGAGGAGGGTCTGCAACGGCATCGGCAGCGGATCTGGGCTCCCCGGTGCCGACCAGGCCTCCGTCCATGCCGACTTGAGCTGGCGTGACGGCTTCCCGGTGCGCGCCCGCGAGCGGACCGTGTCTCGTGAGGACGCCGCGATCATCTTCTCGACCGTGTAGGGAGCGGTTTCGGCCTCGGGGGTGGTGAGCCAGACGGATCCTGTCCAGGCGCCCGCAGCGCCGAGTGCGACTGCGGCAGCCA
Source organism: Rhodococcus sp. TAF43 (assembly GCF_052113525.1). NCBI lineage: Bacteria > Bacillati > Actinomycetota > Actinomycetes > Mycobacteriales > Nocardiaceae > Rhodococcus > Rhodococcus sp. TAF43. The sequence goes on from NZ_JBFRDL010000022.1 coordinate 120,984, forward strand.
TCTGACGGCCGGTGACGATGCCACCGGCGGCGAGGACGGGCACTTCCCGGATCGGTTTGATCGCCTCGATGACCTCGGGGATCAGGACCATGGTCGTGACTTCGCCGCAGTGCCCGCCAGCTTCGGTTCCTTGGGCGATGAGGATGTCGACCCCTGCCTTAACCTGACGGATCGCGTGTTCCTTCGCGCCGACCAGAGCGGCGACGGGGATTCCAGCTTCCTTGGCGCGGTCGATCATGTACTGGGGCGGCACGCCAAGTGCGTTGGCGATCAGCTTGATCGGGTGCCGCAGTGCCACCTCAAGAAGCTTCTCGCCCTCCTCGACCTGATTCGGGGCGAAGATCATCGCGACCACCTGCTCGCGGGCCGCCTCGATACCGTGGTCGGTGAGCAATTTGGTGACGAAATCAGTGTGCTCATCGGGCACGAGCGCCAGCAAATCTGCAGCCTCGAGGTGCTGCCCCTTGCCTTCGAATTTCTCGGGAACGACGATGTCGGCACCGTAAGGCTTGCCGTTGACATGGTCGTCGATCCAGGCCAGCTCTTCTTCGAGCTGTTCTGGGGTATGTGAGGAGGCTCCAAGGACACCGAAGCCGCCAGCGTTCGTGACGGCGGCGACGACGTCGCGACAGTGGCTAAACGCGAGCAGCGGGATCTCGATATCGAGAAGCTCGCAGATGGGGGTCTTCATGACGGTGCTCCAGTTCTGTTGGGGGAGTTGGGGAAGCTAGCGGTTGCGCCACTCCGGTGGGCGCTTCTGCGCGAAAGCGGTGAGGCCTTCGCGCATGTCCTCGCTGGTCATCAGGTCGTCGACGGCTGTGGTGCGGGCGTTCACGGCGTCGATCACATCGGCGATGCCCTGGGCCTGCTCCATCACCTCGAGTGAAAGTCGCACGGAGGTAGGGGAGTTGACGATGATCGCCTCGGCGAGTTCCCTTGCGACGTCCAGTGCCTTGCCCTCGGGTGCGACCCGGTTGGCGAGGCCGTGACCGAGCGCTTCCTGGGCACCCATCCGGCGTCCGGTGAGGATGAGCTCGTTCGCCAGCTTGGGGGGAAGCATCCGGGGCAGGCGGACTGCACCGCCAGCGCCAGCGAACAGTCCGACCTTGACCTCGCTGAGGGCGAGTTGCGCGCTCTCGTCGACTACGACGAGGTGACAGGCGAGGGCGGTTTCGAGTCCACCGCCCATGGCGAAGCCGTTGACGGCGGCGATAACCGGCTTGTTCATGCCGCGGCGGCTGGTCAGCCCGGCGAACCCGCTCTTGGGCACGTAGTTCGGTTTCCCGCTCGCCGAGTAGATCAGGTCGTTGCCGGCGCTGAACGCCTGGTCGCCGGCACCGGTGATGATCGCCACCCACAGATCCGGATCGGCGAAGTACGCGTCGAAGATCTCGGACAGTTCCTCGTGCGCGGGCGGGAACAGGGCGTTGCGGGCTTGAGGCCGGTTGATGGTGATCTCGAGCCGGTGTCCTTCGCGGTGGACGAGGACGTGTTCGTAGCCCTCGCGCAACACTGGCACTGTGGGTGGGTGCAGTTCATTCATCCGCATCTCGGTGGTGGTGACGCGGTTGCCATAGCCGAACGAGCGCACGTAGAACCGCTGTCCGATCGGTTCCGGAGAATTCAGCAGTGCGAGGATGCCGTCGTCACCGTCGATGCCGCTGGCGATGAACCGCTCCCCGGTGCTCTCGAGTCTTCCGATGGCGATGCCGGTGTGGTCACCGTTGCGGTCGTACTTGACGGTGCAGGTCTCGATGGTTGCCCAGCCGTCGGCGTGGTTGGTGAGCGGCACGGTCGGCCAGGCGTCGATCTCGGCCTGAAGTTCGGTGGAGCGGTCCTCGCGCCACCCGGTGGGATGGGTGGAGTAGATCCCAACCGAGTACTTCGACAGGAGGCCGCCATTGGCGCCGACGAACCCGAACGAGCCGGGTTCCTTGCGGCACCGGTCGACGGTTTCGGCGATCGCGTGCATCGAGTAGTTGTTTCCCGCGCCGCCGAAGAACGGCAGGCCGCCGGTCAGGGTCAGCCCACGCGGATCATCGGAGGACAGGCCGAGTCCGTCGGCCACGTTGGACACCGCGATCGGGAAGCAGCTGTAGAGGTCGATCGTGGCCAGCTCGGCGACGTCGATACCCGCGACCTCGAGCGCATGCGTGCTCGCCATGACGGCGGCCGGGCTGCGACTGAGATCCTGCCGGTCGAACAGGTCGCGTTCGCGCAGGTCGGCGTGACCGTGCAGGAACACCCATCGATCCTCCTGCACACCGAGTTCCCGGGCGGCGGCAACCGACATGAGCACCACCGCGGCACCCTGGTTCACCTGATCGCGCGCGACGACGAACCGCGTGTAAGGGTCGGCGATCGGTCGGTTGCGTTCGGTGGGTGTGACCAGCTCGGCCGCGGTGCGTTCGGTCGGTGCCGCCGAGTGCGGGTTGCTCGCCGCGACCCGGGTGAACGGTGCGAACAGCTTGCCCATACCGCAGGCGTACTCGTCCCGTGTCTGTCCGAGTCGGGCGCGGCGGGCGTTTTCGAACAGTGCGTACTGGCTCGGAGCGTCGGTCAGGCCGTGGTTGACTGCGGACATCGGCATCAGTCCCTCGAGACCGTACCCGCGGTCCTCAAGGCCTCCGTCGACGGTCTCAGTGAAGTCCGGCTTGTTCTCAGTCTTGGCTAGATGTCGGACGGTCGAGATCGCCTCGGACCCAAAAACCACTGCAACAGAGCTGTCACCGGACACTATCGCGCGAGCCAGCTCGGTCACCAGATGCTGGGGCCCTTGACCGCCGGAGACTTCAAGGATCGCACGCGACGGGTTGGCAGCGACACGATGGGCGACAGAACGGGGATAGTTGTTCGACTTCCCGAACGGGGCGGGGGCACCGGGTGTGGACGTTTCGAACTGGCGGATTCCGGCCACGGTGTCAATTGCGGCGGCAACGGCGTTGGTGTCGGCTCCGGTGTCGGTGAGCGCAGCCGAAACAGCGCCGGCAGCAAGGTCGACGGCCGACAGGCCACGGTATTCGGGGGCGTCAACCCGCTCGGTGAACTGGCCGACGCCGACGACGACGGGGGTACGGGGGTCGAGAGAGTGAGGCGTGCTCACGCCTGGTCCTTCCATTCCACAACAGCGTCGAGTGCTTCGATCTCGGAGCCGTTGACGCGCAGGGGGTTGATTTCGAGGGAGACGAGGTCAGGTCCGAGGGCAACTGCGAGGTCGCCGACACGAGAGATGACCTCGGCGAGACGGTCGCGGTTGGCGGCCGCTCCTCCGCGGACGCCGTCGAGGACTGTCGAGCCGCGCAGTTGGTCGAGCAGCTGCCGGGCCCGGTCTGGAGTCACCGGCAGCGGAGTAAGCACGGAGTCTGAGAGGACCTCTACGAAGATTCCACCGAGCCCGACCGCGAGTATCGGACCCCACTGGGGATCCCGAACGACGCCAACAAGCAGTTCGGTTGCCGGTGGTCGCATCGGGGAGATGAGGACACCTTCCACGCGGGCTCCCGGCACTGCGGCCGCGGAGGCGTGGACGGCGTCGAATGCTGCCCGGACGTCGTCGGCGCCGGAGACGTTCAAACGGACGCCGCCGATGTCGCTTTTGTGCAGGATGTCCGGGGAGGCGATCTTGAGCACTACGGCCGCCCCGGCCGCGGCAGCCGCGACAACTGCCTCGTCTGCAGTGGTTACCAGCGTTGCAGGAACGACCGGCACACCCGCGTCGGCCAGCAAGCCGCGAGCGGTCGACTCCGACCACTTGCCCCGGCGGGCACTGCTGTCTGGGACCGCGACATCGGCAGGGGCGTGGGAGGCAGAGGAGGTGATCTCCTGAACCCGATGCGACCAGGTCACCACGTTCTGCAGCGCGACGACACCGGCCTGTATGCCCGGAACTACCACCGGCACATTGCCATCCGTCATGATCTTGCGCGTGTAGTCGGTATTGGGCTGCAGAACCTGGTTCACGAACACGGCGGGGACCTCGGCCTGAGCGATGCCGTTGCCAATGCTGGAGATCAACGCCTCGGCTGGGGAAGGGCCGTCGTTTTCCCACGGAATCGAGCTGACGACAGCGACCACACCGATCGAGGGATCCTTCGACAATGCCACGATGGACTTGGTGAAGATGCTCGGATCGATGACAGCGGCGCCCGTGACATCAAGTGGGTTCTGGATCGTGCCGTAGGCAGCGAAGAATTCTTCTATCGTCGACCGCGTCTGGGGCGCAAGCTCCGGCAGGAGGGCGCCCCGATCCTGAGCGCGGTCGGCAATGATGTCGCACGCGCCACCAGAGATGGACGCTACACCGATGCCGGGTCGGTCCAACAGTCCGACATGAGCCGCGACCTGGGCGGTGACCATCATGTCTTCGATCGAGTCGACTCGGATGACGCCGAACTCGCGGAACAAGGCGTCGATGACCTTGTCGTCGCCGACGAGGGCGCCGGTGTGTGCGGCCGCGGTGCGGGCAGACAGCTCGCTGCTGCCGGCCTTGAGGATCACGATCGCCTTGCCCCTTGCGGCCGCCTTCAGCGCCGCACGCCGGAATGTCTCGGGATCGCGGATCGTCTCCATGAATATCGCGATCGCCTTGGTCGACTCGTCCTCGACGAGGAAGTCGAGGACGTGGCCCACGGTGATCATCGCCTCGTTGCCCAAGGTGACCATGTAGGACAGGTCCGCGCCGATCATGGCTGCGAAGTCGGCCATCGCCGAGGAACTGGCACCGCTCTGCGACAGCAGCCCGATCGACCCCGGCGATCGCTGCGTGACCGGAATGGAGGTCGCCGTGACGCCGTCGACGAAGTTGGTGAAGCCGAGCATGTTCGGGCCCAACAGCGCCATGTCCAGCGACTCTGCATGGGCGAGGAGTTCGGCCTCGGCCTTACGCCCGTCCGCGCCGGCTTCAGCGTAGCCGGACGACAGGATCACCGCGTTGCGCACGCCAGCGGCGTGCGCATCGGTCAGCGCGTCCAGGGTGCCAGCCTGCGGCACCATCATGTACGCCAGATCCACCGGGACAGGTATCTCGGTGCAGGAGGTGTAGGTCTGCTGACCGTGGGTCTCGGCGCCCCGCTTATTGACCAAATATGTGCGGTCACCGAATCCGTATTGGACAAGGTTGTGATATGCGACGAGTGAGAAGTTGGACTTGTTCGAGGCTCCGACGAGAGCGACGTTGCGTGGCCGGAAAAGAGCCGTGAGCCGCTCCGGCGTAATCGCAGTAGGCATGAATGCTCCTGGTTGAAGGGTGTTTCGGATTAGCGGGGGAGTCCGCGGCCGCGGGGATGAGGCCGCGCCGGATCTCGTTGGTACCGCCGCCGACGACGTACATGATCGACAGGCGTAGACATTTCTTGAGTGCGTCCCGGCGGGCGCCGGGAACGGACGGACGGGCCCATGACCGCGTTGGGTCCGAGGATGTCGAGCATCGCTTGACGATCGCCTCGTTGAGGGAATCTGAGCCTTCTGCGATCTGGGATTCGGCTTCGTCGTAGCTGACAGTCGACCAGTCCGGCTTGGTGAKGCCGTCGATCTCGGTGCGGCCGGTGGTGAGATGCAGTGCCGCAGTTCCGGACTCCGAGTAGTGGAAAAGTCAATGGGTGGCGGCCTCGCCTGCCTCGACGAGCCGGTCCGGAGCCTCCGTCGAGACCAGTGTGACTTTCCAGGAACCATCCGTGCTGTGGGCGGCGACCACACTGTCCGGGCCCCACAGTCGAGCGGCGATGAATCCGTCGGTGAGGGGGAGTGGGAAGACCGCCTTCCCGAGTTCGCTGGCCGCTGCGATGAGCGCGGAGCGTGCCTACTAGTCGAACCAGCCGCCCCCGCCCGCGGCCGCCCAAATTTGATCGAGATCGCTGGTGTCGACGGAAGGTGGCAGTACCCCACCGGCGTGCGAGAAGACCGGCGCCGTTGGTCTGGAGGTCCTGGATTTCCGAACGGTTCACAATCGATCCACACCCTTTACTGAGCTGAGGATGACTAGATATGTCGAGCGTCACAATACATAGACACTCACTGTTCGGCAATGGGTGGCGGGCGGCCGTAGACTGGGTCCTCATGACCACTACCTCACGGGCACTGACGGAGCCCACGGGATCGGGCGCAGGGCGTCCTCGGGATCCCAATGTGGACCGCCGGGTCTTCGACGCTGCACTGGAGGTCTTCGGTGAATTCGGCTGGAAGGGGTTCAGTGTCGTCGCTGTGGCCAAGAAGGCGGGCGTGGCCAGGGCTTCGATCTATCTGCGATGGCCAAACAGCACTGACCTGTTAATCGACGCGGTCCATTCCCGCGTCAGGGTGGTCGCTGACCGGGCATTCGACGACGTGCGCACCGAACTCCTGTCTTTGGCCAACCAGCTGTTGCGGCTGCACGTCGCGGACTCCGGCCGCTCGACGGTGCGCCTGATGCTCGAGGCGCCCCTGGTCCCCGGTTTGAAAGAGTATTGGGACGAGGTGAACTCGTCTCAGACCGTCGCCGCCCGCGCCATCGTGGCCCGCGCCATCGAACGAGGCGAACTGCCCCAGGATACTTCGGCCACCTTGCTGCTTGACACCTTGTGCGGGGCCGCCATGATGCATGTCCAGGCCGTCCCTAGCCACCTACGTGAACTGCAACTCGCCAACCTCGATGCGTACGCGGAGCGGTTGGTCGACTTCGTGCTTGCCGCGGCGCGGTCCGTCACTGGTGAATGAGGACCGAGCCCGCGGTATAAGCGTCGGTCTAGGACGCAATATCCGTCAGGGCGCGGCCTTTCGTCCTAGTACTGCAACGGCACTTGCTTGACAGGTGATCGATACTTGTCGAGTGGTTGTCGATGTGGTTGCTGCGGAGCTGGATACGTTGCATGAGCGGGTATCTGGCCGGTTTGCGCGGGCAGAGCCACGCAGCCGGGTGCGTGAGTATGTCTCGGGTTTGGTTGCGGGTCTGGAACGGAAGAACGGGTGGACGCTGGCCGAGCGCGCCGGTGAGGTGAGCCCGGACGGGATGCAGCGGTTGCTGCGGCGGGCGGACTGGGACGTCGACGG